>JAICMG010000072.1 GCA_025929365.1 Frankiaceae bacterium
AGCCGTCGTTGGCCTCCCGCTTCTTGTCCGCCGCGACCTTCTCCAGCGCGACCTTGTTGATCTCCGGGTCCTTGCGGCTCGGGATGAACGCCGCCATGCCACCCATCGCGAAGGCACCGCGCTTGTGGCAGGTCTGCACCAACCGCTCGGTGTACGCGCGCATGAACGGAACCGTCATCGTGACGCTGTTGCGGTCCGGCAGGAGGAACTCCTTGCCGCGATCGCGGAAGGTCTTGATCATCGAGAACATGTAGTCCCAGCGACCGGCGTTCAGGCCGTAGGAGTGGTCGCGCAGCTCGTAGAGGATCTCCTCCATCTCCAGCGCGGCAGGGATGGTCTCGATCAAGACCGTCGCGCGGATCGTGCCGCGGTCGAGGCCGAGCGCCTCCTGCGCGTGCACGAAGACGTCGTTCCACAGCCGGGCCTCGAGGTGCGACTCCATCTTCGGCAGGTAGAAGTACGGCCGCGTGCCCTTGCCGAGCAGCCGCTGCCCGTTGTGGAAGATCACCAGGCCGAAGTCGAACAGACCTCCGCTCATGGGCTCGTCGTCAACCAGCACGTGCTTCTCGGGCAGATGCCACCCGCGCGGCCGCGGCATGAGGGTCGCGACCTTCTCGTTGAGCGCGTAGCTCTTGCCTTCGGGGGAGGTGAAGTCGATCCGCCGCTCGATGGCGTCGATCAGGTTGATCTGGCCCTGCACCTTGTTGAACCAGGTCGGGGCGCTGGCATCCTCGAAGTCGGCCATGAAGACCTTCGCGCCGGAGTTGAGCGCGTTGACGAGCATCTTCTTCTCGGTGGGCCCGGTGATCTCCACCCGGCGGTCGACCAGGTCGGCCGGCGCAGCGACCCGCCACGAGTCGTCCTCGCGGATCTCCTTGGTCTCCTCGAGGAAGTCCAGCTTTCCGGTGTCGGCCGCCTGCTGGCGACGCGCCCGGCGCCGCTCGAGCAGCTCGGCGCGACGCGGGCCGAACTTCCGCTGAAGGTCGGCGACGAACGCAATCGCCTCGGGAGTGAGCACCTCGTCGAAGCGATCCGCGATCGCCCCCGTCACCTTTGCATTCATGGCGAACAGGTTAGTCAGAGGCGCTGCCGGTGGGCCTACAGGCCGAGCCGAGCCTCCCGAAGCGAGGCGACGGCCTCGTCGTCACCGGTCAGCTCGACCGCAGCGATGTCCTTGCGGTTGAACGTGTAGAGCAGGATGTCGCCGACCGGCCCGGTGATCCGCACGGTCGGACCGCGACCGCCGACGACGGCGCGACCGCCGTTCTCCGCGACGACCTCCACCTGTATGCCGCGCGCGCGTCGCAGCGCCATGCGCAGCGATCGCCGCAACCGGCTCCAGATGGCGGCTTCCTGCTCGGCGGGAAGATCACGCGGGGCGCCACCGTTGACCCGGCGGACGTCCTCGTGGTGCACGAAGTACTCGAAGTGGTTGACCTGCTCGTCGAGCGGGCGCCACAACAGCGGCGGGCCTGCGGCGACCCGCGCCACGACGTCGTCGTACGTGTGCACGCGCAGGACGCTGGCCATCACGCGTTCGGTGTGCGCCGCCAGCGGGCCACCGACCACGACGCCCGGACCCGCGTCCGGCCGGCGTTCCCGGACATACAGATGAGCCGCGAGATCCGCCGTCGTCCATCCCGTACACGCCGTCGGCGCATCGGGTCCGAGCTGCCGGAACAGCTCAACCAGCTCCGCCCGCTCACTCATCGCCCAGGTCCCCACCCTCCTAGGATGCCAAGTCATGACCAATCCGCCGATTTCGGCGGCCCTTGCGGGACGGCGAATCCTCGTCACGGGCGCCACGGGGTTCGTCGGTGAAGCGCTGCTCGAACGAGTGCTCTTCGACCTGCCGGACACGCGCGTCGTGCTGCTGGTTCGCCCGCGGGGCGGCATCAGCGCCGAGGAGCGCGTCGCCAACCTGCTCCGCGGCGCGGCGTTCGGCCGGTTGCGCGAGCGGGACGGCGACGAGGCCATCGGGACGCTCATCGGCGACCGGATCGAGATCCTTGCGGGCGATCTCGACGACATCCCGGCCCTGCCGGCCGACATCGACGTGGTCGTGCATTGTGCCGGCGAGGTCTCGTTCGACCCGCCGATCGATGAAGGGTTCGCGACGAACCTGCACGGCACGCTCAACCTGCTCGCCGCGATCGAGGCGAGCGGGGCCCGACCGCACTACGTCCATGTGTCCACGGCGTACGTCGCGGGACGACAGCAAGGCCACATCCGTGAAGGCCGGCTCGACCACAACGTCGACTGGAAGTACGAGGCCGAGCTCGCCTCGCAGCTGCGCGACCGGATCGAGCTCGACAGCCGCACCGCCGAGCGGCTGGCAGAGTTCAGCGGCGAGGCCGAGAAGCAGCACGACGTGACGGGCGCGACGTCGGTCTCCGCGGAAGCCGAGAAGCGCCGGGCGGCGTGGGTCGCGAAGGCGCTGGTCGATGCCGGCCGTGAACGAGGCCGCAGCCTCGGCTGGACCGATTGCTACACGTTCACCAAGGCGATGGCCGAACGGGCGGTCGAGGAGACGGCCGGACACCTCCCGGTCACGGTGCTGCGTCCGAGCATCATCGAAAGCGCCCTGCAGCAGCCGTTCCCCGGCTGGATCCAGGGCTTCAAGATGGCGGAGCCGATCATCCTCGCGTTCGGCCGCGGGGACCTGCCGGAGTTCCCCGCGATCCCGGACGGCGTGCTCGACGTGATCCCGGTCGACCTCGTCGTCAACGCGACGCTCGCTGCTGCGGCGCAGACCCCCGAGCCGGGCGAACCGGCGTACTACACGATCTGCTCCGGAGCGAGGAACCCGCTGCGGTTCGGCCGTCTCTACGAGCTCGTGCGCGAGTACTTCATCGAGCACCCCATGGTTCAGCGCGACCGCGGCGAGGTGAAGGTCCCGCAGTGGAACTGGCCCGGCTCCGCGCGGGTCGGCCAGCTGATCCGCATCGCGGAGCGCGCGCAACGCACGGCTGACCGTGTCGTGACATCGATGCCGCGGTCGAACCGCACCCGCGGTTGGGCGAAGTCCCTGGATCGCCAGAAGGGCCGCATCGAGTTCCTGCGCCGTTACTTCGACCTCTACCAGCCCTACACCGAAGCCGAGCTGCACTTCACCGACGATGCGACCTTCGCGCTGCACAGCGCGCTGCACCCGGATGACGCGGAGCGGTTCGGCTTCGACGTCACCGTGATCGACTGGCGGCACTACCTGCAGGACGTCCACGTGCCGGCGGTCGTCACGCCGATGACGACGCTGCAGGCGATGCGCGGCCCGAGGCCGGAGCCGACGCGAACCATCCACCTCGACCAGCCCGATGTGGTGGCGGTGTTCGACATGGACGGCACGCTGCTGTCGAGCAACGTCGTCGAGGCCTACCTCGGGTTGCGGCTGCCCGAGCTCGGGCTCGCGGCGAAGGCCCGCGAGGTCGGCGAGGTCGCCCGCGCGTTGCCGCGATGGCTCGCTACCGAGCGGCGCGACCGGTCGGCGTTCCTGCGCATGGTCTACCGGCGGTACGAAGGCGCTTCGGTCGCCGAGCTGGAGCGGATCGTCGACGAGCAGCTGACGGCTTCGATGCTGACCCGGCTCGCGCCCGCGGCGGTGCGCGCGATCCGCGAGCATCGCGCCGCGGGACATCGGCTGGTCCTGGTCACCGGTGCGATCACACCGCTGACGCGGCCGATCGCCGCACTGTTCGACGAGATCGTCGCTGCCGAGCTGCAGGTCGACGCGAGCGGGCGCTGCACCGGTCTCCTGCAACGACCACCACTCGTCGGTGAGTCGCGGGCCTCGTGGTTGCGCCATCGGGCGAATGAGGCCGGGTGGGATCTCGCCGCCAGCTATGCGTACGCCGACTCCGCGAGCGACCTCCCCCTCCTTCGAGCTGTCGGCCATCCCGTGGCGATCGACCCCGATGTCGTCCTTTCGCGCGTAGCGCGAAAGGAAAGGTGGCCCGTCGAGCTGTGGCACGCCGGAACGGCGCCGAAGCGCGAAGCGCTGGTGGCCGCCAGATGATCTCCGCGCTCGAGGTCTACCGCTCGCTCCCCCGCTACGTCGCCGCGCGCGCGATCGGCCCGCGCGTCCCCGGTCTGCTCGCCGGGCCGCTCGCGCCGTTGCGGCTCGTCCACCGCGAGGGGCCGCGGCATCCCGGCGACGGTTGGGTCCGGGTGCGGCCCCGACTGGCCGGGATCTGCGGCAGCGACCTCGCGACGCTGTCCGGACACACCTCTCTCTATTTCACGCCGCTCGTGTCGATGCCGTTCGTGCCCGGGCACGAGGTCGTCGGCGAGACCCTCGATGACGCACCCGGCGTACCCGCCGGGAGCCGCGTGGTGCTCGACCCGATCCTGTCGTGTGAGGCCAGAGGCCTCACACCATGCGCAGCCTGCGAAGCAGGCGCGCGCAACCGGTGCGACCGGATCACGGTCGGCCACCTGTCTCCCGGCCTGCAGACCGGCTACTGCGCCGACACCGGCGGCGGGTGGAGCGGCGAGCTCGTCGCGCACGTGTCCCAGCTGCACGCGGTCCCCGACGACCTGCCGGACGAGCGCGCGGTCCTCGTCGAGCCACTCGCCTGCGCGGTGCACATTGCCCGGCGGGCCGACCTCTCCGATGGCGGCTCGGCGCTGGTCGTCGGCGCGGGAGCGGTGGGCTTGTTCACCGCCCTCGCGCTGCGCGAGCTGACTCCCGCCGCTCATGTCACGGTGGTGGCGAAACACCCTCGGCAGGCCGACCTCGCACGGCAGCTCGGCGCGAGCGACGTCGTCTCCCCGGCCGAGGTCGCGGGAGCGGTACGCCGGTCCACTCGCGCCCTTCGACTCGAGCCGGAACGCGGGCAGGCCTATCTGCTGGGCGGGGTCGACGTCGCGATCGACGCGGTCGGATCGCGCTCGTCGATCGACACCGCGCTCCGCACGGTGCGGGCGGGTGGCCGCGTCGTGCTCGCCGGCGTACCCGGAGATGGCGTGGACATGACCCCGGCGTGGTTTCGTGAGCTCGACGTCACCGGCGCGTACGCCAGCGCCGCCGATGCCTTCGACGTCGCGATCCGTCTCGCGAAGGAGGCGCCGCTCGACGGCTTGCTCGGTGTCGCGTACTCGCTCGACCGCTGGCGCGAAGCACTCGATCACGCCCACGACGGCGGCCGGCTCGGAACCTTGAAAGTCGCCTTCGATCTAAGGAGAGCATCGTGAGCAGGCCGGGGTTTGTCCTCACGGTGGATGAGCGAACGCCGCCGCTGCTCATGCATTCCGGTGAGTCGTTCCGGCTGCAGGAGTTCCCGCTCGGTAGCCGAGTCGTCTATCCGCCGGAGTCCCTGCCTGGGCTGGTCGATGTCGACGAGGCCATCGAGCAGGCCCTGCTCAACCCGATCGACAGCGAGCCGCTGACTGCTTTGCTGCGGCCGGGCATGAAGCTCACGATCGCCTTCGACGATCTCTCGCTCCCGCTGCCGCCGATGCGCAAGCCCGACATCCGCCAGCGAGTGATCGAGCACGTGCTGCAACACGCGGCCGACGCGGGGGTCGACGACGTGGAGCTGATCGTCGCGACCGCGTTGCATCGGCGGATGACCGGCGCAGAGATCAAGGCCGTCGTCGGCGAGCGCGTCTATCGGTCCTTCTGGCCGGACCACCTCTACAACTTCGATGCCGAGGACCGTGCCAACCTCGCCCATCTCGGGACGACGGAGCAGAGCGAGGACGTCGAGATCTCCAAGCGCGCCGCCGAGTCCGACCTGCTGGTCTACGTCAACGTCAACCTCGTCGCGATGGACGGCGGTTGGAAGTCCACGGCGGTCGGCCTGGCGTCGTACAACTCGCTCCGTCACCACCACAACGCGCACACGATGATCCACTCGCGATCGTTCATGGACCCTCGTCACTCGGAGCTGCACTCGAGCGCATGGCGAATGGGCCGGATCCTGGGCGAGCACGTCAAGGTCTTCCAGATCGAGACGACGCTGAACAACGACGCGTTCCCGTCGCAGTACGGCTTCCTCACCAAGCGCGAGTGGGAGTGGTCGCTGCGCGACCAGGCGACGTTCCTCGGCGCGAAGCGCGGCATCGATCTGCTGCCGAGCAAGCAGCGGCGCCGGCTGTTCCAGGGGATGGAAGCGCCGTACGCCGTGACGGGCATCAGCGCCGGGGCGGTCGAGCCGGTGCACGCTCAGACATTGGAGCGCGTGCATCGCCAGCAGCTCGTCGAAGTCGACGGGCAGGCCGACGTACTCGTCATGGGACTGCCTTATCTGTGCCCCTACAACGTCAACAGCGTGATGAACCCGATCCTCGCCGCGTGCCTCGGGCTCGGCTACTTCTTCAACATGTACCGCAACAAGCCGCTCGTGCGTGAGGGCGGCGTCATCATCCTCAACCACCCCGTGCCGTGGGAGTTCTCGACGCTGCATCACCCGAGCTACGTCGACTTCTTCGACGAGGTGCTGGCCGAAAGCACCGATCCGAAGGTGATCGGCCCGAAGTTCGAGCAGCAGTACGCGACCGACCCCTGGTACACCCACCTCTACCGGACCTCACACGCCTACCACGGCGTACACCCCTTCTATATGTGGTACTGGTGCGCGCACGCTCTCGACCACGTCGGCCAGGTCATCTGGGTTGGCGGTGACCGGCGGTCGGTTGCCCGCATGGGAATGCGCTCGGCATCGACCTTCGCGGACGCACTGGAGCTTGCGCGCGACACCGTGGGCAGCAGCCCGTCGATCACCTACACGCACAACCCGCCGCATCTCCTGGCCGACGTCAGATGACCGGCATCCAGCAGGACCTCACGTCACTGTCTCGCGGATGGCGATGGGGACACCGCAAGCTGCCGCCCCACTCTGCCGAGCCACACCACTCGTTCGGCGAGCGCAGGGAGTTCCCGACCGACTGGGCGCGGTCGCGCCCGGCACGCGCGGCGCGAGAGGCCATCCTGCGCGGTGGGCTGACTCCGTTGATGCATCGCGAGACGACGATGCGAGTGGACGGACTCGACGTCTTCGACGACCTCGAGGGACCCGTCGTCATCGTCGCGAACCACACCTCTCATCTCGACACCGCTCTGCTGCTCACGACGCTTCCGGCCCGGTGGCAACGCAAGGTCACCGTCGGAGCAGCTGCCGACTACTTCTTCGACGCATGGTGGCGCGCCATCGGCTCGGCCCTCGTCTTTGCGACGTTCCCGATCGAACGGCACGGGCACGGGTTGTCCGACACGCCGGCGAAGCTGATCGCGGACGGTTGGTCGATCGTGATGTTCCCGGAGGGAACGCGCTCACCGGACGGGTGGACCCGGCGCTTCCGGCCGGGCGCCGCGGCGCTGGCGATCACCCACAATGTCCCGATCCTGCCGGTCGGCATTCGAGGCTCGTACGCCGCGATGCCGAAGGGGCGCAGCTGGCCGAGGCCGGGACGGCCGCCGGTCCATGTGCGCTACGGGCGCCCGATCCAGCCGCGGGAGGGCGAAGGCACGCTGGAGCTCAATGCGCGGGTCGCCGCATCGATCGAGACGCTGCTCGATGAGGACGCCACGAACTGGTACGGCGCCGCGCTGCGGGCGGCCGCGAAACAGACACCTGCCTCCAGCGGCCCGCAGGTCGCCGAATGGCGCCGCGTCTGGGCCTCGACCGCCGGTCCGCGGAACACGCCGACGCGTTCGAAGGCATGGCGCTGACGAACCCCGCCACCGAAAGCGTCGCTTCGCCCCTGTCGTGCCGGGCAGACTCAAGGACGTGACAGTGACAGCAGCTGACGAGAAGCGAGTCGTCGACGCGGTCCCGAAGGGTCTGTTCATCGGCGGCAAGTGGCGCGACAGCGCGGTCGGCGCCACCCTCGGCGTCGAGGACCCGTCCACGGAGCAGTCGCTGTGCGCCGTCGCGGACGGCACCGCCGAGGACGCCGTCGCCGCACTCGACGCGGCATGCGACGCCGCCGAAGCCTGGGCGGCCACCCCACCGCGCGACCGCGGCGAGATCCTGCGTCGCACGTACGAGCTGATGAACGCGCGGATCGACGATCTTGCGCTGCTCATGACCCTGGAGATGGGTAAGCCACTCGCCGAGTCGCGGGCGGAGATCGCCTACGCGTCGGACTTCATCCGCTGGTTCTCCGAGCAGGCCGTCCGCATCGATGGCCGCTACTCGATGAATCCCAGTGGCGCCGGGCGCCTGCTGACGATGAAGCAGCCGATCGGCCCGTGCCTGCTGATCACCCCGTGGAACTTTCCGACCGCGATGGGCACCCGCAAGATCGGGCCGGCGCTCGCCGCCGGATGCACCGTGGTCGTCAAGCCGGCGCAGCAGACCCCGCTGTCGATGCTCGCCCTCGCCGAGCTGCTCACCGAAGCCGGCCTCCCGGGCGGCGTCCTCAACGTCATCACGTCGAGCAGCGCAAGCCGGGTGACCGAGCCGCTGTTCGACGACGCACGGCTGCGCAAGATGTCCTTCACCGGCTCGACCCCGGTCGGCAAGAAGCTGATGGCGATGGCATCGAAGCGGCTCATCAAGTGCTCGATGGAGCTCGGCGGCAACGCGCCGTTCGTCGTCTTCGCCGACGCCGACATCGAGCATGCGGTCGATCAGGCCGTGATCGCGAAGATGCGAAACGGTGGCGAGTCGTGCGTGGCAGCCAACCGCTTCCACGTGCACGAGTCGGTCGCCGAGGAGTTCTCCGCCCGGCTGGCGGAGCGGCTTGCCGCGATGCCGGTCGGGCGGGGTACGGATGACGGCGTACTGGTCGGACCTCTCATCGATGCCACCCAGCGCGACAAGGTCGCGGAGCTGGTGGACGACGCGGTGGGAAAGGGCGCCGGCGTGCTGACGGGCGGGAAGAAGGTCGGCGACCGCGGGCACTTCTTCGCGCCGACCGTGCTGTCCGGCATCGCGCCAGGCACGGAGCTGCTCCGCGAGGAGATCTTCGGGCCGGTCGCTGCGGTTGCCACCTTCGCCACCGATGACGAGGCGATCGCCGCGGCCAACAACACCGAGTACGGCCTGGTCGGGTATGTGTTCACCAAGGACATCGGCCGCGCGTTTCGCGTCACCGAGGCCCTGGAGGTGGGCATGCTCGGCCTCAACCGCGGTCTGGTTTCGAACGCCGCTGCGCCGTTCGGCGGCATCAAGGAGTCGGGCTTCGGGCGCGAGGGCGGACCCGAGGGCATCGAGGAGTACCTCGCCACGAAGTACGTCGCGCTCGACCTCTGATTAGCCCCTTCGGCGGTACGGATGAGGTTGATTCGCCCGACCTCTCAGGGGAGACGGAAACCGGGCTACTCTGGCGGAGCCGTCCGCTCGCGGGCGGTCCCCTCGGAGACAACCGAGCACGGGAGAGGCAGTACGTGAGCAGCGCACGTCAAGCCGCGGCGGAGCCGGCCAAGCGCGCGAGCCGTAGCCGCAAGCCGGCGATGGCCGTCGTGGCGGAGGCCGCCGATGCCGAAGCAGATCCCGGTGCGGCCGTGATGACGGAGGCGCCCGAGGAGGCCGCCGCACTCCCCCCGATCGACGCCGACACCGAGCCCACCGAGGGCGAGCTCGCCGAGGAAGAGGAAGACCTCGAGCTTGTCGCCGAAGAAGACAACGCCGGTCCGTCGACCGACCTGGTCCGCGCGTACCTCAAGGAGATCGGCCGGGTCGCCCTCCTCAACGCGGAGCAGGAAGTCGAGCTCGCGAAGCGCATAGAGGCGGGGCTGTTCGCCGCCGAGCGGCTGCGCCAGGCCGACGCCGGTGAGTACAAGATGGCGAAGACCGCTCGCAAGGACTACGACTGGCTGATCGCGGACGGGCAGCGCGCCAAGGACCATCTGCTCGAGGCCAACCTGCGACTCGTCGTGTCCGTCGCGAAGCGCTACACCGGCCGCGGCATGGCGTTCCTCGATCTGATCCAGGAAGGCAACCTCGGCCTGATTCGCGCGGTCGAGAAGTTCGACTACACCAAGGGCTACAAGTTCTCGACGTACGCGACGTGGTGGATCCGGCAGGCCATCACCCGCGCGATGGCCGACCAGGCGCGCACGATCCGGATCCCGGTTCACATGGTCGAGCAGATCAACAAGCTCACCCGGGTGCAGCGCCAGATGCTCCAGGATCTCGGCCGCGAGCCGACGGCGGAGGAGCTGGCCAAAGAGCTCGACATGACCCCGGACAAGGTGGTCGAGATCCAGGGCTACGCGCGCGAGCCGGTATCGCTGGAGCAGAACGTCGGCGATGAGGGCGACAGCCAGCTCGGCGACTTCATCGAGGACGCCGACGCGCCGATCGCCGCCGAGGTCGTGTCCTTCGGCCTGCTGCAGCGCGAGCTGGACAGCGTGCTCAAGACGCTCCCCGAGCGCGAGGCCGCCGTGGTCGCGCTGCGGTTCGGCCTGACCGACGGCCAGCCACGCACGCTCGATGAGATCGGCCGGGAGTTCGGGCTGACCCGGGAGCGGATCCGCCAGATCGAGGCCAAGACGCTGTCCAAGCTGCGCCACCCGAGCCGCTCGCAGAAGCTCCGCGACTACCTCGAGTAGCTGATCAGTTCTTACTGATCCGCGGGTCGTTCGGCGAGGCGAGGGTTAGCGACTCCGCAACCTGCTGGATCTCGGTCTCGTCGGCGCCCTCGACAGACATCAAGACCTCGACGTCGGGCGACTCCTGCCAGAACACCACCGCGCTCCGGCCCACGCCATACGCGGCGCGGTGGCCTCGCACCGTGATGACCTTCATCGGACCGACGTATCCCGCGATCGCGTACGGACCGGCAGGCGCGCCCGCGGCGAACTGGCTGACCCGGTCCGGACCCTGCATCACGGTGAGGTCGACCTTGTGTGCCTGCGGGTCCCTCCAGTTGGCGAAGACAACGCCGTGCCCGGTCCGCGCAGGATCATCGGCTGACGGCTCGACGGTCCACCCGTCACTGGCGGCGCCAGGCAGCGTGGCCGTCCCGGCATGGGAGTCCAGGTCGATGCGATCGAGCAGGTCCACCGCTTGGGCCCGTGGCATTCCGCTCACGGTGGCAAACCACTGACCACCATCCGCCTCGGTCCAGTAGACGTCGGTGTGGTCGGCTCCAGGCCAGGTGTACTCCGCGGCTGCTCGACCACGGATTGCCAGCTGGCCGAGTTGTCCGGCGAAGTGCACGCCCGGGCCTGAGAGGTTGACCTCCTCGGGAGTTGGTGCGTTCGGTCCGTCGACGACCAGGCCGGCGGCGACATCCTGGCCTCGCATCTTGAGCGCGGTCAGCGCGACATGCGCCGGCAGACAGTTCCACGACTGCGCCCGGACGAGCGCACTGGCGTCCGTAGCCGCGGGTGGCAGGAGCAACAGATCCGAGTACCCCTCCGCGGGGGTCTTGCCCGCTGTCCCGGAGTTGCACTCGCTGCCGGGCGACGGCGGTGGTGCGTAGAGCCCGGGATAGAGGTGCTGGTGCGCCGGCTCGATAGACGCCTTGCCCGATGACGTGAGGGCCAGCGCGACTGGAGTCGCTACGGCGGCAAGCGCAACGACCCCCGCGGCCGCGTAGATCCGGCCGCGGATCAGCCGGCGCCTTCCGCCCGCGCGTGCCCGGCTCGCGAGGTCACTCGGAATCGTGGCGTCGATGTCGTGGAGGGCATCCACCACGCTCTGTTCGTCGAGGTTCATCGGCTTCTCCGATCAGGTGTCGGAAGCGACACATCGCCCTCGGCAACGAGTCGGCGCAACGAGACGAGGGCCCGCGCCGCCTGGCTCTTCACGGTCCCGGTCGAGCAGCCGAGCGTTCGCGCCGTCTCGGACTCGGACAGGTCATCGAGAAATCGCAACACGATGACAGCCCGCTGGCGGCTCGGCAACGCGGCGACGGCGCGGCGCACCCGGTCCCGTTCGTCGTGGGTATCGGAATGGTCAGGTACCGATCGCTCGGGCACGTTAGCCATTGGGTTCTCCGGTCGCCGCGAGCGAGAGCGCCAGCGATTCGCTGACGCGTTCGCCAAGGCACGGCGGGCATAGGCAACCGGGTCGTCGATTCGCGGCCAGGCGACGTACAACCGCTCCAGGACGTCCTGCAGCAGGTCCTCGCCGGAGCTGCGGTCACCCGTCAGCGCGATGGAGGTGCGCAGCAGGCCGGAAGCGGCGGACATGACGAAGTCATCGAAGTCCGATCCGCGCTCCCTCACACCCGCAACGACACCACGGGCCCGAGAAAAGTTGTCAGAACCTCGTAGGGCTGTAGGCGCATGAGGTTCTGACAACTCATCCGGCGACGAGGAGCTTGATCGCGACTGCGGTGCCGACGACGATGATCGCCGCGCGAAGGATGCCGGCCGGCAGCCGCCGGCCGAGGATTGCGCCGACGCTGCCCCCCGCCAGCGAGCCGACGATCATCAAGCCCGCCACCGCCCAGGCGATCGAGGTCGCCGCGATGAAGAACAGCGCCGCGACCAGGCTGATCGTTCCCGACACCACGGTCTTCAGCGCGTTGAGCCGCTGGATGCGGTCGGCCAAGGTGATGCCGAACAGGCCCAGCAGCACGACGCTTTGCGCCGCACCGAAGTAGCCGCCGTACACAGCGGTGAGGAAGGTGCCGACGTGCAGGAACGGGCCGGGATGCTCGCGCATCACCCCGCGCGCGGTACGACGGCGGGTCACCGAGGGCCCGACCGCCACCAGGCCGACCGCCAAGAGCAACAGGTAGGGCACCACGTGCTTGAAGGACGAGCCGGGCAGCGCAAGGAGCAAGCTCGCTCCGACGACCGTTCCGCCCAGCGCCGCGGGTAGCAGGCTCAGCGCGCGCCGCTGCTGTCCCTCGAGCTCGCGGCGATAGCCCCAGGCTCCCGTGACGTAACCGGGCGTGAGCCCGACCGTGTTGGTGACGTTGGCGAGCACCGGGTGGTAGCCGAGCGCGAGCAACGTGGGAAAGGTCAGCAACGTCCCCGACCCCACAACCGAGTTCACGGTGCCCGCGATGAACCCGACCGTGACGATGATCACAGCGTGCGTCGCGGTCACTGGCGCAGCGTAGGGTGCCCGCCGTGGACGAGGCGTTCTATTTGCCGACGTCGCAATCCGGTGCTTTCACCTCGACCGAGTCGACCGGCGGGCCGTGGGACAAGACGTTGCAGCACGGCGGCCCGCCCTCCGCCCTGCTGGCCCGGGCTGTCGAGACGACCCACGCGGCGTGGCCGGGAACCGTCGTACGGATGGCGGTCGAGATCCTCGGCCCGATCCCGGTCGGGCCGGTCAGCGTCAGCAGCCAGGTCGTGCGCCCGGGCCGCAGCGTCGAGCTGATCGAGGCGGAGCTGGTCGCCGGTGGGCGGCCCGCCGCGCGGGCTCGTGCCTGGCGGATCCGCACGAGCGAGCTGGACCTGCCCGACTCGGTCCCGCCCGGCGACCCCGCCCCGACCCTGCCCGCCGCCTGCGATCCGGTCCCGTCGTTCGCCGCGCCGTTCCTGATGACGATGGAGATGCGCGGCGTCGCCGGCTCGTGGCTGCAGCCCGGCCCCGCGTCGTGCTGGTTTCGCCAGCGGATCCCGCTGGTCGCGGGCGAGGAGCCGACCGGGCTGCAGCGAATGATGGCGGTGGCCGACTGCGGCAACGGGCTGTCCAACGTGCTGCCGATCGGCGAGTGGGTCTTCATCAACCCGGATCTCACGGCGCATCTCGAGCGGTATCCGCAGGGCGAGTGGATCTGCCTCGAGGCGGCCACCGCGATCGATCCGGGCGGCTTCGGCCTGGCCAGATCCACGCTGTACGACGAGATCGGCGCCGTCGCGAGGGGTGCCCAGTCGCTGTTCGTCAGCCGGAGCTGACGAGCCGACGCGCCCCCGGGCGGATAGTGACGTAGATCACGGGTACGCCGAAAATCGTGCTGAAACGGGCCATGAAGTCAGAACTTGCTGCCGCGAATCAGCCTCTGCCGACGAGATCGGGCGTGACATTCGCCTGCCCATGCGGCAGAATGGCCGGTCGCGCCGCGGAACACTTGCGGCCCCACGCGCGTTGAGAGATATGCGCGAACGAACCGCCACGATACGAGTTGAGGACTTACGCACGCCATGAGCACTGCCACGATCGCCCGCCCGGACACAGCCGGCGCACTGCCCGCCGCTGTCGAGGATCTGCTCGACGGCGCGGAAGGCACGCTGTCGTTCGCTGAAGTACGGACGGCGCTGGACGAGGCGGGCGTCGGCCCGGCCGAGGCTAAGCGCGTGATCGCGGCCATCCGCAAGCGCGGCATCACGATCGGCGCGGACGCGCCGGGCTCGGTCCCGGCAGCCGAGGCCGCCGCCGAAGAGGACGACGCCGACGACACGTGGGACCACGAGGTCCCGACGACGGACCTCGTCCGCGTCTACCTCACCGACATCGGCCGCGTGGCTCTGCTGACCGCCGAGCAGGAGGTCGAGCTCGCCAAGCGGATCGAAGCCGGCCTCTACGCGCAGGAGAAGATCCGGCGAGCCGACGCCAAGGAGATCGCCAAGATCCCGGTCAAGATGCGTCGGGACCTGCAGGCCATCGCCGCTGACGGCGCGCGGGCCCGCAACCACCTGCTCGAGGCCAATCTCCGACTGGTCGTCTCCCTCGCCAAGCGCTACCAGGGCAAGGGCCTCACGCTGCTCGACCTCATCCAGGAAGGCAACATCGGCCTGGTTCGTGCGGTCGAGAAGTTCGACTACACCAAGGGCTACAAGTTCTCGACGTACGCCACCTGGTGGATCCGCCAGGCGCTGCAGCGCGCGATCGCCGACCAGGGCCGCACCATCCGCGTGCCGGTGCACATGGTCGAGCAGATCAACAAGGCGCTCCGCGTAAAGCGTGACCTCGCCACTGAGTACGGCCGCGAGCCGACCTTCGAGGAGATCGGCAACGTGCTCGAGATGACCGCCGAGCGGGTCGAGGAGATCCTCGGCTACGGCCGCGAGACGCTCTCGCTCGAGACGCCGGTCGGCGACGACGGCACCGCCACGTTCGGCGAGTTCATCGAGGACATGGACGCACCGGTTGCCGCGGACGTCGTGGACTTCGGCCTGCTGCAGGACCGCCTCCGCTCCGTGCTGTCGACCCTGCCGGAGCGCTCGGCAGTCGTCATGCGGATGCGGTTCGGCCTCGACGACGGCCGTTCGCGCACGCTCGACGAGGTCGGCAAGGAGCTGGGCCTCACCCGCGAGCGGATCCGCCAGATCGAGCGCGACACGCTGCGCGAGCTTCGCCGCAGCGACACCGCCGCGACGCTGAAGGCCTGGCTGTAACACAGCCGCCCTCAGGCCCGCCGAGCCCAACCGTGTGGGCGTAACACGCGTCGAGATCGGCCGTTTTCGTAGGGCTCGGCGTTAGTCTTCCTCTGTCTCGAATCCGGGGAGGCAACCGTGGGTGACATCACTCAGTACAACGTCGCGTTGTTCCTGCATGTCGGCGTCGTCATCATCACGTTCATGATCGCCGCGGTGCTGCACGCGGCGCTCAATCTGCTGGTGCGCGCCGAGACTGCGGAGGAAGCGCGACCCATCGCCCGGGTCGTGCATCGACTCGACCCCCTGTTCCCGTTCTTCGCGCTGGCCATCCTTGGCTTCGGGTTCTGGCTGATCGGCGCCAGCCCCAAGCACGGCGATGACCACTGGAAGGTCGGCGACGGCTGGATCCTGACGGCGCTGATCGCCCTGATCGCCATCGAGGGGCTCGCCGGGGCATTCCTCGCGCCCCACGCCAAGAAGCTTGTCGCCGCCATCGAGGCGGCGCCGAACGGCCCGCTGTCCAGCGAGCTTCGCGCGCAGACCCGCGACCCCTTCATCTGGTACGTCGGCCACACCGCGACAGTGGGTTTCCTCGGCGTGGTGTTCGTCATGACGAACAAGCCCTCAGGCGGCGTCGCAGTGCTTGCGGTCGTGATCGGCGTGCTCGTCGGGTGGGCGCTGTGCTACTGGCAGCTCGCGCTCGCCGCGAAGAGCGCCCCCAGCGCGACGGCATCGACGGCAAGCTCGCCCGCAACCCCGTAGCCGGCGACCATTCGCGCCTCCTGACCGCAGGCTCTCGACGACCTTCAGTTCGCAAGCATGCGCGGTGAGTTCGCAGAGCTACGTGTGGACGTGAGCGGCCAGATCGGCGAGCTGGAGCAGATACGACCTCCCGAAGGAGTACGCACCCGATGCGCGGATCCTCATCAGGTGCAATTGGCGCCTTTCGGTAACGACCGATCGCCGTGCGCATCTCATCCAGCGACGCGACCCCGTTGCCCTCGCCGTAGATCCGCCAGGCGTCGGACACCGGAAGCAAGACAGAGGAGTCGAACCGGCCGCCGCCCACGATGCGGTTGTCAGGAGCGTGCGTCTTGAATGCAAAAGCCTCCCCCGGCGCATGGCGAGGACCTGAAGAAGACGGGCGCCGGCAACCTGTTCACGGTGTTCGGCGAGCCGGACATCGACGTACGCGGCGACGGCGACGGCCGGGTCGCCGTCGAGATCATCTAGGCGGGCGGCACGCGTGAATCGGGTCTTGATCTTGTCGTAGCCGTCGTCTATATTCGAACGTATGTTCGACCCCCGGGGCGCGGTGCTGTTGACCCCGCCCGGCTGGGACGAGCCGGATCCGGCGGATCTCGGTGACTGGGAGCCGATCCCGGCTGAGGTCTGGTCCGAACTCAACGACCTCATCCCGTTCTGGGCTGACAGCGGGGACATTCCGTTGAACGACTGCCCGGTCCG
>JAICMG010000096.1 GCA_025929365.1 Frankiaceae bacterium
ACCGAGGGTGACGTCCGCTCTCACGTCGAGCGCCTGCGGCGTGCCACCCGCTTGGGCGATCTCGTTGGACAGTGACATCGCGTAGCAGGCGGCGTGCGCGGCGGCGATCAGCTCTTCGGGGCTCGTCGTGCCGGGTGACTCGTCGGCGGCCCGCTTCGGGAAGCTGACCTCGTAGGTCCCGACTCCGCTGCTCGTGAGCTCGACCTGCCCGGAGCCCTCCTGCAGCGTGCCGTTCCATGCGGTACGGGCGGTACGGGTCGGCATGGCGCCTCCTGTCGTCGAGGAGATCGGTCGGACTCCTCCCGACCCTAGGACTTAAGGTGCGGACATGGTGCGGGCAGCGGTCCTGGGCGAAGCGAACGGCCAGCACGAGGTTCGCGACATCGTCCTGCGCGACCTCGGACCGACTGACGTCCGCGTGCGGATCGCGGCGGCCGGCATCTGCCACTCCGACCTCTCGCTCAGCAACGGCACGCTGGCCCAGACCTTCCCCGTCGTGCTGGGGCACGAAGGCTCCGGCACCGTCGCGGCAGTGGGCAGCGAGGTGACCCGCGTAGCCGCTGGCGACCGCGTCGTCTTCAACTGGGCGCCACCCTGCCGGGAATGCTGGTTCTGCACCCACGACGAGCCGTGGCTTTGCGAGTTCTCGGCGGCCGCATCCCGTCACCCGCACGCCACGGTCGACGGCGACGAGGTCTTCCCCGGGATCGGGACCGGCGCGTTCGCCGAGGAGACCGTCGTCCCCGCCGCCGCGCTGATCCCGGTGCCCGACGACATCCCGCTCGAGGTCGCCGCGCTGCTCGGTTGCGCGGTCCTCACCGGAGTGGGCGCGGTCTCGAACACCGGTCGGCTCGTCGCCGGCGAGACGGTTCTCGTGCTCGGTCTGGGTGGCGTGGGGCTGTCCGCCGTTGAAGGCGCGCGCCTGGCCGGCGCCGGTCGCATCATCGCCGCGGACCTCTCGCGTGAGAAGGACGAGCTGGCGACGCGCTGCGGGGCCACCGACTTCGTCGTCGGGGGCGAGGAGCTGTCCAAGCAGATCCGCGTGCTCACCGAGGGGCGCGGCGTCGACGTCGCGATCGAATGCGTAGGGCGAGCCGCGACGATTCGCCAGGCGTGGAGCTGCTCTCGCCGCGGGGGACGCACCGTCATCGTCGGCGTGGGCAGCAATGACGACCGGGTCGACCTCGGCGCGCTCGAGCTGTTCTACTTCGCGCGCTCGATCGCTGGCTGCGTGTACGGCGCGACCGATCCCGATGTCGACATCCCTCGGCTGATCGAAGCCTGGCGGGAAGGCCTGCTCGATCTCGACGCACTGGTCACGGACCGCACCGACCTCACCGGTGTCGATGCGGCGTTCGCTCGGATGCGCGAAGGACGCGGTGGCCGCACCCTGCTGATCCCGTAGCTCGCCTCCCGCGATTGCCGCCTGAAGACGCTAGAGGGTTCTCAGGCGGCAATCAGGCTATTGCAAGACGGACGTACGGTTTGGTAAGTTTCGGTTGAGGCGGTAAGCCCGGCCTCACTCGGGAGGTGCAGTGCCTAAGGTCTCGCCGGAGCGCCTGGAGGCCACCCGCCGCCGTGTTCTCGACGGCGCCCGCCGGGCATTTGCCAGCTATGGCTACGAGGGCGCCACGGTCCGCCGGCTCGAGGAGGAGACCGGCCTTTCGCGGGGGGCGATCTTCCACCACTTCGCCGACAAGGACGCCCTCTTCCTGGCACTCGCCGAAGAGGACGCCGAAGAGGTCGCGACGCTGGTCGACGACTTCGGCCTCGTGGGCGCCATGCAGAAGCTGCGGGACAAGGACGCGGGCTGGCTCGGGGTCCAGCTCGAGGTCTCACGCCGGGTCCGCACCGACCCCGCCTTCGCCGCACTCTGGGCCCATCACCTGCGGGCGATCACCCGCGCAACCCAGGCCCGGCTCGCCCGCCAGCGCGACGCAGGCGTGGTCCGCGTCGACGTGCCGATCGAGACCCTGGCAGCATTCCTGCTGCTTGTGTACGACGGCCTCGTCGCGCAGCTGGCCACCGGCATGCCGGTGCAACACCTCGAGGCGATCCTCGACCTCGCCGAACAAGCCGTACGTGACAGTCCGCCGCAACCAGGGAGAGACGACAAGTGAGCGACAACAGCTTCGGCGCCCAGACCACGATTTCCGTCGGGGGCCGCGACGTCACGATGTACTCCCTCGACGCGGTGGAGGGCAGCGACCGGCTGCCGTACAGCCTGAAGGTCCTGCTCGAGAACCTGCTCCGCAACGAGGACGGCCACAACGTCAGCGCTGAGCAGATCCGCGCGCTCGCCGGCTGGCGGGCCGACGCCGAGCCCGACACCGAGATCCAGTTCACGCCGGCGCGCGTCGTCATGCAGGACTTCACCGGCGTTCCTTGCGTCGTCGACCTCGCCGCGATGCGCGAGGCGATGGTCGCGCTCGGTGGCGATCCCAAGAAGATCAACCCGCTGGTGCCGACCGAGCTGGTCATCGACCACTCCGTCATCGTGGACGTCTTCGGCGCACCGGACGCGTTCGAGAAGAACGCGCAGCTCGAGTTCGAGCGCAACAAGGAGCGCTACCAGTTCCTGCGGTGGGGCCAGAACGCCTTCAACGGATTCAAGGTCGTCCCACCGGACACCGGCATCGTGCACCAGGTCAACCTCGAGTACCTCGCCCGCGTGGTCTTCGACAACGACGGCACGGCGTACCCGGACACCCTGGTCGGCACCGACTCCCACACCACGATGATCAACGGCCTGGGCGTCCTCGGCTGGGGCGTCGGCGGCATCGAGGCCGAGGCCGCGATGCTCGGTCAGCCGGTGTCGATGCTCATTCCGCGCGTGGTCGGCTTCAAGCTCTCCGGCGAGCAGCCGGAAGGTACGACGGCCACCGACCTCGTGCTGACGATCACCGAGATGCTGCGCAAGCACGGCGTCGTCGGGAAGTTCGTCGAGTTCTACGGACCGGGTGTCGCCGCGGTGCCATTGGCCAACCGCGCCACGATCGGCAACATGAGCCCGGAGTACGGCTCGACCTGCGCGATCTTCCCGATCGACGACGAGACGCTCACCTACCTGCGCCTCACCGGCCGATCTGCCGAGACCGTCGACCTGGTCGAGGCCTACGCGAAGGCCCAGGGCCTCTGGCACGACCCGGAACGCGAGCCGGAGTATTCCGAGAAGCTCGAGCTCGACCTGTCCACCATCGAGCCGTCGCTCGCCGGGCCGAAGCGCCCGCAGGACCGGGTGCCGCTGAAGTCGGCCAAGTCCGCCTTCCGGGCCGCGCTGCGCGACTACGCGGAGGACGGCGACGGCAACGGTGCCGACGAGGCGTCCAAGGAGTCGTTCCCTGCCAGTGACTCACCGGCCGTCAGCCACGACGGCAACCACGACGTTCCCGCCTCCCCCGGGCGCGCCAGCGGTCGGCCGAGCAACCCCGCGAAGGTCACGGTCGACGGCGAGACGTTCGAGGTCGACCACGGTGCCGTCGTCGTCGCGGCGATCACCTCGTGCACCAACACCTCGAACCCGTTCGTCATGGTCGGCGCCGGGCTCCTAGCGAAGAACGCGGTCGAGCGCGGCCTGACCCGCAAGCCGTGGGTCAAGACCTCCCTCGCGCCCGGGTCCAAGGTCGTCTCGGACTACTACGACAAGTCGGGTCTCACGCCGTACCTCGACAAGCTCGGCTTCGATTTGGTCGGCTACGGCTGCACCACCTGCATCGGCAACTCCGGTCCGCTGATTCCTGAGGTCTCGAAGGCCGTCAACGACAACGACCTCGCGGTCGTGTCGGTGCTGTCCGGCAACCGCAACTTCGAGGGCCGGATCAACCCCGACGTGAAGATGAACTACCTCGCGTCGCCACCGCTCGTCGTCGCCTACGCCCTCACCGGGACCATGGACATCGACCTGCAGAGCGACCCGATCGGTCAGGACTCCGACGGCAAGGACGTGTTTCTCGCCGACCTATGGCCGTCGCCCCGTGAGGTGCAGGACGTCATCAACGCCACCGTCGCCTCGTCGGGATTCGCGTCGTCCTACGCCGACGTGTTCGCCGGCGACGAGCGCTGGCAGGGTCTCGACGTGCCGACCGGCGACGCGTTCGAATGGGACGACGCGTCGACCTACGTCCGCCGTCCGCCGTACTTCGACGGCATGCCGGCTGAGCCCGCGCCGATCACCGACATCACCGGAGCGCGTGTGCTCGCGGTGCTCGGTGACAGCGTCACGACCGACCACATCTCCCCCGCCGGGTCGATCAAGAGGGACGGGCCGGCCGGCAAGTACCTCACCGAGCACGGCGTCGAGTCGCGCGACTTCAACTCCTACGGGTCACGCCGCGGCAACCACGAGGTGATGATCCGCGGCACGTTCGCGAACATCCGGCTGCGCAACCAGCTCGCGCCCGGCACGGAGGGCGGCGTGACACGTCACCTGCCGGACGGCACGCAGACCTCGATCTTCGAGGCGTCGGAGTCCTACGTCGCCGACGGCGTACCGCTCGTCATCCTCGCCGGCAAGGAGTACGGCTCCGGCTCATCCCGCGACTGGGCCGCGAAGGGGACCATGCTGCTCGGCGTGCGTGCGGTCATCGCCGAGTCCTACGAGCGGATCCACCGCTCGAACCTGATCGGCATGGGCGTCCTGCCGCTGCAGTTCGCCGACGGTGAGTCACGCGAGTCGCTGGGCCTGACCGGTGAGGAGACCTTCGAGATCACTGGGCTCGCGGGCCTCGACACCGTGCCACGCGAGCTCACGGTGAAGGCCGGCGACAAGTCGTTCAAGGTGACGGTCCGCATCGACACACCGGGCGAGCAGGAGTACTACCGCCACGGCGGCATCCTGCAGTACGTCCTCCGGTCGCTGCTCTAACCACCGGTGATCATGACCGCTAACTCAACTCGTACGGCGTGTCGCGACTTTGCCCTCATGATCACGGCGAGTTAGCGGTCATGGATCTGGGGCTGGCGGACCGGGTCTACGTCGTCACCGGCGGGACCAAGGGCCTCGGTTTCGCGGGCGCGCAGGCCCTCACGAGCGAAGGCGCGCGGGTCGTCGTCTCCTCACGAACGCAGGAGTCGGTGGACGCCGCCGTTGCCGAGCTCGGCGACAACGCTCGCGGGATGGCCGCCGACAACGCCGATCCCGCGACGCCCGAGCGGCTCATCGCGCTCGCGACGGACACCTGGGGCCGCCTCGACGGTGCGCTGATCAGCGTCGGCGGTCCGCCGGCCACCGACGCGCTCGGCGCAACCGACGAGCAGTGGCAGCAGGCCTTCGACTCGGTTTTCCTCGGTGCGGTCCGCGCGGCCCGTGCCATCGCGGCGCACGTCGGCCCCGGCAGCGCGATCGCACTCGTCCTGTCCACCTCGGCGAAGAGCCCGATCAGCGGCCTCGCGATCTCCAACGGGCTGCGGCCGGGACTCGCGATGTGGGCGAAGCAGCTCGCCGACGACCTGGGGCCGCGTGGGGTTCGCGTCGTGAGCCTGCTCCCGGGCCGGATCCTCACCGACCGGACGCTCACCCTCACGCCGGACCCCGCGGATCGCGAGCGGATCGCGGCGGCAATCCCGGTGCGCCGTTACGGCGAGCCCGCCGAGTTCGGCCGTGTGGCGGCGTTCGTCCTGTCCCCCGCCGCGTCGTATCTGACCGGCTGCGCGATCCCGGTGGACGGTGGCGCGCTCCGCCTGCTGTGAGGCCGCTACTTCACCAGGAAGAGATAGGCGCCGGCCAGGCCAGTGATCGAGCACGCCACACCGGAGGCCACGAGCCCCCAGCCCTTCGCGACGTGGAACGAGAAAAGGTCGCTGCTTAACGGGTTGGTGCCCGTGATCCCGGTGCTGCCCGGGAACCCGCTGCTCGACGGATCGCCTCCGAAACTGCTCGAGAACTCCTTGAAGAACTGGTTCATCTCGCGGACGTGTCCGGTGATGGTCGTCCACTCGTGAATGACGACACCGAGCCCGATCACTCCGATTGCCACCAGCGCACCAGCACAGATCATCCGTACTTGTTTGTTCGACTGCTGGACAAGTGCTGCGACAGCGGTGAGGAGCGCGGCAAACCCCATTCCGAGCAGGTAACGCCCGTCAAGGCCGTTATGCAGTCCGCCGACCTTCTGATGAAAGCTCGCGAATCCGATGCTCACCCACGGTGCCCATGCGCCCACCAGCATCAGCAGTGCGCCGGCTCCGGCAACAGCGGCAACAACCGTGGCGCTCGACATCGGCACCGCGGTCGGTGCACCGGCACCGACCTCTGCCCTCACCTGTTGGTGCATCTGCCACGAGTAGCCCGGCATCCCTGGCGTCGGACCGGGTGGCGGACCGGGTGGCGGCACCGCCGCTGCGGGGCCGACTCCCGGCCCTGGCGGCGCTGGCGCGCCGGCCGTGGCATCGAACCCCGGCACGCCCCCGGGCGGCGGCGGCGCAAAGAAGAAGTCATCCCCCATGGCGAAAGCATTGCAGCCCCGCAGCGTGCCTCGCTACGCCCCCTGTGGGCGCGTGCCGTTACGCCGGAAGCGGATCGTCGAACGGCGCCGGGAAGGCCTGCCGCTCGAACTGCGTCCGATACAGCTCGGCATAGAGGCCGCCCGCCGTGAGCAGATCGTCGTGCCGGCCGCGCTCGACGATCTTGCCGTCGTCGATGACCAAGATCATGTCGGCCTCACGGATCGTGGACAGCCGGTGGGCGATCACGAGTGAGGTCCGCCCGGACAGGGCCGTCGCGAGGGCTCGCTGCACGGCCGCCTCGGACTCGGAGTCCAAGTGCGCCGTCGCCTCGTCCAGGACGACGACCGAAGGCGCCTTCAGCAGCAGCCGGGCGATCGCGAGCCGCTGTTTCTCCCCGCCTGACAGCCGGTATCCGCGGTCGCCGACCAGGGTGTCGAGGCCATCGGGCAAGGAGTGGACGAGCTCGGCGATCTGGGCCGACTCGATCGCGGTCCACAGCTCCGCGTCGGTCGCTTCCGGGCGGGCGTAGGTGAGGTTGGCGCGAATCGTGTCGTGGAACATGTGCGCGTCCTGTGTGACGGTGCCCACGACGTCACGAAGCGACGCGAGCGTGATCCCGCGCACGTCGTGGTCCGCAACCCGGACCGAGCCGCGCTGTACGTCGTACATGCGCGTGACGAGTTGCGAGATCGTCGTCTTGCCGGCACCCGAAGGTCCGACCAGCGCGACGAGCTGTCCCGGCTCGGCGCGGAAGGTCACATCGTGCAGCACCTGGCGCTCGGGCGCGTTGTCCAGGACCGCGACCGACTCGAGCGATGCCAGTGAGACCTCCGACGCCGTCGGGTAGCGGAAGTCGACGTGGTCGAACTCGATCGCCACGGCGCGGCCGTCCGGCACGTCGAGCGCGACGGCATCCGGCGCGTCGGCAATGGCCGGCGGCAGGTCGAGGACCTCGAAGACCCGGTCGAAGCTGACCAGCGCGGTCATGACGTCGACCTGGACGTTCGACAGCGAGGTGAGCGGACCGTAGAGGCGGTTGAGAAATGCGGTCAACGCCACAACGGTGCCCACGGTCAGCGCGCCGTGGATCGCGAGGCGCCCGCCAAGCCCGTAGACGAGCGCAGTCGCGAGCGCGGCGACCAGTGACAGCGCCACGAGGAAGATGCGGGCGTACATCGCCTGCTGAACCCCGATGTCGGCGACCCGCCTCGCCTTCGTGCGAAACAGCCGATCTTCGTCTGCCGGGCGCCCGAACAGCTTCACGAGCAGCGCGCCGGCGACGTTGAACCGCTCGGACATCTGCGTGGACATCTCCGCGTTGAGGGCGTAGCTCTCGCGGGTGATGCGCTGCAGCCGGCCTGACATGAGCCGCGCCGGGATGATGAACAGCGGGAGCAGGACGAGGGCGAGCAGCGTGATCTGCCAGGACAGGTAGAACATCGCGCCGAGCACGATCGCCACGCTGATGACGTTGCTGACGACGTTGGAGAGGGTGCCGGTGAATGCCTGCTGTGCGCCCAGTACGTCGTTGTTGATCCGGCTGATCAGCGCGCCTGTCTGGGTGCGGGTGAAGAAGGCGATGGGCATCCGCTGGATGTGCTCGAAGACCTGCGAACGCATGTCGTAGATCAGGCCCTCACCGATCCTGGCGGAAAACCACCGGCTCGTGAGCGAGATGGCGGCATCGAGAATGGCGAGCAACGCCACGACCCCGGCCAGCGCCTCGGTGAGCCCGACTCGGCCGTGCCCGATCCCCCTGTCCAGGATGGCGCGGAAGATCAGCGGGTTCACCGCCCCGATGACGGCGTCGAGGACGATCAGCAGCAGGAACCACACCAACATGCCGCGATACGGCGCGGCGAAGCGCACGATCCGGCGCAACGTCCCAGGCGGGAGCTCGGCGTCGACGACCGAGCTGTCACGGCGAAACGACATCGCCATGTGCATCCCGCCGAGCGGGCCCTGCATCGACAAACGAAATCCTTCCCGTCAACCCGCCGAGCCGGCTCTCGCCGGCCGGCTTCCCCTAGGGAACACTCAGGTGAAGGCCGAGATTCCCGTCACGGCGCGGCCGATCAGAAGCTTCTGCACCTGCGAGGTGCCCTCATACAGCGTCGTGACCCGTGCGTCGCGGAGGAGCTTCCCGACGACGAACTCGTCGACGTACCCGTAGCCGCCGTGGACCTGTACGGCGGCGTTGGCAGCGCGGACGGACGCCTCCGACGCGTAGTACTTGGCCATCGAGGCCGCGAGCGTGTACTTCTCGCCACGGGCCTTGAGGTCTGCCACCCGCCAGGTGAGCATTCGCGCGGCTTCCACCTCGACAGCAGTGTCGGCGATGAGCTCCTGGATCAGCTGGAAGCCGGCAATCGGGCGGCCGAACTGCTCACGCTGGGTCGAGTACGCCGTCATGGCCTCGAGCGCGTTCTGCGCCAGTCCGGTGCACGACGCCGCCAAGGACATGCGACCGTCGTCCAGCGCCGACAGCGCCACCTTGATGCCGTCGCCCTCCTCGCCGAGCAGTGCCGACGCGGGCACGACGACGTCGTCGAGGGCGATCTCCGCGGTGTCGCACGATCGCAGGCCGAGCTTGCCGTGGATCGGCTTCGGGTTGAACCCCGCCGTGTCACACGGGACCAGGAACGCCGACACTCCCCGCGCACCGGGTCCGCCCGTTCGTGCCATCACGAGCGCGACGCCCGCGATATCGCCGTTGGTGATGAAGATCTTCGAACCGTTGATCCGATAGCTGTCGGCTTCGCGAACGGCCGTCGACTCCAGCGCGGCCGGGTCGGAGCCGTGGTCCGGCTCGGTCAGGCAGAAGCACCCAAGCGCCTCGCCCGACGCCATCTTGGGCAGCCACTGCTCCTTCTGCGCAGAGGTGCCCCATCGAACGATCGACCCGGCCACCAGGCCGAGGTGGACGGAGAGGATCGAGCGAACGTTGGCGTCGCCGCGACCGAGCTCCTCGATGACCAGGCAGTAGGTGAGCGGGTCCGCGCCGCCACCGCCGTACTGCTCGGGAATGGTCAGGCCGATCCAGCCGTCGCGCTTCAGCCCGTCGAGCGCCTCCTGCGGGAAGCGCTCCTCGCGGTCGTTGCGGATGGCCGCCGGCGCGACCACGGCGTCGACCCATTCGCGGACCGACCGGCGGGCGGCTTCCTGCTCGGGACTAAGGGCGAGATCCATGCCCCCATTCTCGCCTAGGGGACCTAGGCGCTGGCGAGGGACAGCAGCGCGCGGAGTCGCTGCACCTGGGCCTCCCGCTCGGCTCGCCGCTGGTCGTCGTACCCGCGGTCGCGCGCACCCAACAGCAACCGCTTGGTTTCGGTGACGGCGTCGCGGTTGGTGCTCAGGAGCGCCGCGACGAGATCGTCGACCGTCCCGGCGAGCTGGTCGTGGCCGACCACGAGGTTGACCAGGCCACAACGGTCGGCCTCGTCCGCGCCGACCCGTCGAGCGGTCGCGCAGATCTCGATCGCCTTCGCGTAGCCCACCGCGTCGAGGAGAAGTTGCGTTCCGCCGAGGTCGGGCACCAGCCCGAGCGCCGGCTCGAACATGCAGAACTGGACATCCTCGGTCGCGATCCGGATGTCACAGTGCAGGGCGAGCTGGAAGCCGGCTCCGATCGCGTGCCCCTGGACCGCCGCGATCGAGACGAACCGCGGGTCGCGCAGCCAGCTGAAGCCTTGCTGGTAGGCATCGATTCCGTCCGCCGCCTCCGCGTCAGTGCGGCTGCCGAGGTCGAGCGACGGCTCTCCCGGCACGCCGTCCGGGCTCAGCATGCGCCGGTCTAGCCCGGCACTGAACGACGAGCCCTCGCCGCTGACAACCACGACGCGTACGTCGGACGGCAGCGATGCACCGATCTCGGCGAGGGCGAACCACATCGACGGCGTCTGGGCGTTGCGCCGCTCCGGTCGGCACAACGCAAGACGCGCGACGCCGCCCTCGATGTCGAGTCGGACGCCGCGCGCCTCAAAGGTCTCTGCGGTCAGCTCGCCTTCTTCCGTCTGGTCGCGCCGCCACGCCCGCGAAGGCTGGCGCCCGACTCACTGAGAATCCGATGGACGAATCCGTAGGAACGGCCGGTCGATGCTGCGAGGTCACGAATGCTGGCCCCGCTGTCGTAGCGCCTCCGCAGGGTAGTGGACAGCTTGTCCCGCTCACCGCCGGTGACCCGGCTCCCCTTCTTCAGCTCTGCCACGGCCTACCTCCGTATCGCGCCTTCTCCCCCAACTCTCTGCCAACAGTTCATATGACCCGCGAATCGTGGACTAACCCCCGTGATGATCACGCTAGCGCCACCAGATCGGCGAGATCCGCGCTCCAGTGGTCCTCGACGCCATCCGGCAGCAGGAGCACACGCTGGGGATCGAGCGCCTTGACCGCACCTTCATCATGGGTGACAAGCACGATCGCGCCCTTGTACGAGCGCAGCGCGTCGAGCACCTGGTCGCGACTCGCCGGATCGAGGTTGTTGGTCGGCTCGTCAAGCAAGAGGACGTTCGCGCTCGAGACGACAAGACGAGCCAGCGCGAGGCGGGTCTTCTCGCCACCCGAGAGCGTCCCCGCTAGCTGTTGCACGATGTCGCCGGTGAACAGGAACGAGCCGAGCACGCGCCGCTGGTCGCTCTCGGCCAGGTCCGGCGCCGCCGATGCGAGGTTGGCGAGCAGCGTCGCATCGGGGTCGAGGGTCTCGTGCTCCTGCGCGTAGTACCCGAGCCGGAGGCCGTGGCCGGGCTCCACGACGCCGGTGTCCGGCGGCTCGATCGCGGCGAGGATGCGCAGCAATGTCGTCTTGCCGGCGCCGTTCAGCCCGAGGACGACGACCCGACTTCCCCGATCGATCGCAAGGTCGACGTCGGTGAAGACCTCGAGGGAGCCGTACGACTTCGACAGCTCCCGCGCGGTGAGCGGCACCCGGCCGCACGGCGCCGGCTCAGGGAAACGGAGCCGTGCGACGCGGTCCTTCTGTCGCTCCGGCTCCAGATCGGCCAGCAGTCGCTCGGCACGCCGCGCCATCTGCTGTGCCGCGACGGCCTTGGTCGCCTTGGCGCGCATCCGGTCGGCTTGGGCATTGAGGACCGCAGCCTTCTTCTCGGCGTTGGCCCGCTCCCGCTTGCGACGGCGCTCGTCGGTCTCGCGCTGCGTCAGGTACGCGCGCCAGCCGACGTTGTAGACGTCGAGCACCGCGCGCGTCGCATCGAGGTGGAAGACCTTGTTGACCGTCACCTCGAGCAGCTCCACGTCGTGGCTGATCACGACCAGCCCACCGCGGTGACCGCGGAGGAAATCGCGCAGCCAGATGATCGAGTCCGCGTCGAGATGGTTGGTCGGCTCGTCGAGCAGCAGCGTGTCCGCACCGCTGAAGAGAATGCGGGCGAGCTCCACGCGGCGGCGCTGTCCTCCCGACAACGTCCGCAACGGCTGGCCGAGGACGCGATCAGGCAGGCCGAGACTTGCCGCGACGGACGCCGCCTCGGCTTCGGCCGAGTAGCCCCCCAGGACATGCAGTCGCTCCTGCGCCGCGCCGTACTGCTTGACCGCGCGTTCGTCGCCGGCGGCCATCGCCTCCTCCGCCGCTCGAAGGTCCGTCATGACGACATCCATGCCACGCCCTGACAGCACCCGGTCGCGCGCCAGCACGTCGAGGTCTCCCGTCCGCGGATCCTGTGGGAGGTAGCCGACGGTGCCGCGCCGCTCGATGGTGCCGGCGGCCGGCTGACCCTCGCCGGCGAGGACGCGGGCGAGCGTCGTCTTGCCGGCGCCGTTGCGGCCGACCAGGCCGATGCGGTCGCCCTCGGCGACCCGGAAGGTGGCGGCCTCGAGCAGCAGGCGCGCCCCGGCGCGCAGCTCGACACCACTAGCGGTGAGCAC
>JAICMG010000190.1 GCA_025929365.1 Frankiaceae bacterium
AAGTTCTCGACGGGGAGGGCGAAGAAGGCGCGGTACGCCAGCGAATGGCCGTCGAGAAGCAGAAGCCGCTGGGTGCCCTCGGGTGTGGTGGGGGCGGCACCGGCGGGCATGGTGCGCATCGTAGTGTCGCGCTGTGACCACCCCGACCGGCCCCGAACTACCGACCGCCGAGCTCACCACTCGCATGGGCATCGAGTTTCTCGAGCTCGACGCGCAGCGCATGGTCGCCCGCATGCCGGTGGCCGGCAACACGCAGCCGTATGGCCTGCTGCACGGCGGCGCTTCGTGTGTCCTCGCCGAGTCGCTGGGGTCGATCGGCGCGGCGTTGCACGCGGGCCCGGGACGGATCTCGATGGGCGTGGAGATCAACGCCACACACCACCGCTCCGTTACTGAGGGCTACGTGACGGGCGTCGCGACTCCGCTGCATCTCGGTCGCACCCTGGCGACGTACGAGATCGTGATCACCGACGAGCAGGATCGGCGCGTGTGCACCGCGCGGCTCACCGCGCTGCTGCGCGACGTCAACTAGCGCGCAGTCGCGCGACGAGCAGGCCGCTCCTTCGGCAGCTCGCCGGTGTCCGTCACCTTGCGTCGTGCCCGCTGTACCGGCACCGGCCGCACCAGCCGACTCCGCCGCCGGATCGCATCACCCATCGCAGGTGTCACCGGGTCAGCACCTAGCCGACGTCGGAGCAGACTGAGCGGTGCGACACGACGCGTCGCCGCCGGCGCGAACCCGAGCCGCGCGAAGAATCGGCTGGCGTCGCGCAGGGACGGGTAGACGCTGACCGAGACCTGCTCCAGCCGGCGCTCGGTCGCGAAGTCCGCGGCTGCCGTGAGGAGCGCGTGCCCCACGCCCTTGTGGCGTGTGTTGTTCGCGACGACGAGGTGCGCGACGTTCACGACGCGCGTATCCGTGAAGGGGTCGGGCCGAGTGGCCTGCAGCACGACCATCCCGGCCGGCTGGTCCTCGAGCGTGGCAATCACGATCCGGTACGACGGGTTCTCGACCACCTGCGCGAGGCGGTCACGAACCTCTGTCGTCGAGACCGGGTTGTTGGCACGCTCGCCGCGCCCGCCAACCTGCCGCAGCTCATCCCACAGCTCCAGCAGGACGGGCACGTCGTCAGCGGTCGCTATGCGGGTCTGCACCTGCGATCGCGACACGAGCCCTCCTTGGTGCCAGCCGGGTGGGCACCCGGGCCGGGTGGCTGCACGGTAGCGCGGCCCGCCCGAAGACGTAAGGGCCGTTCGGCCCCACGGTGTACATCTCGAGCCCGAGAAGAATTGTGGGGCCCCGCGTTGACCCGCCGAATGAGCGATTACTAAATTCATCGCTACAGCCCGGCACCGAGTAGACAACGTCCGCGTTACGGGGAAGAACGCGGGCGGACCCAAAGGTGCCGGGCCCTTTTTTGTTTGTTTGCACCGCAATTCGCGCCATCGCTCCGCTGAGCGGACATCCTCGCCGAGGCATCCTCAAGCTCAGACCTGAGAGAGAACGGCCTCCGCGACCTCGCGCATCGAGCGCCGGCCATCCATCGCGGCCTTCTGGATCCACCGGAACGCCTCGGGCTCGGTCATGCCCTGGTCGGCCTGCAGCTTGCCCTTGGCCCGTTCGATGACCTTGCGGGACTCGAGCCGCTCATTGAGGTCGGCCACCTCGCCGGCGAGGGCACGCATCTGCTGATGGCGGCTGAGGGAGACCTCGATCGCGGGCAACAAGTCGGCCTTGCCGAACGGCTTGACGACGTACGCCATCGCGCCGGCCTCGGCGGCGCGCTCCACGAGGTCGCGCTGGCTGAACGCGGTGAGCATCACGACCGGGGCGATCTGGTCCGCGACGATTCGCTCGGCTGCGGAGATGCCGTCGAGAACCGGCATCTTCACGTCGAGGATCACGACGTCCGGCTTGTGCTCGGCAGCGAGATCGATCGCCTGCTGACCGTCGCCGGCCTCGCCGACGACGACGTACCCCTCCTCCTCGAGCATCTCCTTGAGATCGAGCCGGATCAGCGCCTCGTCCTCGGCGATGACCACCCGCCGCGGCGCCCCACTCGTCACGCTTCTGAGACTATCCAGCACCCATGTTTCCTAGACTCGCAGACGTTTCGGCCCCGGTATCCCAACGGCAGAGGAAGCGGACTCAAAACCCGCACAGTGTCGGTTCGAATCCGACTCGGGGCACCATCACACCCTGTTCGAAGTAGCACACAAAGTCCCTCCGGCCCGACAACGTCACGCTCAGCCCGCGCCGGCGGCGGGCACTTTGTGTGCTACTTCGAACAGGGCGGTCAGGCGATGGGGCGGTCGGTGGGTTGCACCGGGGCCGGCAGCTGGGTGTCGCCCATCAGCCAGCGGTCCACCGACGACGCACATGCGCGCCCCTCGGCGATCGCCCACACGATGAGCGACTGGCCGCGGCCCATGTCCCCGCAGACGAACACACCGTCGACGTTGGTCATCCACTCGCCGTCGCGCGCGACATTGCTCCGCGCGTCGAGCTCGACCTCGAGACCGTCGAGCAGCGCGCCCTTCTCCGGGCCGAGGAAGCCCATCGCGAGCAGCACGAGCTGAGCCGGCAGCTCGCGCTCGGTGCCCTCGATCGGGTTGAACTTCTCGTCGACCTCGGCGATGACCAGCCCGGACACCCGCCCGTCGGCGTCACCGACGAACCGCTGCGTCGACACGGCGTAGACCCGGTCTCCGCCTTCCTCGTGCGCGCTCGAGACCCGGTAGATCATCGGGTACGTCGGCCACGGCATCGAGTCCACCCGCTGATCCGGCGGCCGCTGCAGGATCTCCAGCTGCGTGAGCGACTTGGCGCCCTGCCGGATCGCCGTACCGAGGCAGTCGGCCCCGGTGTCGCCGCCACCGAGGATGATCACGTCCTTGCCCGCAGCCGTAATCGGCGGCGCGTCGATGTCGCCCTGCTGCACCCGGTTGGCGAGCGGCAGGTAGTCCATCGCGGGGTAGATGCCCTTGAGCTCACGGCCCGGGACGTCGAGGTCGCGCGGCACCGTCGAGCCACCCGCAAGGACGATTGCGTCGTGACGCTTGCGGAGCTGCTCGGCCGTGATGTCGATGCCGACGTTGACCCCGGAACGGAAGCGGGTGCCTTCCTCTTCCATCTGCAGCAGCCGCAGGTCGAGGTGGCGCTTCTCCATCTTGAACTCGGGGATGCCGTAGCGGAGCAGGCCGCCGATACGGTCAGCGCGCTCGTAGACGACGACGGTGTGCCCCGCGCGGGTCAGCTGCTGGGCGGCGGCAAGCCCCGCAGGCCCTGAGCCCACGACGCCGACCGTCTTGCCGGACAGCCGCTCGGCGATCTGTGGTGAGATCCAGCCCTCGTCCCACGCGCGGTCGACGATCTCGACCTCGACCTGCTTGATCGTCACCGGGTCGGCGTTGATGCCGAGCACGCAGGCGGTCTCACACGGCGCCGGGCACAGCCGCCCGGTGAACTCCGGGAAGTTGTTGGTCGCGTGCAGCCGCTCGATGGCCTCGTTCCAGTCCTCACGCCAGACGAGATCGTTCCACTCGGGGATCAGGTTGCCGAGCGGGCATCCTTGATGGCAGAACGGGATGCCGCAGTCCATGCACCGGCCGGCCTGCTTCTGCAGCTTGTCCTGGGGGAAGTCGTTGTAGACCTCGCGCCAGTCCATGATCCGGACATCGACCGGGCGCCGCTTCGGCGTCTCGCGCGGTGTCGTGAGGAAGCCCTTCGGGTCAGCCATGAGCGACCGCCATGATCGCCTGGTCGACGTCCTGTCCCGCTTCCTCGGCAGCCTTGGCGGCTGCGAGAACGCGCTTGTAGTCGCGCGGCATCACCTTCGAGAACCGGCCGACCGCGTTGTCCCAGTCAGCGAGCAGCGCAGCCGCGACCGCGGAGTCGGTCTCCTGCTGGTGGCGCGACACGACGTCTCGAAGGAACTCGCGGTCGTCGTCGCCGAGGTCCTCGAGCTCGACCATCTCGCCGTTTACCCGACGCGGGTCGAGATCGAGGAAGTACGCGATGCCGCCGGACATCCCGGCCGCCACGTTGCGTCCGGTCGCGCCGAGCACGACCACCCGTCCACCGGTCATGTACTCGCACGCGTGGTCCCCGACGCCCTCGACGACCGCGGTCGCGCCCGAGTTGCGCACGCAGAACCGCTCGCCGACGACGCCGCGGATGAACGCCTCCCCCGACGTCGCGCCGTAGAGGATCACGTTCCCCGCGATGATGTTGTCCTCGGCGCGGAACGGCGCCGCGAGGTCGGGCCGGACGACGAGGCGACCGCCGGACAGCCCCTTGCCGAGGTAGTCGTTGGAGTCGCCGAGCAGGCGCAGCGTGATGCCTCTCGGCACGAACGCGCCGAAGGACTGACCGGCTGAGCCGGTGAAGGTCACGTCGATCGTGCCGTCCGGCAACCCTGTGTCGGCGTACCGCTTGGTCACCTCGTGACCGAGGATCGTCCCGACCGTCCGGTTGACGTTGCGGATCGGCAGCTCGAGCTTGACCGGCTGCGCATCCGCGAGCGCACCCTCGGACAGCTGGACGAGTGTGTTGTCCAGCGCCTTGTCCAGGCCGTGGTCCTGCTCGCGAGTGCGGTGGCGCGGCCCGTCGACGTCGGGAACGTGCAGGATCGGCGCGAGGTCGAGGCCGGCGGCCTTCCAGTGATCGATCGCCGCGGTCGTGTCCAGCGACTCGACGTGGCCGACCGCCTCCTCGATCGAGCGGAAGCCGAGTGCGGCGAGATGCTCGCGCACCTCCTCCGCGATGAACTCGAAGAACGCCTGCACGAACTCCGGCTGACCGGAGAACCGCTTGCGCAGCTCCGGGTTCTGCGTGGCGATCCCGACCGGGCAGGTGTCGAGATGGCAGACCCGCATCAGGATGCAGCCGGACACCACCAGCGG
>JAICMG010000050.1 GCA_025929365.1 Frankiaceae bacterium
CTACAGGGTGGTTCCGGTACCGACGTCCTGCACGGCGACGATGGGGATGACGGCCTGCACGGTGGTCCGGGCAACGACAAGTTGTACGGCGACGGCGGTGACGACCAGCTGCAGGGCAACGACCCGTGTGCGTGCTCGGTGCCGCACGCGCGCGGCAACGACGTACTCATCGGCGGAGCGGGCGTCGACACCGTTGATCTCTGGCGCCAGGCGGGTTCGGCCACCGGCATCACGGTCGACCTGCCGCACGGACGCGCTACCGGTGACGGCAACCAGACACTCGTCGGCATCGAGTCGGCAGCGGTGTCGAGTGGATGTGTCGTCCGGCCTGGCGGCTCCGCAGCCTGCAACCACAACCGGCTGATCGGCGACGGGAACGACAACACCCTCGAGTCGCAGGACGGCGTCAACGACATCACCGGAGGTGCGGGGAACGACACGTACGACGCGGGCTACGGCACGGACACCTTTGACGGCGGCTCCGGGACCGACACGATCGACTTCTCGAACGTGTACCTCCGCAACGGGCTGTTCGTCGACCTGCGCCTCGGGATCGCCCACTCCGTGAACCAGACCTCCTTCAGCTCAGTGGAGAACGTCGTGGGTACGTCGGGTGACGACAACATCACCGGCGACGACGGGCCCAACACCATTCGTGGCGGCGCGGGCGACGACGTGATCGAGGGTGGCGGCGGCAACGACAAGATCTACGGCGGCCAGGGTGAGGACACCCTGCAAGGTGGCGCCGGCGACGACCTGATCGACGGTGGCGACCCGGCGCAGACGTTCTCGTCCGACGTCGACAAGGTCAGCTATCTCGACTCGCCGAACCCGGTGATGATCAACCTCGCGTCGGGTACGGCGACGGGCAACGGCACGGACACCCTCGTGCACGTCGAGAACGCCTCCGGTTCGCTGTACGACGACACGATCTCCGGCGACGACGCGGCCAACGACCTTGCGGGTGATGCGGGCAACGACACGATCGACGGCGCCGGTGGCAACGACTACATCGTCGGCGGGCCCGGCGACGACACCCTGGGCGGGGGCGTGGGTGAGGACACGATCAGCTTCAAGTCCGCGCCCGCGGCAGTCTCGGTCGATCTTGCGGGCGGCACCGCGTCGGGGCAGGGTGCGGACTCGCTGAGCGGCTTCGAGGACATCATCGGGTCGGTGTTCAACGACACGCTGTCGGGCGACGCCGGCGGCAACCGGATCCACGGCGGCTACGGCGATGACGTCCTCAGCGGTCGCGCCGGCAACGACCAGCTCTCCGACGTCGGCGGAAACGACACGATGGCCGGTGGCGACGGCAACGACGCGTTGCACCCCGGACCGGGCAACGACTCCGTCACGGGCGATGCCGGGAACGACACGATCTACGACCGCGCCGGCACGGACAGCTATGACGGCGGCGACGGCTCCGACACCGTGGTGTACTCCGCCGCCCCGGCCGGCATCGTCGCCGATCTCCCGGCGGGCACCGTGACGGGCGCGGACAAGGACACGATCACCGCGATCGAGAACGTCGTGGGCTCGGCTTTCAACGACGTACTCACCGGTGACGGCAGCGACAACCGGCTGATCGGCGGGGGCGGCCGGGACCAGCTGATCGGTGCGGGAGGTGACGACTTCCTGCAGGGCGGTACGAACGCGGACATCCTCAGCGGTGGCGATGGCACCGACACGGTCGACTACAGCGACTCCGCTCGAGCGGTTTCGGTGAACCTGCAGTCGGGCTTCGCGAAGTTCGACGGGGGCGACCGCTTGATCGCCGACGAGAACATCGTGGGCTCATCGTTCGGGGACACGCTGGTCGGCGACGCCGGCCCGAACACGATCCTCGGCGGCGACGGGGACGACACGATCTCCGGCGAAGGCGGCAACGACGTCCTCGATGGCCAAGGCGGCAACGACATCGTTGACGGTGGCGACGGCAGCGACCACTGCAGCGGCGAGCACGTGGTGGGCTGCGAGGCCTAGCCGCCCGGCGAGGGCGAAGCAATGTGCCATCGCATACCCAATTCAGGCCGCAGCGGGCCTGATTCGGGAGGTGATGGCACATTGCTTCTCCACATCCGAACGTAGCGAGCCGCGTTTCCCACGGATCCGCCGTCCCCTCACGCCGTCCGCCGGAAGGCGCCCAGCCTGCCCGGATGACGGACTCACTCGATGCGGTGTTCAGGTCTCAGGACGGCTTGGTCACGCGCCACCAGGCTCTGGAGTTCCTGTCCGACCGCGCCTTGCAGTACCGACTTGGGCGGCACTGGCAGGTCGTACTTCCCGGGGTGTACGCGGGCCGGATCGAGCCGCTCTCTCAACGCCGGCGGCTACGAGCTGCTCTCCTGTACGCGGGTCCACAGGCGATGCTCAGCGACACGTCGGCCCTGCAGCTGCACGGGCTGCCGTTCGTTCCTGACGAGCCCGAGGTTCGCGTCCTCACTCCCGCTACGGTGCAGCGCCTGTCGCGCCAGTTCGTCGTGACGAAGCGCTCGTCGAGACTTCCCGAGCCGGTCGTCGTTCAGGGCCTGCCCACTGCGCCGCTGACCAGGGCACTGTGTGAGTTCGCCCTTCGTCACGAGAGCGAGCGTGACGCGCTCGCAGTGCTCGCCGCGGCGGTGCAGCAGGAACGGGTGACCTTGACCACGCTCGTGGCCGAGGCCGCCGCGGGTCAGGCGCGCGGCAAGCCGCGCCTGCAACGCGTGCTTCAACAGCTTGCGCTCGGCGTCCGCTCGGCGCCGGAGGCCGACTTCATGCAGTTGGTCGGGCGCAGCCGGGTACTTCCCGCGCCGCTGTGGAACTGCCTGGTTCAGTTGCCCGATGGCAAGCGCCTGAGTCCCGATGCGCTGTTCGAAGATGCTGCCCTGGTCCACGAGGTCAACGGGCGCCGCTTCCACGCTCCCGACATGGCGGGCGAGGACACCTTCGAGCACATGCAGCGTCGGCACGACGCTTTGGTGGCAGCCGGATTCGTCGTACTGCACAACTCGCCCCGTCGGTTGATGACGGATTCCCACGGGCTTATGCGCGAGCTCGAGACGGTCTATCTGAGGTACGCCGGGAGAGGCTTGCCCGCGGGCGTCACCTTGCTGCGGTTAGGCCCGGGTACGCAATGCCACATTGCCTCGCCAATCTCGGCGAAATCGCGGCCGATTGGGTAGGTGATGGCACATTGCTTTCCGCCTACCCGAAGGTGAAGTCGTAGGCCTTGATGCCGGGGGTGAAGCCCAGTTGCAGGACGCCGTGCTGCGAGCGCGACGCGGACAAGATCGTGTAGAGGGTCGGCACACCCGAGACGTGCTGGCTGGCGAGCGGCCTGCCGTCGAGCGATGCGGTCACGGTGCCGCTGCCGGCGAGCACCAGGTAGACGTCCGACGCCGCGATGTCGATGCGCAGCGCGGCGCCCGGGCCGGCGAGGATGTCCTGCGGACCCACCGTCCAAGTACCCGAGTACGTGAGGTGATTCGGGGCCACTGACGACGCATATGTATAGGTGTGTGCGCTGTTGCGGCTGATCGGGCTCCCGGAGTAGCGCTCGAGCCGCTCGTAGCCGAGGTAGGTCTCCGGTGTGGCCTCCTGCATCGGCGTGCGGTCGGGAACCGCGGTGGTGGGGGGCAGGTGACGAGCGCCGGCGGCGGTGAGCAGCGCCCTGATCGCGGCCTCGGTCCGGCCGTAATCCCCCTCACCGATCGAGCCATACCGCACGTTCCCGGCGGCGTCGATCAGGTACTCCGCCGGCCAGGAGTCGTTCCCCCACGCATCCCACGTGCCGTAGTCGTTGTCCATCGCGACCGGGTAGCGGACCGACAGTCGCGACACCGCGGCCGCGACGTTGCCCGCGCTGTGCTCGAAGTCGAACTCGGGCGTGTGCACGCCGACCACCTCGAAGCCCGCAGGGTGGTAGCGGGCGTACCACGCCTCGACGTGCGGCAGGCTGCGCAGGCAGTTGATGCAGGAGTAGGTCCAGAAGTCGACCAGGACGACCTTGCCGCGCAGCTGCGAGAGCCGAAGGGCGGCCCCGCCCGGCGTGTTGAGCCAGCGCGTGACCGCCGTGAAGTCCGGTGCCGAGCCGTAGTTGGGGAGGTCCGAGGCGGCCAGGGTCGGCACCTGGTCCGCCATGGGGGTGAACGCCGGGCTCGGCCCGGGCCCGTGCAGGGCGTTCTGCAGGTGCTCGGCCTGGGCCGACTCGTGCGGGTTGCCGATGCGGTCCAGATCCGACCGGATCGACGTGCTGTTCGTGAGGTGCTGCTCGATGGATGCGGTGTACGACGGGACGGCGGTCTGCAGCGACGTGGCCGCGCCGAACGTGATCGCCACGGCGCTGGCCAGCAGCATCACTCCTCCCGCCTGCCGCACTCGCACCGCGTGTGCGCGCAGCCAGGTGACAGCGGTGGTCAGCCGCTCCGTGAGCAGGACCAGCGCGAGGATCGGAGCCGCGATGCCGAGCGAGTAGGCCGCCGTGAGCGTGACCGCGTCGAACCCGAACGTCCCGTGCCGGGCACCGACGGCGCTGATCGCCGAGAAGATCGGACCGGCACACGGCAGGTAGAGCAGACCGAGGGATGCTCCCAGCAGAAGGCCGCGGGCCGTGCCGTGCCGCGCTGTTTGCGCCGATGGACCCGGCGCGCGCCCGACCCCGAGCCGGGCGAACGGCCGCTCGAGCAGCTCGCCCGCCCGCGGGACCAGGAAGCCGACGGCAAGGACGTAGAGCACCACGAGCGCCGCGTCGTACCGCAGGCCGAGCGGCAGACCGAGTGCGGTCAGGATCCGGATGCTGAGCAACGCCGACAGGCCGAATGCCAAGGCGAGCCCGGCCGCGATCGCCACTGCACGCCGGCGACCCCCGGCGGTGATTCCGGAGGCGACCACGGCGGGGAGCACCGGCAGGATGCACGGCGTCACGATCGTCAGCAGCCCGGCCAGGAAGCCGACCGCCAGAAGCAACGGACTCATCGACGTTCAACGTACGCGCGGAACGATCCGGTTCACCCCAAACCTCCGGCGCGGGGTCGCTCGTTATCTCGGTACGATTCCGTTCAATTCCCAGGGAGGGCGACGGCCGATGGCGCGTAGTCGCCGGGCTGCCGCGCTCGGCGTCTCGTTGGTCCTGGGTGCGGTGCTGGCCGCCTCACCCGCGACGGCAGGCGCGCGACATCACCCGCTCGTGCCCGAGTCCGTCCCGGCGAACCAGCCGACCGGGCCGACGTCGGTGTCCTCCGCGAGCGCTCCGCACTGGCTGTCGGGCGACTTCGCCGGCTTCTCGGCGGTCGCCGCCAAGGACTTCGGCGTCTGGCGGGGCCGGCCGATCACCAGCGCGACCGACTTCCAGACGAACGCCTCGTGGCGGGCATTCGACAGCGCGCAACGGGTGATCAAGGACTGGCACAACCAGAACACCGGCATCACCGTGTCGATCGCGGTCCCCCTGTGGGCCGGGTACGGCGACCATCTCGCCGCCGCCGCCAGCGGCTACTTCGACCACCACTTCGCCACGATGGCGCGAAACCTGGTGGCGGCGGGGCTCGGCAACTCGGTGCTCCGCCTCGGTTGGGAGTTCAACGGCAGCTGGTTCCGCTGGGGCATCACCGCGACCGGCAAGCCCTACCAGTACGCGCAGCGAGCGCGCCGGTTCGCCCGGGCGTGGCGCCACATCGTCACGACGATCCGCCACGTCAAGGGGGCGCACTTCACCTTCGACTGGTGCGTTGCCGCCGGCCCGCACTACCCCCACGTCAGGCTCGCCTACCCGGGCAACGCGTACGTCGACTACATCGGCGAGGACGTCTACGACTGGAACCGGCCGGGCGTGCAGAACAGCGCGAAGGCGAGATGGCACGCGATCGTCAACCAGGGCACCGGCCTGGCGTGGCTGGCCAGGTTCGCCGACGCCCACCGCAAGCAGATCTCGGTGCCGGAGTGGGCCCTCGTGCACGACTCCGTGCAGCGGAAGCACTCCGGCGGGGACGACAAGGCGTTCGTGGACCACATGCACAGCTGGTTTGCGACCCACAACCTCGGCTACGAGAACTACTTCAACTACTCCGACGGCTGGCAGTCGTTCCAGATGAACGGGTCCAACGGCCAGTTCCCGTCCGCCGGCAAGCTCTACCGCTCGCTGTGGGCCCGGGTCGGGGGAGTGCGCCGCAGCGTCTAGACGGTCAGGTTCGCGTCGGTGCGCAACCAGTCGAGGACGCGAGCGGCAGTCCAGTCCGCAGCTTCGAGCATCGGCACGTGACCGATGTCCTCGGCAACCTCGAGCCGCCAGCTCGGGAACCGCTTCGCGGCCTGTCGCGCCGCCGCAACCGGCACCAGCCGGTCGCGGTCGCCGTGGATCAGCAGCACCGGTTGCTGGATCGACGCCATCGCGCGCCGCAGCTGTGGGGTGCGGCTCATCCGCTGCACGACTGATCGGCCGGCCTTGATGACGTCGGCCGGCGGGAAGTCCCTCGCGCTCCGCTGGTTGATGGTGCGGACGCCGGCATCGATGACGTCGGTCGGGACCCGATCCAGCCGCACGGTGCACAGCGTCAGGCTCTGCCTGATCACCTGTTCCGCGCTGACCCGGGCGCGTCGGCGTGCGTAGGCCGCCTCGCCGACGATGGGGAGCGCCATCACGGCGAACTGCGCGGCCACTCGTACGTCGACCCGCGCGAGCATCGGTCGCGGAAGCGCGGGGTCGACAAGGACCAGACCTCGCACCTGCTCGGGTGCCGCGCTCGCCTCCAGCATGGAGATCAGCCCGCCCATCGAGTTGCCCACGAGCACCACCGGCTCACCCGCGACCTCCCGGATGAAGCGGTCGACGAGCCGCCGGTTCGCACCGACGGTGGTCGGGCGCCCTGCCGCCGGGGTCTGGCCGTGCCCGGCCAGGTCGAGGGCCATCACGCGAACGTGCGCTCGCAGCAACGGCGCCAGGGCGAGCCAGTTCCAGGCGGCGCCGCCGAGGCCGTGGACCGCCAGCAGAAGCGGCGCGTCTGCCGGGCCGCCGAAGTCGAGGTAGTGGGTCGGCCCGCCGAGATCGGCGGTCCGGGAGACGGCGTACTCCAGCGCGGTCACGCGTCAACGATGCCCTACCTGGCCGCTGCTGTTGCCGTAACCGCCGGCTCGCCGTCCTCGTTTGACAGGAGGAAGCCGAAACCGGGCGAATCGCGTGAGGTGTCTTGAGACTCACCGCGATTCATCGGTAGCGTGCATCTCAACCGCAACGTGACTTGCCGGCTGCCCCTGGCTGAGCGGCGTCGCGGTTACCGCCGAGTCATCGCAAGGCAACTTGCAACGAGCCGGGGACCCGTTCCCCATGGGGTTAATCGGCGCCACGCCTCTCCGCGAGGCAGCGGCGCTGTAGGGCGAGACTTCCGCGCCCGCACCCGACAGCTAACCCGGTAGGCGGTCGACGGAAGAAGGGTCCCAGCCCGCATATGTCGCGTCGTACGCGCCTTCCTGCCCTGCGTCTTACCCGCCCTCCTGCCCCGAATACCGCCCGCCACCTGGTGCGCCTCGGCGCGATCGTTGCCGCCACCTCCTCGCTGCTGTGCGGCGTGCTCGCGAGCGAGCCGGCGTCCGCGCGCAGCGTGAAGGACCAGATCGCCTCGGCCCACCAGCAGCTCAAGGCTCTGAACAACCAGGCCGAGACCGCGAGCGAGCAGTACAACGCGGCGCGGATCAAGCTCGCCGCTGCGCAACAGGAGGCCACGAAGGCCGACGCATCGCTCGCCGCTGCCCGTGCCCGGATGGCGACGCTGCAGAAGTCGGTGACGCAGTTCGCTCAGGCGGCGTACCGCGGCGGCGGCAACAGCCCGATCATCGGGTTGATCAGCGACGGCTCGGCCGGTGCCTACATCGCCCAGATCTCTTCGATGCAGGCGGTTTCCTCGACCGAGGCTCGGACGCTGGCGCAGGTCGACGCCGCGCAGCGGGTCGAGGAGGCGGCGCAGTCCGTGGCCTCGGCCGCACTCGCCAAGCAGAAGGCGGCCACGACGGCGATGGCGTCGTCGCGGGACAAGGTCCTCGCCGCCGCCGCCAGGGAGAAGAAGATCCTGTCGGGGCTCGAGGCGCGAGAGGCGGCGATCGTCAAGGCCGCGAAGCAGCGCGCCGCCCGGCTCGCCGCACTGCGCGAAGCGGCGCGGCTGCGTGCGGTCCAGCAGGCAACGGCGCAGGCAGCCAGCGCGATCAGTGGTCCGATCCAGTCGACGGTGGCACCGGTCGTGTCGGGCTCCGGCGGCGCGCGGGTGGCTGTCGAGTGGGCCTACCGCGAGCTCGGCAAGCCGTACGTCTGGGCCGCAGCCGGCCCGAACTCCTTCGACTGCTCCGGCCTCACGCAGTACGTCTGGGGCAAGGCCGGCGTCTACCTGGGCCACTACACCGGCGACCAGTGGAACGAGGGTGCGCACATCTCCCGTGACCAGGTGCAGCCCGGCGACCTCGTGTTCTTCGCCTACAACACCTCCCAGCCCTCGACCATTCACCACGTGGGGATCTACGTCGGCGGCGGGATGATGATCGATGCGCCGTACACGGGAGCGAACGTGCGCAAGGAGCCGGCGTTCCGCTCTGACTACATCGGGGCCGTCCGGCCCTAGGTCGCCTGTCCCGTGCTGAGGATTTGCTCAGCAACCGTCCCGTAGCCTCGATCGTTATGTGGCGCGTGAAGCTACGTGGTGTCGGGCTGCTGGTTGCCCTCGCGATGACCGCTGCCTGCAACCCGTTCGGCAGCTCGGCCAAGGAGAGCCCGGGGCCGACGGTCACGACAACCACGACGAGCCACCCGACGTCCAGGCCGACGATCAAGGTCTACAGCGGGCACCACGTCCTGCGGATCGGACAGGTCGCACAGATCGGCAAGGCCGGCGTGGGCGCGGCCGCGCTGATCAAGATCGGCAAGCCGAGGGTGTCCAGGACCCGGCTGTCCTCGTCGTACGGCTACGCGCCCGCGCACGGCTACTACCTGAACTTCCCGATCAAGGTCTACAACGACGGCAAGAAGCCGCTGCTCGTCGACCGGCTCGACTTCTGGGTCGAGGCGCCGGGTCTCGGCAAGGTCAACACCAACCAGGGCAACTCGCCGTTCTCCGGCGCGCCTCGGCAGCTCGACACCACCGAGCTGGAGAGCGGCCAGGGTGTGGCCAACTTCCTCGCCTTCGACGTCTCGAGCACGCACGGGAGGTTCGTCTACGGCCCCGGCGGCAAGGTCAGCGTCTCCTGGCGTTACTAGCGCCGGACCCTCCTCGGCAGGAATGCCGAAACCGCGTCACGAACCCGACTCTCATGATGACGGCGTGAAGCGAACGGTAGTGGTGGGCGCGGCGATCGCCGCAATGGTCGCGGCCGCCCCGGTGGCGGCGGCGACCGATGGGGCCCACCGCACGCCGGCGGCCATCGCGTCGAAGGCGCCGGTTCTGCCGGAGAGCAACCGCCCGAAGGTCTGCCCCTCCACCCCGACCGACCACAACGCGGCCGACCACGAGCGGCAGCCGACGCTGGGGACGTTCCCGTGGCCGCGCCCACCCCACGGCGTCACGCCGACCCACTACCTGGCCTACGACCACACGAGACGCACGGCGATCCCGACCCGCCCGGCCAACTGGGGCAACAACTGGAAGGACACGAGCGTCCGGGTCGGGGACCGGACGGTGCGCGACAACTCCCAGGAGCTGTGCGGCGTCGAGGGCAACAGTGTCGACAAGGCGTGGGAGACCACGACTGGGCGGCCCACCACCGTGATCGCGGTCGCCGACTCAGGCATCGAGTGGTGCCAGACGTCGACGGTCGACAAGATCTTCATCAACCGCCGTGATCTGCCGCCCCCGGAGAACGCGGCGGGCCGTACCAAGCGATGGCTCGGGGCGCACGGCCGGCACTTCGCCGACCCGGACCCGTACGACCTCAACGCCGACGGCGTGTTCAACGTCGCCGACTACGGTCAGGATCCGCGCATCGCCACGCCGTACTTCTGCGGCACCTTCATCTCGCCCGAGGACCTGATCCGCGCCTTCGGCACGAAGGGCGGCCGGTACTACTACGGCAACCACCCGCAGCATCCCGCGGGCTTCTCCGAGGCGATCGCCGGGTGGAACTTCCTCGACAACACCAACGACCCGTACGACGACGTGCACTACGACCACGGATCGGGCGAGGCGCGGGACTCGACGGCAGCCGCGAACAACCCTGGCAGCGGTCCGGGCGTGTGCCCGAACTGCATGGTCCTGCCGATCCGTGTCGGCGAGAGCTTCATCGCCTCCTCCGACAACTTCGCCCAGGGCGTGATGTTCGCGGTGGACTCGGGCGCGAGCGTGGTCCAGGAAGCTCTGGGGTCCTACGACGTGACCTCCGTGACGCGCCAAGCCATTCACTACGCGACCGCGCACGGCGTCCCGATCGTTGCGAGTGCAGCCGACGAGGAGGCCGAGCACCACAATCTGCCGGGCTACCTCCCCCACACGATCGTCGTGAACAGCGTGACGGAGTCCGACGACGAGGGCGGTGTGCCGCTGCAGGTCCCGAAGACCTACCTGCACCTGAACGGCTGCACGAACTACGGCGCGAACATCGCGGTGTCCGTCGAGAGCGCGTCGTGCTCTTCCGAAGCGACCGGCAAGACCGGGGGGATCCTCGGCCTTGCGGAGTCGGCCGCGCGTGACGCCGTCGCGCGACATCGGCTCACCGAGTACCCAGGCTTGCGCACTGTCAGCGGGTCGAAGGTGCCGCTGTCGGTGACCGAGATCCAGCAGCTGGTGACGATGAACGCCGACGACATCGACTTCCAGACGGCGGCGGCGCCGTACGGCCCGCCGGACAACTATCTCGACCTCTCGCCGTACCCCACCGTCAGGTACAGGACGCAGCCCGGCTACGACATGTACACCGGCTACGGCAGGATCAACGCCGCGTCGATCATGAGCCGCATCAGCCACGGAGACATCCCGCCCGAGGCCTCACTCGACGGCCAGTGGTTCCGCACCGTCACGACGCATCAGCGGCTCACGGTCCGAGGGCTCACCGCCGCGGTTCGCGCGAAGTCCTACCGCTGGCTCCTCGAGGCCGGCGTCGGCACCCAGCCGGCGCCGTCCAAGTGGCATCTGCTCGCATCGGGACACGGCAAGGGCGGCGCCGCGGGTCGCCGACACGGTGTGCTGGCGCGCGTGTCAGGTGCGCGGCTCGCCGCGATGTTCGCCAAGGGGAAGTCGTTCACCGGCGGCCCGACCACGCCGAACGGCCGCCCCGACCCTGACCGCTTCTCGTTCACGCTTCGCCTGGTCGTGATCGACAACGCGGGCCGGATGGGGATGGACCGGCGTACCGACTACCTGCACGACGACCCCACGCTGCTGGCAGGCTTCCCCAAGCACTACGGCGCGTCGGTCGACTCCGACCCGACGCTGGCCCCGATCGGCCCGCACTACACGAACGCTCTGATCGTGGCGACGACCGACGGCGTGGTGCATGCGTACGCGGACAACGGCAAGGAGCTGCCCGGCTGGCCCGTCCGCACCGATGCGGTACCGGTCCATCGCGGGGAGCCGGCATACCGCTCCGGGGCGGTCACCGACATCCCCCACGGGTCGATCGTCGGTGCGATCGCGGTCGGCGACCTTCGCGACGCGACCGGTCGCCATCCCGACGTCGTCGTGTCCGACTTCACCGGCCACGTCTACGCCTGGAACGCGAAAGGCACGCTCCTGCCCGGATTCCCCCGCTCCGTGCACGCGAGGTACGGCGGGCCCGCCGCCCGCGACCAGAACAACCGGCTGCAGCGCGCCTTCCTCGGCGGGCCGGCACTTGCCCCACTGCAGGGCGGGCACCGGCTCGATGTCGTTGCGGCGGCGATGGATCGCCACGTCTACGCCTGGCAACCCGACGGCAGACCGGTGCCGGGCTGGCCACGGTTGCTGATCGACCGCTCGCGGATCTCGCACGTCGACCCGCACACGAACAAGATCACCTTCAAGGCCGGCTCCCGCGTCGACCAGGGATCGCCGCTGGTCGACACGCCGGCGATCGGCGCCCTGTCCGGCAAGGGGCGCCCGGACGTCGTCGTGGGGGCGGACGAGGAGTACGACGGCTCGCCGAACGTCTCGGTCGCCTCTCCCGACGTGTACGCCCTCGGCGCGGTGCCGTTGCTGAACACCGGGAACAGCCGGGTCTACGCGCTGGACTCGAGGGGCAACGTGCTGCCCGGCTGGCCGGCGCCGATCGAGGACCTCGACGAAGGGCTGCTCCCGGACGTCGGTGACGGCACCACGGGCTCGCCCGCGCTTGCCGACGTCGGCGGCACCGGCACGCTGGACGTGGGGGTGTCGACGAGCGTCGGCCCGCCGTACGTGCTGAAGCCCGACGGGACCTCCGCGCTCGGGACCGGCCCGGACGGCAAGGCGATCGTCGGCTCGGCGACGTTCGGCGGCGCCGGCAACGGAACGCAGCTGCCCACCATCGCGGTCGAGGGGATGCCGATCTTCGCGCCACTCGGGCCGGGCGCGCCCGGGATCAGCCTGATCGATCCAGCGGCGACCCTGGGCAAGGCCCTCGATGCCGCCGTCGCCGACTCGCAGCTGTTCAACAACAACGACATCGGCGCGTGGAACACCACGACCGGCCTCATGCAGCCGGAGTTCCCGCAGGTGATGAACGATCTGGAGTTCATCGTCTCGCCGATCGTCGCGAACGTCGGCGGCGGGTCCGCAGGGCCGTACCTCGTGACCGGAAGCGCGTCGTACGACGTGCGGGCGGTGAACGGGCTTGGCCAGGAGGCGCCGGGGTTCCCGAAGTTCGACGGCGGCTGGATGGTCAACGGGCCGAGCTTCGCCGCGTTCGGATCGCGAAAGCAGCAAGTGCTGGCGGTCGGCACCCGCGAGGGCGATGTGTATGTGTGGCGCAGTCCGACGGCGTCGTGTGCGTCGTCCGGGCCGTGGCCGCGCGAGCACCACGACTTGTCGAACACGAGCAACCTGAACGCGCCTGCGACGTTGCCGCCCGCGCGCTGCGCTCACTGATCCTTCAGCCGGCTCGATAGCGTGAGCTGATGGAGGAGGCGGTAGCCGAGGAGGTTGTCGAGCGGTTGCGCGCCCAGCGCATCTTCGCTTCCGTCAACCGTCGCGTCGGGGTGTACAGCGTCGGCCTTCGCGTCGTGATCCCCGATGGCCGAGAAGCGATCTGGGACAACGACGGCGCGTCCGGGCTCGAGGCGATGGTGCTGCGCGACGGCGTCCTGGTCGGCTTCGTTCCACAGATCCCCGACAGCGACGACCTCGACGCGGAGGCCATCGCCGCGATCATCGCCAACACCGACTACGACGCACCGCCGCCGCCCGTGCCGTCGAACCCCACCAAGGGCCCGGTGGCATCACGCGTGCCGACGCCGTCGCCGGTCACGAAGGCGCGCTGGACCGCCCGCTTCCGGCGGAGCTAGCTCCGGGTGGTGGTGGCGCGGCTCTCGACCAGGACCTTGAGCTGTTGCAGCGAGGCCTCGATCGAGGTGTGGTTCTTGTCCGGGATCCCGGCGCGTTCGTAGATCGCCGCCGTCGGCGCCTGGCCGTAGTCGAAGGTCTCGGTGACCTGCGTGCCGGTGTCGGCCGGCGACAGCTCGTAACGCCAGATGTGGCGAAGCGGATGGCGCCATGCGATGCGGCGGTCCTCCTCGTAGTCCACGACTCGACTGCGGATGAAGTACGGCGCCCCCCACCTCATCCGCATGGCGAACGTGGCGCCGAGGTACAGCCGGGGCGGTCCCGACATCCGGCCCTTGACCGTGCCGGAGCCGTCGAAGAGCGGGTGCTGGGCCGGGTCGGCAAGGACGTCGAAAACCGTTGCGGGGTCAGCATTAATCACGATCTGGGCAGACCGAGACCGCGTCGCGCGCGGCGGGCTCTGCGTCATGGCGCAAGGCTAGTCGGCGCGCGAGAACATCCGGTCGGCGTCCCATCTCGTGAAGCCGAGTCCCTCGTAGAGCGCCAGCGCGTTGCGGTTGTCCGACTCGACATAGAGCATCACCGTTCGAAGGCCTGACAGACGCAGATGGATGAGGCCGTGGAGCAGCAATGCCTCGCCGAGTCGCTTGCCCTGCATCGACGGATCTACACCGATGACGTACACCTCACCGAGCTCGTCGCTGTGGGTCTTCGTCCAGTGGAAGCCGACCAGCCGCCCGTCGGACTCGGCGAGGAAGAACCCGGCCGGGTCGAACCAGGGCTCGCGCTCGCGGGCGGAGATCTCCGCGAAGCTCCAGCCCGACTGCTCGGGGTGGCCTGCGAACGCGGCGTTGTTGACCGCCAACCAGGCCGCCTCGTCCTGGCCGACGCTGAACGTGCGGACGGAGACGCCGGCCGGCCAGGTCGGCGTGTCGAGCGCGGGGGCGGCCAATGGCCGTCGCAGCTGGAGCAGCGTTCGGGTCAGCACATAACCCAGCTTCGGCAGCACCTCGTTGAGGGGCGCATCGTCGCCACGCGTCCAGATCCGCAGCGTGGGTCCCGCGACGTTGCGGACGGCGTCGAGCAGTCCAACGGCGTCCCCGTCCGCCGTGACGAGGACCTCGGCGACGGCGTCACGGCCGGTGGACTCGACGTGGGCGTACCCGACCACCTCGCGACCCGCGATCTGCACGACGTGCTGTCCGGCGGCACCGGCGCGAATCGCGCCGACGACACGGTCGGAGAGCGGGCTCGTGCCGGTCGCCGCTGCGACGCTGTCCCGAATCCGGAGGACTGTCCGTGCTTCCTCGTCGGTCAGCGTTGTCGCCAGGGCCACGCGCGGCGATCCCACCTGGCCGACCTTACTGAGGCGGCGGCTCAGGAAGTGGACATCGAGTCGGCACCGAGGTCGGCGTACTCGTCGGCATCGTCGTCAGCCGGCAGCCCCGCGATCGGCTGTGCCACGAACTTGTAACCGACGTTGCGCACGGTGCCGATCAGCGCTTCCCGCTCGGCCCCGAGCTTGGCGCGAAGCCGTCGTACGTGGACGTCGACGGTGCGGGTGCCGCCGAAGTAGTCGTAGCCCCAGACTTCCTGCAGCAGCTGCGCGCGGGTGAACACGCGCCCAGGGTGCTGCGCCAGGAACTTGAGGAGCTCGAACTCCTTGAAGGTCAGATCCAGTGGCCGGCTGCCGAGCCGCGCCTGGTAGGTCGACTCATCGATCGACAGGTCGCCGGAGCGGATCTCCTCGCTCGCAGCCGTCTCGCGCGACAGCTGGGTCCGCCCCAGCGCGAGCCGAAGCCGCGCCTCCACTTCGGCCGGGCCGGCAGTGTCGAGGATGACGTCGTCGATGCCCCAGTCGGCGGCGACCGCGACCAAGCCGCCCTCGGTGACCACCGCGAGCACCGGAGCTGACGTGCCGGTCGTCTCGAGGAGCCGGCAGGTCGCTCTCGCCGAGGACATCTCGCGGCGGGCATCCACCACGACGACGTCGCATGGCGGCGCATCGAGCAGCGGCGCCGCGTCGAGCGGAAGCACGCGGACGACGTGCCCGAGCAGGCCGAGGCTGGGAAGCACTTGGGCCGAGCCGTCGGACGCCACCGGCGTCATCAGGAGCAGGCTCGCCATGCCGTCTTCCTCTCGATCGCGGAAAGCGGTGAAAGTGGGCGGCGGCGCTGCCTGAAACCCGACTAGTGAAGGATAGCGGAGTGGCGGTGTTCCCCGGCGGACAGTCTTGCGAGCTGCACACGACCGACGGTGTGCGATTGGCCGCGGTCCATCTCGACGGTCCCGATTCCGCCCGCCCGCTGGCGGTGGTGGTGGCACACGGCTTCACGCAGTCGACGACCCGTCCCGGTACGCGCGCGGTGCTCGAAGCGCTCGCCGCCCACGCCGGCGTCGTCGGGATCGACTTCCGCGGACACGGCGCGTCGGCTGGTCGCTCGACGGTCGGTCACCACGAGGTGCTCGATCTCGAGGCGGCCGTCGCATACGCCCGCGACCTCGGCTACTCCGACGTCGTCACCTGCGGATGGTCCATGGGGGGCAGCATCGTGCTGCGCCATGCCGCGTTGCACGGCGGCGTCGACGCGGTCGTGAGCGTCTCCGCGGTGTCGCGCTGGTTCTACCGGGACACCAAGCCGATGCGCCGGGTCCACTGGGCGATCGAAACCAGGCTCGGCCGGCTGGTCGCGCAACGCGCGTTGCGGACGCGGATCAGCAGTGAAGGCTGGCCGAACGATGCACCGCCGGAGGCGCCGATCGAGGTGATCGGGCGAATCGCGCCGACGCCGGTGCTGATCGTGCACGGCGACCGTGACCACTACTTCCCCGTCGAGCACCCCCAGGCGCTGTACGACGCGGCGAACGAGCCCAAGGAGCTGTGGCTGATCGAGGGATTCGCGCATGCCGAGAATGCGGCGGGACCGGAGCTGCTCGATCGGCTCGGCCGGCATCTACCCGAGCTCGTCGCGCGAGGCCGTCGTGCGGCTTCCCGTTCGTAGTCCCGGAGACTGTCAGACATGTTGCGACGACTGCTGATCGCCGTACTCCTGCTGTTGGTGGTCGCGGTCGTCGCCGCCGACCGGGTGGGTGCGCACGTGGCGGCGCACGTGCTGGCGGGAAAGCTCGAGAGCGACGAGCACCTGTCGAGCCGCCCGTCGGTGTCGATCGGGGGCATCCCGTTCCTGACGCAGGCATTCGGCGGCGACTACTCAGACGTGAGCGTCACGGCGCACGACTACACAACCGAGGACGGCGTCGTCATCGACACGTTGAGCGCACACCTGCACGGCGTGCACATCCCGTTCTCGAAGGTGATCGGCGGCTCGGTGAAGAAGGTGCCGGTCAACCGAGTCGACGGCAGCGCGACCGTGACGTTCGCGGATCTCAGCAGGTACTTCGCCGGACGCCATGTCTCGGTGACGCTGCGCAAGGCTTCGTCGGACTCGGTCGAGGTCACGACGAAGCTGTCGGTCGGCGGGCATCAGAGGCTCGTCGAGGGCACTGCGACGGTCGCGGTCAGCAGTGACGTCGTCACGCTGTCGGTACCGTCATTCGCCGGCCGCATCAGCCATCGATCGCTCTCGCTCGCCGTACCGCTGCGCGCGCTGCCGTTCCGCTTCCGCGTGACCTCGATACAAGTGACCGACATCGGCATCACCGGGACCGGCACCGCGCACCACGTGACGCTCGGGAGCTAAGAGCCGGTGGACGTCGGCGACTACCTGCTCGGGTCGAGCGCGCTCGCGATCGGCCTGCTGCCGTGGATCCCCGCCTCGAGGCGACTCGTGCGCCGGCTCGTCCCGGACTGGACCGGTCCGGCAGCGGCCCTCGGGGCATCGCTCGTCGGCACGACCGGCGTCATCGTCGTTGCGGAGTTGCTCGGTCTGGTCGGCGGCTTCCGGCGCTGGCCGTTCGCCTTCGTCAGCGCATTCGGCGCCTTGCTCGTTGCACGCCTCGGCGTCGCGGCGCCCCCGAGTCCGCAGCCGCCCGGGCGGTTGCGACTTCCCCGCTCTCGTGGCGGCTGGATCATGCTGGGTTGCGTCGTCGTCTGTGTGATGACCACGACGACGACGTTCGCCGCCCGCGACGCCTCGGTGTTGCAGACGGGCTCGCTGGACACCGACAGCCTTCACTACCACCTCACGCAGGCCGCGGAGATCGTCCACACGCACAGTGATCTCCACCTCCACCACACCGCGTCGTCCGACGGGTCCGTGTTCTATCCGTACGACGCGGAGCTGCTTGATGCGGTCGCGATGCTCGGGCCCCATCCCGACATCGCCACCTTCGGGCTCAACCTCCTGTTCGGATGGCTGGCCTTGCTGGCCTGCTGGGTCATCGGCGCGCGCTGGTCGTCGGGCCCCACGGCGCTCGCGGCGGGTGCAGCGGTGCTCGCACTCCCCTTGGTATCGCAAGCCAGCACGGGGCCCGGCCTCAACGACGTTCCCTCGATGGCGTTCGTGCTGGCCGGGGTGGCGTGCGTCGCCATGGCCGGCGCGCCGAGGGCCGGCCGGCCGCGCAACGTCTGGCTGGCCGAGCTGGCCATGGCGGGACTCGGACTAGGGCTGGCGGCCGGCACGAAGCTGAGCGCGCTCGCGATCGTGGTGCTCGTCGCGCTCGCGGTTGTGGCCCTCGCCTCAGGAGATCGTGCCCGTGCGGCCGTCGCCCTCTTCGTCCCGGCGTTCCTGGCCGGGGGCTTCTGGTACGTCCGCAACTGGGTGAGCGTGGGCTCGCCGGTCCCGGACACCGACCTGACCGTCGCCGGTCACGGCTTCCATGTCGTGCCGTACCCCGAGGTGAAGCCGTACGACTTCAGCGTGGCCCACTACCTGGGCAACGGCTCAGTGCTCGGGGACTGGTTCGTGCCCGAGCTGCGCACGGTATGGACCGATCTTTGGCCGGCGGTTCTCGTGCTGTTCCTCGGGGGCGTGCTGCTCAGCGTGTTCGCGGAACGGCTGATGCTTCGGCGTCTGCTCGGCATCGCCGTCCTCGGCGGGCTGGTCGCCTACCTGGTCACCCCGACGACTGCGCTCGGCGCGTCAGGACATCCATTGCTGTTCGGGACGAACACGCGCTACCTGTTCCCCGTCCTGGTCCTGGCGTTCGTCCTCGTCGCCACCTCGTCGGTGCTGCGCCGGTACTCGGTGCAGCTCACCGTGCTGTTCACCACGCTCATGATCGTCCTGCTCTCCCTCGAGGACCTGCCGCAGACGATGCGGACCTGGACCGGCGTTGCCGCCGCAGTGGCGCTCGCCGCGATCGTGGCGTGGCTCCTTGCCACGCGATCGGAGGCCGCGCTCCGCCCGGTGCGGCGGGTGTTCGTTGCCGCGCTGGTGCTCCTGTGCGTCGTGAGTGGCGGCGCGCTGCAGCGAAGCTACCTGGACCACCGTTATGCGGGACATGGGCGCCTGCAGCAGCTGTTCGCGGTCGTCGGCGGCTACCAGCACCAGCGCATCGGCGTCGTGGGGCACGGCTTGGAGTACCCGTTCTACGGGCCGGACTTCAGCAACACGGTGAACTACGTCGGCGTGGAGGGGCGCTCGCATGCGTTTGACCTGCCGATGACCTGTCCCGACCTGCTCATCGCGCTGTCTCGGCTGCACGACGACTATGTCGTGGTCGAACCGCTCGAGGTCGAGCACACCGCGCGGGTTGACGGGTGGATCGCGGCGCTGCCCGGTGTTCGCAAGCTGTTCGGGAGCACCGCGGGCAACGTCTACCAGATGCCGGCGGTCATCCCGTCGAACGGCTGCGCCCCGCCGACCTAGAGCAGCGGCGGGATCTGCGTCACCGTCGCGCTCGGCGTCTCTGTCGGCGACGGCGTCCCGTTGGCGCCCGGGCTGGGGCAGCTCGTGTCGGACGGCTGCGGCGACGGCGTGGTTTCGGTGTACGCCGCCGGGGAGTCCGTGGCCCCCGGCGATACCGGCGCGGTGTCGGTCGGCGCATCCGTCGCGGTCGGACTCGCGGTGCTGCCCGGCGTCGGCGTGACACATGGCTGTGTGCCGGTCTGCGTCGAGCTGTTCCCTCCACCGTGGCGGCTGCCGACCGCGCCCGTTGTGGGGTGGTGATGATGATGCGGCTTCTTCGACGACGGTGGCGTCGACGGGCCGTGCAGAGTCGGCGACGGAGGGTTGTTGCTGCTGCCGACGCCGGCGATGCCTATGGCGCCTCCGGCGACGAGCAATGCGGCGCAGGCGCTTCCGATGCCGTAGGCGACGCGGCGCTGGCGACGCAGGTGCTGGCCGCGGGCGAGCACTCCGGGAAGCAGGTCGCTGCCGAATGCCGGCGGCGTCGGGTCGTCGAGGCCGCCGAACATGCCGTCCGGCCCCATGTCGGAGTTGAAGAACTCGCTCATCGTGCGAGCGCCTGCTTGAGGGCGGCCAGGCCGCGACTGGAGTGCGTCTTGACCGAGCCGACCGAGCACCCCATGACGTCGGCCGTCTGCGCCTCGGAGAGGTCGCCGAGGTA
>JAICMG010000200.1 GCA_025929365.1 Frankiaceae bacterium
CAGGACCGGGCGCTGCTGCGCGCTCTCGGCGGATGACGCGATGACCGCGATCTCGCTTCGCGATGCCACGCTGCGGTTCGGCGACCGCGTGTTGTGGGAGCAGCTCGACCTCGACGTCGACAGCGGCGAGGTGCTGGCCGTCCTCGGGCCCAACGGCGCGGGCAAGACCACGCTGATGAGGGTGCTGCTCGGGCTGCAGCATCTGTCGTCAGGGTCCGTGACCATCAACGGACGTCCGCCTCGACGCGGCAATCGTGAGATCGGCTATGTGCCGCAGCAGAAGGGCTTCGACCGCGACTTACCGCTCCGCGGTATCGATCTCGTCCGGCTCGGTCTCGACGGACATCGTTGGGGCCCGGCGCTGCCGTCGCGGGCCGTCCGCCGGCGAGTGGCTGATGCGATCGCTGCTGTCGGTGCGAGCGGGTACGCCGATGCCCCGTTGGGTGAGCTGTCCGGCGGCGAACAGCAACGGCTGCGAATCGCCCAGGCCCTGTTGTCGGATCCGAGCGTCTTGCTCTGCGACGAACCGCTCCTCTCACTCGACCTCAACCATCAGCAGGCCGTCATGACGCTCATCGACGAGCTGCGGCGGGAGCGCGGCACAGCCGTGTTGCTGGTCACGCACGAGATCAACCCCGTGTTGCCGCTCGTCGACCGGGTCCTCTACATCGTGGGCGGGAAGTGGGTGGTCGGGACGCCGGACGAGGTCATGACGACGGAGCAGCTGACGGAGCTCTACGGCGCTCCGGTCGACGTGCTGCGAGTGCGCGATCGGATCATCGTCGTGGGCGCATCCGACCTCGAGCACGACCACCTCAGCGGTGGTCACCACCACGTCGAGGACGAGTTGCGGGCGCCACGCGGGTTGCTGCGATGAGCACGGGCCTCGGCTTCTATCTGCATCAGCCCTTCGCGCAGCACGCGTTGATCGCCGCCGGCTTGATCTCGATCGCGTGCGGTCTGCTCGGACCGTTCGTCGTCACCCGCGGCGCGGCGTTTGCGGTGCACGGTACGGCGGAGCTCGCGTTCACCGGCGCCGCGGCCGGACTGCTGGTCAGCAACGACCCGGTCGCCGGCGCGCTGGTCGGGTCGGTGATTGTCGCGACAGCAATCGGGTTGCTGGGTGCTCGTGCCCGCGAGCGCGACTCCGCAATCGGCGTGATCCTGGCGTTCGGGTTGGGGCTGGGTGTTCTCCTGCTGGGGCACTACCACGGCTTCGCGACCGAGGCGACGAACATCCTGTTCGGCTACATCTACGGCGTGAGCAACCACCAGCTCGTCATCCTGCTCGCCATTGTCGCCGTGGTGATCGTCGCCGTCGCCGTGGTCTTCCGCCCGTTGCTGTTCGCCAGCGTCGATCCTGAGCTCGCCGAGGCACGCGGCGTCCCGGTGCGCCTGGTCGGACTGCTGTTCCTCTACCTGCTCGCGGTCACGGTGACGGAGGCGGCACAGATCGTGGGCACGCTCCTCGTCCTGAGCCTCACCATCACACCGGCCGCGGCCGCGCAGCGGTTGTCCGCCCGGCCGGCGGTGGTGATGTCGTTGTCGGTGCTGTTCGCGTTCGTTGCCGCTGATGGCGGGCTGGTCGCCAACCTGCAGCATCCGAGTGTGAAGGCGAGCGTCTTCGTGACCTTCATCAGCTTCGGTCTCTACCTTGCTGCCCGGGCGGCGGCGTTGCTGGTCCGCCGATCACGGCCGCACGCGCACCCTGCGGACCCGCACTGATGCCCGACCCGGTGGCGCGCCGTCGCTCGACCCGCCAAGGTGCCGCGATCGACGCGGCGCTTTCGGCTGCTGACGGCTTCCTGACCGCGCAGGCGTTGTACGACGAGCTACGTGGCCAGGGCGCCTCGGTCGGTCTCACCACCGTTTACCGCCATCTGCGCCGGCTGGCGGAGGACGGTGCGGTCGATGTCGTCGTGCGTCCCGACGGTGAGGCGGCGTATCGCCGCTGCGGATCGGGCGCGTCGGGCGAGGCCGAGCAGCACCACCATCACCTCGTGTGCCGCACGTGCGGGTTCTCGGTCGAGGTCGAGGGCCCCGAGGTGGAGTCCTGGACGCAGCGGGTCGCGACGGATGCGGGATTCACCGACGTGAGCCACACCCTCGAGATCTTCGGGGAGTGCGGGCGTCACTCATCGACTCCCTCACCGGTCTCCCCACCGGTACGGTCGGGCCGTGAGCCCCGTGGTGGATGAGGCGCAGCGAGTTGCGAAGCTGCGTCACGCGCAGTGGAAGGCAACCGAGCTGTTCGCGGCGATCGAGGCGGCGGAGATCGTCCGTCCGGGAGTGAGCGAGCGCGCCGCCAGCGACGCGATCCGCGATCTCGCCGCCGCGCAGCTCGGCGTCGAGCGGCACTGGCACAAGCGGGTGGTGCGCGCCGGTCCCAACGCGGTCCAGCCGTACCACTCGAACCCGCCGGAGCGGACGATCGGCGACGACGACATCGTCTACCTCGATCTCGGGCCGATCTTCGAGGCGTGGGAGGCCGACTTCGGGCGTACCTACGTCCTCGGCACCGATCCGGACAAGCTCCGGCTTCGCGACACCCTGCCCGTCGTCTGGGCGGCCGGCCGTTCGAAGTTCGAGGCGACGCCGGACATCACCGGCGAGCAGCTGTTCGAGTTCATGGTGGCCGAGGCCGCGCGCCACGGATGGGAGTGGGGTGGGACCATCGCCGGCCACATGGTCGGCGAGTTCCCGCACGCCGACGCAACCGGGAAGAAGGACTACTCGAGGATCACCCCTGGAAATGACCGGCCGATGCGAGGCGTCGACCGCGACGGCAGGGTTGCGCACTGGATACTCGAGGTTCACCTCGTCGATCGCGAGCGCGAGATCGGCGGCTTCTACGAGGAGCTTCTCGATATCTGACGACCCGCGTCCGACCACCGCAGGTGACTTCGACTACGAGTCCGGCGGCGTCGGCTACGCCGTGCAGCGCCGTACCGATCCGCGGATCGCGACCCACGTCCACGCCGCACTCGGCGACGCGCGCACCGTGGTGAACGTCGGCGCCGGGGCGGGGTCGTACGAGCCTGTGGGTCGTGAGGTGACGGCCGTCGAGCCGTCGAGTGCCATGCGCGAACAGCGGCCGGACTACCTGCCGGAGGCCGTTGACGCGACTGCCGAGGCGCTGCCTTTCCCGAACGACTGCTTCGACGCCGCGATGGCCACCATCACGGTGCATCAATGGCGCGATCTCGACCGCGGGCTGCTGGAGATGCGACGGGTCACTCGCGGCCCGGTCGTGATCCTGACGTTCGACGGCACGGCGCTCGCGAACTTCTGGCTGGCGGAGTACGCGCCGGAGCTGATCGCGGCGGAGCGAGCTCGCTATCCGGCCATCGCGCATCTGCGCGCGGCGCTGGGTGGCACCAGCACGGTGTCGGAGATCCCGATTCCGATCGACTGCGTGGACGGGTTCGGCGAGGCCTTCTACGCCCGGCCCGAGAGCTTCCTCGACGATCGCGTCCGGCGGGCGCAGTCGGGGTGGGGGTTCGTCGACTCTCACGCGGCAGCGCGGTCCATCGACCTCCTTCGAGCCGAGCTCGCGTCGGGCGAGTGGGACCGGAAGTACGGCGCGTTGCGCGAGCAGCCGGAGTACCACGGCTCCCTGCGACTGGTGGTCGCGCAGCCCTAGCCGTGTGATGGTTGAGATGCTTCCCGCGTGAGCGACGAAGGCACAGCGTGAGCGACGAAGGCACAGTTCGGCCCGAGCTCGGACGGGTCCGGCAGCGTCAGGAGCTGCTCCGCGACGGCGCGCGTCCCGAGGCGGTCGCAAAGGTCCATGCCCGCGGGCGTCGCACCGTCCGGGAGAACCTCGACGACCTCTTCGACGCCGGAAGCTTTGACGAATGGGGCGGGCTGGTCGTCGCCGCGCAGCGCGGACGCCGCGACTTCGACGACTTGCTGGCCTCCACCCAGGCTGACGGTGTCGTGACCGGCATCGGCACGGTCGAGGGCCGCCGCGTGGCTGCGGTCGGCTACGACGTCATGGTCCTCGCCGGGACGCAAGGTCACTTCGGCCACAAGAAGACCGACCGCTTTCTCGAGGTCGTCCGCCGCGAGCGGCTGCCGCTTGTCCTCTTCGCCGAGGGCGGCGGTGGCCGGCCCGGCGACACCGACGTGCCGACAGTTGCCGGCCTCGACGTCCCTACCTTCGGCCGCTTTGCCGCGTTGTCCGGTGTGGTGCCCCGGATCGGGATCGCGTCGGGGCGGTGCTTCGCCGGCAACGCGTCGCTGTTCGGACTGTGCGACGTCACGATCGCCACGCCTGAAGCGAGCATCGGGATGGCGGGCCCGGCGATGATCGAAGGCGGCGGACTCGGAGTCGTCGACGCGGATGATGTCGGTCCTCAGGAGATGCACGTCACCACCGGTGTCGTCGACATCGCGGCTGCCGACGACGCCGATGCCGTCGAGATCGCGAAGCGGGCGCTCGTGGCGTTCGTGCCCGAGCTGCCGAAGTGGTCCGAGCC
>JAICMG010000097.1 GCA_025929365.1 Frankiaceae bacterium
GACCAGGTTGCCGCTTTGCAGGTACGTCGCAACGTCCGCGAAGCCGGCATCCGCGACCGCCTCTCGCAGCCACGCCATGGAGACCTTGTTGTGGCTGCCGAGATTCACCGCGTGCAGCCACGCGACGTATCGCGTCATCGCAGTCGGGTCATGCCGCACGTTCGATCGTCGCGGACCCGATAACGCGGTCGCCGTCGTAGAGCACGAGCGTCTGGCCTGCTGCCACGCCCGCGATCCGGTCATCGAGATCGACGACGAGCCCCCCGTCGAGGACCCGAGCCCGGCACTGCACCGGCTCGGCATGCGCCCGCACCTGTGCGAGGGCCGGGATGGGATCGTGCACCGGCTCCTGACCACACCATGTCGGTGCGCCGCACTCGATCCGGTTCACGTCGAGCCGCTCGAGAGGTCCGACCGTCACCGTCCGCTCGACGGGTGAGATCGACAGCACATAGCGCGGCCGGCCGTCCGGCGCCGGCCTGGTCAGTGCAAGTCCGCGGCGCTGTCCGACGGTGAAGGCGTACGTGCCGCCGTGGCTGCCGAGCACGGCGCCGGATTCGTCGACGATCTCACCGGGGGCGTCACCCAGCCGTGACCGCAACCAGCCGGCCGTGTCTCCAGACGGGATGAAGCAGATGTCGTGGCTGTCGGGCTTGTCGGCAACCGCAAGGCCGCGGCGGGCTGCCTCGGCCCGCACGTCGGTCTTTCGCGACTCCCCCAACGGAAACATCGCCGCGGCGATCTGATCGGGCCGCAGCACCGCGAGCACGTACGACTGGTCCTTCTCGCCGTCCACCGCACGGTGCAGCCCGCCGCCGATGATGCGCGCGTAATGCCCCGTCGCCACCGCATCGAACCCGAGCGCCAGCGCGCGGTCGAGCACCGCGGCGAACTTGATCCGCTCGTTGCACCGTACGCACGGGTTGGGTGTTCTGCCGGCGGCGTACTCCGCGACGAAGTCGTCGACGACGTCGGTCGTGAACCGCTCGGCGACGTCCCACACGTAGAACGGGATACCGAGCACGTCTGCTGCTCGTCGCGCGTCACGCGAGTCCTCGAGGGAGCAACAGCCACGCGCGCCTTCCCGGTGAGAGGCCGGCTTGGGTGACAACGCGAGGTGCACGCCCGTCACGTCGTGGCCGGCATCGACCGCACGTGCAGCTGCCACCGCCGAGTCGACGCCGCCCGACATCGCGGCCAAGACCTTCACCGGGAAACGCCGCTCATCGTCAGCGAGCCGCAGCCGTGCGGGCACGCTCGACGGCAGGGCCGATCGCGGCAATCAGCGCATCGACGTCCGCGGCCGTCGAGCTGTGGCCGAGAGAGAACCGCAGCGAGGACTTCGCGCGATCTTCGTCCTGACCCATGGCGAGCAGCACGTGGCTCGGGCGCGCGACGCCCGCAGAGCAGGCGGAGCCGGTCGAGCACTCGATCCCCTGTGCGTCGAGCAGCATCAGCAGCGCATCGCCTTCGCAGCCCGGGAACGAGAAGTGGGCGTTGCCGGGCAGCCGGTGCTCGGAACCACCAGCCGGGTCGCCGTTGAGCTGGGCATCCGGCACCACCTCACGGACGCGACGGATCAGATCGTCGCGCAGCCCGATCAGGAACTCCGCTCGCTGTGCCTGTTCCTTCACGGCCAACTCGACCGCAACCGCGAACGCCGCGATCGCGGGGACGTCGAGGGTGCCGGACCGGACGTCGCGCTCCTGCCCGCCGCCGTGGAGCAACGGCGCGCACTCCACATCCCGGCCTAGGACGAGCGCGCCGACGCCGACCGGTCCACCGAGCTTGTGGCCGGTGAGCGTGAGGGCCGCCGCGCCGGAGGCGGCATAGTCGACGGGCAGCGAGCCCACCGCCTGCACCGCGTCGGTGTGCAGCGGTACGCCGTACTCGGCCGCGACGTCGGCAAGCTCCGCCACAGAGGCGACCGTGCCGACCTCGTTGTTGGCCCACATCGCGCTGGCCACTGCCACCTCATCCGGCGCCGCCTCGATGGCGGCGCGAAGCGCGTCCGGCGCGGTCCGCCCGAGGGAGTCGACCGGCAGGACGACCAGCTCACCGCCCGCGTGGTCGGCGATCCAGATCGCCGGGTCGAGGACGGCGTGGTGCTCCACGGCGCTCACCAGGATTCTGCGGCGCCTGGCATCGGCGTTGTGCCGGGCCCAGTAGAGGCCCTTGATGGCCAGGTTGTCGCTCTCGGTGCCGCCGCTGGTGAACACGATCTCGCTCGGGCGTGCGCCGATCGCAGCCGCCACCGCCTCGCGCGACTCCTCGACGATCCGCCGGGCCCGCCGGCCGGCGGCATGCAGCGACGAGGCGTTGCCGACCTGGCCGAGCAGCTCGGCCATGCGGTCGACCGCCTCGGGACGCATCGGCGTCGTCGCCGCATGATCGAGATAGGCCATCGCGCTCTAGAGCGTAGAAGGGTGAGAGCGGGCGGTCCTATTCCGCGACGATTCGGGCGGAGTGGTGGTGGCCCTGCACGCCCTGCAGCTCATACGGGTCGGCCAGCACGATCTGGGTGGGCAGGGTGCCGGCCAGCGCCCGGATGTCGGCCGCGGCGCCGATCACGGCGCCGGCCGTGTCCTCGCCGTCGGGAGCCAACCGGACGATCACTCGGGATCTGCCGTCGCGGCCCCGACGCCCGACGACGATCCGCCAGTCCCGCACGTCGAGACGAGCCGAGAGCGCGGACGCCACTGCACGCAGGTCGATGACCTCGCCGTCCGGGCCGACACCCCCGACGAGCGCGTTGCGGGCCAGCCCCTCGGCACGCGGCACGACGCGTCGGCACGAGGGGCACGGCGCGGTCGTCACGCCGCTGACGACGTCACCGGTGCGCCAGCGCAGGAGGGCGCTCCCCCGCATGCCTACCTGGGTGGTGACGAGCTCCCCGCCGGCCGTCGTGTGCTCGCCGGTCTCGGGGTCGACGACCTGGAGGACGTCGAGATCCGGGTACGCGTGCAGGCCGGACTTCCCCGCGGACTCCCGGCACTCGCCCCACAGCACTCGTGCCCCGGACGGCGCGTGCACGGCCAGTACGGCGATGTCACCGGCTCCGACCGCACGATGTGCAGCGTGGGTGGCAGCCAGCCGCTCGGCGTCGCTGGGCGCACCGACGAGGAGCAGCGTCCGCAGCGTCGTCAGGCCCCGAACCCGCTCGAGCACATCCGCGGCGCGGGCGCTCGGCAGTGCGAGCACGGTCGGGGGCGCTAGCCGCGCCGCGGCGGCGAGCTCCTCAGGCCGGCTGCCAGGGAAGAGCGCCGGCGCGCCGGCGCCCATCGCGGCGTACTCGAGCGCGACGTGCTCGGTGGTCGCGGCGGGTTGCACCCCCGACAACAGCACGTCGTTGCGGGTCAGCCCGAGCACCGCCCACAACCGTGCGCCCGCGCGAGCGATGGTGTCGAGGTCCGCCCGGGTCGACGCGATCGGGTAGCGCATTCCCGAACCGGAGAACACGTACGACGTCGACCGGGTATCCGCGTCGACGACGCGCTGGTAGGCCTCCTTGCGCATGATGCGAAGCCGCATCGCACGCCGCAGCGACGGGCCGGAGGCATAGAGCGCGAATCCCGCCTCGCTTGCCTGGAGCACCAGCGCTGCCATGCCCACCGGATCACCGGTCGGGCTGACATCGCGCTCTCCCATCGCCGGGATCGACTCCAGCGCCGCGACACTGTTGACGGTCGACGCCCTGCGGTTCAGCTCGCTGAACCGGCGCCGCCACAACGGCGAGAACGGCGCGACCGAGTCGCGCACCTGCGCCGCGACCGCGTGGTCCTGCAATGACGCAAGCGAACTCGGGGTGTGCCGGTCCCAGGGCGTCGGTGCCACGACCAGAAACTACAGGGCCGGCGCAGCGGGCGCGGTCAACGGGTGGTGGGCGGCACGGAGGACGTCGGAGCGACTCCGGACTAGCCCTTTCGCGCCTCGATCTGCTCGGTCACCTGCGGGACGACTTCGAACAGATCGCCCACGACACCGAAGTCGACGAGCTCGAAGATCGGCGCCTCCGGGTCCTTGTTGATCGCGACGATCGTCTTCGAGGTCTGCATGCCGGCACGGTGCTGGATCGCGCCCGAGATGCCGACCGCGATATAGAGCTGCGGCGAGACGGTCTTGCCGGTCTGGCCCACCTGGTTCTGGTGCGGGTACCAACCGGCATCGGTCGCGGCACGCGACGCCCCGACGGCTGCGCCGAGGGAGTCGGCGAACTTCTCGATCAGGGCGAAGTGCTCCGCGGCGCCGAGTCCACGGCCACCGGACACGACGATCTCGGCCTCGGTGAGCTCCGGCCGGCCGCCCTTCTTCTCGCTGACCCGCTCGAGGACCTTGGCCTTCTTCGCAGCATCCGACAGCGAGACCGAGACCTGCTCCTCGCTCGGCGTGGCGGGCGCCGGCTCGGGCGGGGTGGAGTTGGGGCGGACGGTGATGATCGGCGTGCCCTTGCTCACCTGCGACTTCACGGTGTATCCGCCGCCGAAGATCGACTGGTCGCACACGAAGCCGTCGCCGACTCCCACGGCGTCGGTGACGACACCGGAGTCGAGCTTGACAGCCAGCCGCGCGGCGATCTCCTTGCCCTCCGGCGACGACGGGATCAGGACCGCGGCGGGCGATGCGCTGCCGACGATCTGGGCAAGTACCTCCGCCTTCGGCGCGATGATGTAGTTGTCGAGGTCGGCGTCCGCGGCGATGTAGACCTTCTGCGCGCCGTACTCGGCGAGCGCGGCCTTCGCGGTGTCGTAGCCCGCGCCGACGTACACCGCTGACGGCTCGCCCAGTGAGCGGGCGAGGGTGAGCAGCTCGAGCGTGACCTTCTTGGGCGTGCCCTCGAAGTGCTCGACCAGGACCAGGACCTCAGCCATGACTGTCTTCTTCTCCTTAGTCCTGCGCTCAGATGATCTTCTGGCTGGCGAGGAACTCGGCGAGCTTGACGCCGCCGTCACCCTCGTCCTTGACGATCGTCCCGGCCTGCTTCGGCGGGCGCGCGGCGAACTCGGCCACCGAGGTACCCGAGCCGCTCAAGCCCACGTTGCTCGCCTCGATACCGGCGTCCGCCAGCGTGAGCGTCGTCAGCGGCTTCTTCTTCGCCGCCATGATCCCCTTGAACGACGGGTACCGCGGCTCGTTGATCTTCTCGACGACGGAGACGATCGCCGGCGTCTGCGCCTCGACGACGTCGTAGCCGGTGTCGGTCTGCCGCTCGATCTTCACCGTCGATCCGTCGACCTCGACCTTGCGGGCGAAGGACAGCTGCGCGGCGCCGGTGCGCTCGGCGAGCATCGCCGGGATGACGCTCATGCGCGCGTCCGTCGACTCCACACCGAGGATCACGAGGTCGTGCTCGATCGTGCCGAGCGCCTTCGCGAGCGCGTACGACGTGGCCAGGGCGTCCGATCCGTGCAGCGCCGGGTCGACGACGTGAACCGCCGAGTCGGCGCCCATCGACAGTGCCTTGCGAATCGTCTCGACGGCCTTCTCCGGGCCCATCGTGAGGATCGTGACCTCGCCGCCGTGAGCCTCCTTGAGCCGGAGCGCCTCTTCGACGGCGTACTCGTCGAGCTCGTTCATGACGCCTTCGACGCTCTCGCGGTCGAGGGTCTTGTCAGCGTCGCTGAGCTTCTTTTCCTCGTAGGTGTCGGGCACCTGCTTCACGCACACGACGATGTTCATGGCCGGCGGCCGACCTCCTGCTGTAGGTCCTCGGAAATGAGTGCAGCGTCACGGCACGAGCGTGTCCGTGCAACTGCGCAAACTCTAGCAAGCGCAACAGAACGGTGACGAACGCGGGTGCCCTCCAGCATGATCGGCGCCATAGCTGATTTCGATCCCGACATCTACAAACGCACCACGACCGAGCAGTGGCAAAACGTCGCTCCCGCGTGGGCTGCCTGGGGCCCGGTCCTCGAGGCCTGGCTGGGCAACGCCACCGACCGGATGCTCGACCGCGCGGCGGTCGGGCCCGGGAGCCGTGTGCTCGACGTCGCCGCCGGCGCAGGCGGGCAGTCGCTGGCGGCCGCCCGCCGGGTCGGGCAGGAGGGTCGCGTACTCGCCACCGACATCTCGCCGAACATCCTCGAGTACGCCGCGGCATCGGCTCGCGCGGAAGGTCTCACCAACCTCGCCACCCAGGTCGCGGACGGCGAGGACATCGGCGTCGAGCCCGGCCAGTTCGACGCGGTAATCAGCCGGCTCGGCCTGATGTTCCTCCCCGACCGCGCGCGGGCCCTCGGCGGAATGCGCAGGGCGCTGCGCTCCGGTGGCCGCGTCGCGGCGATTGTCTACACGACGCCCGAGCACAACGGATTCTTCTCGAGGCCGATCACGCTCGTCCGGGAGCGCACCCGCCAGCCACCGCCGTCGCCCGGGCAACCCGGTCCGTTCAGCCTCGGCGCGCCAGGAGTCCTCGAGAGCGAGCTGCTCGCGGCCGGCTTCACAGCCGTGACCGTCGACACCGTGGATGCTCCAGTACTGCTCCCTAGCGCCAAGGACTTCACGCGCTTCGCGCGGGAGTCGTTCGGCGCACTTCATCAGATGATGAGCGACCTCGATGAAACCGCACGCGAGGGACTGTGGGCTGAGGTGGAGTCGGCGGTCTCGGTGTGGGAGGGAACGCACGGCTTCGTCGGCCCGTGCGAGCTGCTGATCGGCTCAGGCACCGCACCCTAGACGCGAAGCTCTGGGAGGCGCGGTCAGGCCGCAGAGGCCCCGGCGAGCGCGGGCGTCGGCGCGGTAAGCGTCGCACCGCAGTCGCAGGTCGACCCGGTGAACTGCTGCGAGTCGCACCCCTCCCCGTGGCAGCCCGTCGAACCGCACCCCGAGCACTCGAGCAGCAGGTTGTTACAGGCGCTTCCGTCGAAGAGCCGTCCGTTGCATCTACGCATCAGATCCCCCTTTGGATCCTCAGTGGTGCTCTTCAGATGACCTAGTGGAACTGCTCTTCCTCGGTGGAGCCCTTGAGCGCGAGCGTCTCGGCCTCGGGGTCGATCGCCGTGGCGACGAGGTCGAAGTAGCCGGCGCCTACTTCGCGCTGGTGCTTCGTCGCGGTGTAGCCGTCGGCCTCGGCCGCGAACTCCTTCTCCTGCAGCTCCACGTAGGCCGACATGTCGCGGCTGGAGTAGCCCTTGGCCAGCTCGTACATCGAGTAGTTGAGGGCGTGGAAACCGGCGAGGGTGATGAACTGGAACTTGTAGCCCATGGCGCCGAGCTCGCGCTGGAACTTCGCGATGGTGTCGTCGTCGAGGTGCTGCTTCCAGTTGAACGACGGCGAGCAGTTGTAGGCGAGCAGCTGGTCCGGGAACTCCTTCTTGATCGCCTCGGCGTACTGCCGTGCGAGCTCCAGGTCAGGCGTCGAGGTCTCCATCCAGAGCAGGTCGGCGTACGGCGCATAGGCCAGCCCGCGCGTGATGCAGGGGTCGATGCCGCTGGTCACCCGGTAGAAGCCTTCGGCGGTGCGCTCACCCGTGACGTACTGCTGGTCGCGCTCGTCGACGTCGCTCGTGATGAGCGTCGCGGCCTGCGCATCGGTGCGCGCCACGACGAGCGTCGGGACGCCTTCGACGTCCGCGGCGAGCCGCGCCGCGTTGAGCGTCTTGACATGCTGGTTGGTCGGGATGAGCACCTTGCCGCCGAGGTGACCGCACTTCTTGGCCGAGGACAGCTGGTCTTCCCAGTGCACGCCCGAGGCGCCGGCGTAGATCATCGCCTTCATCAGCTCGAACGCGTTGAGGACACCGCCGAAGCCGGCCTCGGCGTCGGCGACGATCGGCGCGAACCAGTCGACGTCGGTCTTGCCTTCACTCCAGGTGATCTGGTCGGCGCGCTGCAGCGCGTTGTTGATGCGGCGCACGACGGCGGGCACCGAGTTCGCCGGGTAGAGGCTCTGGTCCGGGTAGGTCTGCGCCGCGAGGTTCGCGTCGCCCGCGACCTGCCAGCCGGACAGGTAGATCGCCTTCAGGCCGGCACGCACCTGCTGCACGGCTTGGTTGCCGGTGAGGGCACCGAGGGCGTTGATGTAGTCCTCAGTGTTGACCAGGTTCCACAGCTTCTCGGCGCCGCGTCGGGCGAGGGTGTGCTCCTCGGTGACCGAGCCGCGCAGGCGGACGACATCCTCAGCGCTGTAGTTGCGCGAGACGCCCTTCCAGCGGGAGTTGGTCTCCCACTCCTTGGCGAGGGCTGCGGCCTGCTCGGCGATGCTCGTGCTCACTTGGATGGCTCCTCGTCTCTGAATGAACAGAGTTGTCGTCATTGACAGATGAGTGAACTTCCTACGGTGTTCACACTATGCCGGACCGGTACCCACCAGTAACAGCGTGTCGCCGAAGAAGAATCGCAAATATTCTGTTAACGTGAAGAACGTGGCCGACGTCACCGCAGTCACGGTGCCGGCCCAGGGTCTTGCCGCCCAGGGAGGAAGCCAGCCCGGGCTCGACGCCGTCACCCTCGGGCAGCGCATCCGACACCTGCGTCGCAGCAAGGGCATGACCCTCGCCGATCTCGCCTCCCGCGTCGGCTCGGCCAGCTCGGCCCTGTCGACGATCGAGAACGGCCGGCGCGAGCCGCGGTTGTCGCTCCTGCAGGCCGTCGCGGCGGCGCTCGACGTCACCGTCGAGGACCTGCTGCGCACCGAGCCACCATCCCGTCGTGCCGCGCTCGAGATCGCCCTGGAACATGCCCAGCGCGAGCCGTCGTACGCGTCGCTCGGGCTTCCCGCTCTGCGGCCCAGCCCCCGGATCCCCACCGACGTGCTCGAGCACGTCGTCGCGCTGCACGACGAGCTCAGGCGGCGCGACGCCCGGTTCGCCGCGACGCCCGAGGCCGCGCGGGCAGCGAACGTCGCCCTGCGCAAGCACATGCGCAGCGTCGACAACTACTTTCCCGAGGTCGAGCGCACGGCGGCGGCGGCGCTGCGTGCGGTCGGCTACGGCGGCGGCGCAGTTCCGCAGCGGCTGATCACGGACCTCGCGACCCACTTCGGGTTCACGCTGCACAACGTGACCGACCTGCCCGAGTCGACCCGCTCGGTCACCGATCTCGCGCACCGGCGGATCTACCTGCCGCAACAACCGGCCGGACACGACCCGCGCTACGTCGTCCTGCAAACGCTCGGCCACTTCGCGCTCGGACACACGGATCCGACGGACTTCGCGGACTTCCTTCGGCAGCGTGTGGAGGCCAACTACTTCGCGGCGGCCGCCCTGGTTCCCGAGGAGGCCGCCGTGCCCTTTCTGCAAGGCGCCAAGCGCGAGCACGCGATCGACATGGAGGACCTCCGCGACGTCTTCGCGGTCTCCCACGAGACCGCCGCGCACCGGTTCACGAACCTGGCCACGCATCACCTCGATCTGCCGGTGCACTTCACCCGCACCGACTCGAGCGGCACGATCTACAAGGCGTACGAGAACGACGGGCTCGCGTACCCGACCGACGCGACCGGCGCGATCGAAGGCCAGCGTGCCTGCCGGCAGTACTCGTCGCGGCAGGTCTACCAGGCACCGGAGCGGTACGGCACCTACGCGCAGTACACCGACACCCCCAACGGCACGTTCTTCTGCACTGCGCACGTTCAGCCGGCTGCGGGCGGGGAGTTCGCCGTCACGGTCGGCGTGCCGTTCCCGCACGCGAAGTGGTTCCGGCACTCCGGCACGCAGCATCGCGCGAAGTCGACCTGCCCGGCGCCGAGCTGCTGTCGCCGCCCGCCCGCGAACCTCGAAACGCGTTGGGCCGGGCAGGCGTGGCCGTCAGCGCGAGCGCACAGTCACCTCCTCGCCGGCGCGCTTCCGCAGGGGACCTTCCCCGGCGTCGACACCGGCGAGGTCTACGCCTTCCTCGACCGCCACGCCCCAACCGAGGACTGACCCGCCGAACAGGCATCACAAGCCCGTCGAGCCCAACGGTTTAGGCGTCAACACGCCGGGAGAAGCGGCCCTATTGTTGGGCTCGACAGCAAGCGCTATCTGACGATGACGTGGACCATCCACTCGCGTTGCGCGATCTCGCAGCGGGGGGTGGCGTGCAGGCACGCCGCATCGGTCGTGGCCGTGAGGTCCGCTGTTCCCTTCGCCGTCGCGACGAACGTGGCGCGCGCCGGCTGGTCGGTCGGGTACCCCCCTGAAGCGCTGGTCCGACGCATGACCGCCGAGGAGCTTTGCGGGAGGTCGTAGCTACCGCCCGACCCACCGCCCAGCTCGACCTGCACCTGCTGGCCGACGACCACGTGAATCGTCTGGCCGCTGTCGCTCTCGGTGAGGTGGGCGGGGTCCGCCGGGGCCGGCGTCGGCGGCGGCACCGTCGAGGGCGTGACCGTCTTCGCCGGACCGGCCGCCGCGGTCCCTGCGATCCCCACACCGGAAGACGTTGCCGTGGCTGGGGGCGCCGACGGTCTGCGACCGTGGGATGGAGTCGGCCGGGTCGGGCCCGCCGGCGACGACGACTCCGGCGACGACGACTTCAACGGCGCGGCGCCCGGCGCCGGCACCGGGCTGCCCGTCGGGGTCGAGGTGATCGGCGCGGAGACCGGCGCCAGGGAGGAAGTACTCGTCGATGCGCCACAGCCCGCAAGGGCAATCGCGACCACGACCGGCCAGAGCCTCACCACGTCACTATGACGCCACGGCGCGACACCGCGTTCCCGCCGTCAGACCAGGCTGTCGCGCCAGGCTCTCGCCAGCGCGGCGTACTCCCCGGTCCCCTCGGCGAGCAGCTCGGCGGGCGTGCCGTCCTCCACGATGCGTCCGTCAGACATCACGAGCACGCGGTCGGCGATGCCGACCGTCGACAGCCGATGGGCGATGATCAGCGCCGTCCGGTCAACCAGAACCGTCTGCAGCGCGCGCTGCACGAGCCGTTCGGTCGGAGCGTCAAGCGACGAGCTTGCCTCATCGAGGATGAGTACGGCGGGATCGGCGAGGAGCGCTCGCGCGAAGGCGATCAGCTGTCGCTGGCCGGCCGACAACCGCGAGCCGTTCTTGCCGACGCCCTCGTCGTAACCGTTGCGGAGGTGTGCGACGACGACATCGAGCCCGACCGCGCGCGACACCTCCTCGATCTCGGCCCGGGTCGCATCCGGCCTGCCGAACGCGATGTTCTCGGCCACCGAGCCAGTGAAGAGGAAGGACTCCTGCGTCACCATCGCGACCGCGCGCCTGAGGTCTGGCTCCGCCAAGTCGGGCAGGGCGAAGCCATCGACACGTATCGACCCCTCAACCGGGTCGTAGAACCGCGCCAGCAGCCGGGCGACGGTGCTCTTCCCGGCACCGGTGTCCCCGAGCAGCGCGACGGTCTGGCCGGCCGGGATCGACAACGACAGGTCGTGGAGGACCTCGCGTCCCGTCCGGTAGCCGAAGGACACATGCTCGATCTCGACGGCGCCGCGAAACAGCCGGTCCGCCGGCTGGCGTGACGTCGCGAGGAGCGGCACTGCGGGCTGCTCGTCCAGGACCCCGGCGAGCTTCTCGACGCCGGAGGCGGCCGCCTGGAACGCGTCATAGAACTGGCTGACCTCGGCCATCGGCTCGAAGAACTGCCGCAGGTACAGCACGAACGACGCCAGCACCCCGACGCCCATGTGCCCATGAATGACGCGGTCCCCGCCGTAGAGAAGGATGCCCGCGCTGGTGAGGTTCCCGACCACCTGCACGCCGGGCCAGTAGACCGACAGGAGCTGGAAGGAACTCTGCGTCGTGCGCCGGTAACGGTCGTCGAGGCCGCGGAAGATCTCGTCGTTGCGGGGCTCGCGACGGAACGCCTGCACCGCGCGGATCCCGCGCAGCGACTCGGTGAAGTGGACGATCACCAACGCGATCGCCTCGCGGGTGCGCCGGTAGGCAACCGTCGATCGCCGCTGGTACCAGCGCGACAGGAAGAACAGCGGCACGAGGGACGCCATGGAAACGAGCGCGAGCGGCCAGTCCAAGACGAGGAGGATCACTGTCACCGAGACGATCGTGAGTGTCGCCGTCACCAA
>JAICMG010000068.1 GCA_025929365.1 Frankiaceae bacterium
AGGGACGCGACGCCGAGACCACCGCCACGCCGACGCAGCTCGAGGGCGAGGGTCAGGGCGAGTCGCGCGCCGGAAGCCCCGATCGGGTGGCCGAGCGCGATCGCGCCGCCGTTGACGTTGACCTTGTCCCACGGCACGTCGAGCAGCTTTGCCGAGTGGACCGCAACGGCGGCGAAGGCTTCGTTGATCTCGATCAGGTCGAGGTCCGAGACGGAGCCCCCCGCACGGCTGAGCGCCTTGTTGATCGCGTTGGCGGGCTGGGCTTGCAGTGAGGCGTCGGGACCGGCGACAACGCCGTGATGACCGATCTCGGCGAGCACCGTGGCGCCATGCCGCTGCGCCGCCTCGCGCGACATCACCACGACGGCGCATGCACCGTCGGAGATCTGCGACGCCGACCCGGCGGTGATGGTGCCGTCCTTCGCGAAGGCCGGCTTGAGCTGGCCGAGCCCCTCCACTGAGGTGTCCGCCCTCACGCCCTCGTCGGTCGTGAACGGGACCGGCTCGCCACGGCGCTGCGGGATCGCCACCGGCACGATCTCCTCGTCGAACAGCCCGTTCTTCTGCGCGGCGGCCGCGAGGTCGTGCGAGCGCGCCGAGAACTCGTCCTGCTCGGCGCGGCCGATTCCGAGCTTCGCGTTGTGCGCCTCGGTCGACTCTCCCATTGCGCACTGGTCGAAGGCGCAGAACAACCCGTCGTAGGCCATCGAGTCGATCAGTGCGGTGTCGCCGTACTTGAAGCCCTTGCGCGAGCCGGGCAGCAGGTGCGGTGCGTTGGTCATCGACTCCATGCCGCCGGCGACGACGACGTCGTACTCCCCCGCCGCGATCAGCTGGTCCGCGAGCGCAATCGCGTCGAGCCCCGAAAGGCAGACCTTGTTGATGGTCAGCGAGGGCACGGTCATCGGGATGCCGCCCTTGACGGCGGCCTGGCGCGCCGTGATCTGGCCGGCTCCCGCCTGCAGCACCTGGCCCATGATCACGTAGTCGACGGCGTCGCCCGTGACGCCTACCCGGGACAGCGCGGCCTCGATCGCGATCCCGCCGAGGTCGACCGCGGGGAAGTCCGCGAGCGAGCCGAGCAGCTTGCCGATGGGCGTCCGGGCACCCGAGACGATTACCGAACCAGGCATGACTGACACGATACGTGGGTGACTGCATCCCTCCTGACGCGCATCGATCATGTCGGCATCGCGTGCCGCGACCTCGAGGCGAGCATCGAGTTCTACGTCGCCACCTTCGGTCTGGTCGTTGCCGGGCGGGAGACGAACGAGGCACAAGGCGTCAAGGAGGCGATGCTGCACGTCGCTGACGCACCCGGCGGGGCCTCATATGTGCAGCTGCTCGAGCCGCTGTCGGCGGACACGCCGGTCGGCAAGTTCCTGGACTCGCGCGGCGAAGGCGTGCACCACATCGGGTACGGCGTGGTGGACGTCAGTGCCGCTCTCGAACAGATCAGCGGCGGAGGGATCCGGCTGGTCGACGAGCGCCCGCGGCATGGCTCGCTCGGCGCATCGATCGCCTTCCTGCACCCGAAGAGCGTCGGCGGTGTGCTGACCGAGCTCGTACAGTCCGCCGGTCACTAGGAGGACACACATGTTCCGCGTCTTCACCGAACCGCAGCAGGGCGCGTCGTACGAGCAGCTGCTCGCTGTGGCGCGCACCGCCGAGGCATGCGGCTATGGCGCCTTCTTCCGCTCCGACCACATCCTCAAGATGGGCGACGTCAGCGGCCTTCCCGGCGTCACCGATGCCTGGACGACGCTCGCAGGCCTCGCGCGCGACACGTCGACGATTCGGCTCGGCACGCTCGTCACGCCGGTGACGTTCCGGCACCTCGGCGACTTCGCGGTCATCGCCGCACAGGTCGACCAGATGAGCTACGGCCGCGTCGACATCGGTCTCGGCGCGGGCTGGTACGGCGCCGAGCACGAAGCATTCGGGATCCCCTTCCCCGATGTCCCGACGCGCTACGACATGCTCGAAGACCAGCTCGCGATCCTCGCGGGTGCGTGGTCTGCTCCGTCGGGGACGACGTTCGACTACGAGGGCAAGACCACATCGGTCCACATAGCCGTCGACACCATTCGGCCGGCGCAGGGCCCGCGGCCACCGATCGTGCTCGGCGGACAAGGCGGACCGAAGTCGGCGCGCCTGGCGGCGACGTCCGCCGCGGAGTACAACACCCCGTTCGTCCCGGTCGACCGGATGAAGGACACGCACGATAAGATCCGCGCCGCTTGTGAGACAGCCGGGCGCGACCCGGGCTCGATGATCTACTCGGTGGCACTCGTCGTGTGCTGCGGGGAGACCGAGGCCGATGTCGAGCGCCGCGCGGCGGCGATCGGGCGGGAGGTTGCGGAGCTGCGTGAGAACGGCCTCGCCGGGTCACCGCAAGAACTGGTCGACCGGGTCGGGACCTACGCCGAAGCCGGCGCGCAACGCTTCTACCTTCAGGTCCTCGACATCACCGATCTCGATCACCTTCGCCTGGTCGCCGAGCAGGTGATGGTGCACTCGACGGGCATCTAGTCGGGCCAGTCACGCGGTAACGGCGCCTTGTCCGGCGCGACCGTCTCGACGACGATGTCGAGCACCTCTTCGGTGAATCCCACCAACAGGTGCTTGCCGCCCGGGATCCCGACGATCTTGGCCTGCGGGATGGCCGCGAATCGATGCCGCGCCTCCGCCGGGCGCAGGTAGTCGTCGAGCTCAGGGACGATCGCCACGACCGGCTTGCCGGAGCCCGCCCAGGTCGCGAGGTCCTGCTCCGTCGAGTAGCGCAGGGGCGGCGCGATCAGCACCGCGCCCGCCACGCTCGGGTCGCAACCATGACGCAACGCGAGATCGGTGCCGAACGACCACCCCACGAGCCACGGCGAGGGCAGGTCGCGGTACTCGACGAGATCCAGTGCCGCCGCGACGTCGTACCGCTCGGCGTTGCCGTCGTCGAACACGCCCTCGCTTCGCCCGGCCTCGCTCTGCGTACCGCGGGTGTTGAACCGCAGCACCGCGAGGTCGGCGAGCGCCGGTAACCGGTACGCCGCCTTGCGGAACAGGTGGCTGTCCATCATCCCGCCGTGGGTCGGCAGCGGGTGAAGCATGACGAGCGTCGCGACAGGTGAGGCCGACTCGGGAAGCGCGAGCTCCCCGACGAGTGCGAGCCCGTCCGCGGTGTGCAAGGTGACCGCCTCTCGGCGCGCCGGTAGGACGGTGTTCGCGCGAATCTCAGTCATCGGCGGCGAAGCTCCGTCATCGGCGGCGAAGCCGTGCCTGCCAGCACGGCGTGTGCCAGTGACGGCGGCCCGACTCATCGCCCGGTCGCCACGCCACGATGTGCGGCACGCCTGGCCGAAGCTCCTGCTGGCACCCCGGACAACGGTAGGTCTTGGTCGCGGCCTCGGCGGTGAGCGGGCGGACCACCCACTCACCGTCCGGATGCGACTCGGTGGCCCCCCAGCCCCCCGTTCGCAGCGGAGCCGGCGTCTCGTCGCGTCGTTTCGCGCGGCGGGGGCTCACTGGTCCTCGGGACCCGCTGCAGCTAGCTCATCCAGCAGCGCCGAGGGAGCGAGTGACGGCAGGTGCGTCGCCGCGGCGAGATGGGACAGCACCGATCTCGCGTCGTCGGCACCGACCGCCGCGAGCATGGCGAACGGCCCCTCTGGATAGCCGCAGCCGAGCGTCATGGCGACATCCACATCGGTCTGCGAGGCGTAGCCGTCATCGACCATGCGCACGGCGTCGCCGAGATGCGGCAGGACAAGGTAGTCGATGACGTGGCCCGGCCGATCCCGGCACGCGATCGGGCTGAGCCCGGCCTCGCGCATAGCCGCGACGACCGTCGCCACAGCATCGGGGTGGCTGTGGACGGTAGCGACGACCTCGACCACGCCTGGCCGCGGCGAGTGCGGTACGTGCACTCCGACGATGTAGCCACGATCGGCGATGCCGGCAGTCATCGCGAGGACCGGAGCCTCGTCTGTGGTCGCGATCGCAATCACCGCGCCGGCCTTCGCGACCCGGGTGACTCGCGCAAGCAGCTCGGCCGTGCGGATGCGGGATCCGCCGTCGATGATCACGACGTCGGCATCGGCGGCGTCGTCCGGCTCGACCAGGTCAACGCCTGGCATCGCGGCGTGAATCGACGAGTCAGTCGTCGTCACCATCACCACGGTGGCGGTCGATCGCGCCGCCCCGGTTGCGAAGTCCGGAACTGGTAGGACGGATAGCGCTTCCCCTGCGTCGTACCGGTAGTAACCGCGCCCCGTCTTGCGGCCGAGGTCGCCCGCCATCACAAGCCGGCGCAGGAGCGGGGCCGGCGCATAACGCTGGTCGCGGGTCTCGTCGAACATCGTCTCCATGACGTCGAGCGAGACGTCGAGACCGATGAGATCCATCAGGGTCAGCGGTCCCATCGGGAAGCCGCATGCTGCCACGACGGCGGCGTCGATGTCGGCGACCGCGGCCTGCCCGGTCTCGGCGGCCCGTGCCGCAGCGTTGAGGTAGCCGAACAGCAGGGCGTTGGCGACGAAGCCGGCCCGGTCGCCGACCACGACGGGCGTCTTGCCGCACTTCTCGGCGAGCGCGCGCACCGCAGCGACGACGTCGGCGTCGGTGCGAACGGTGTGGACCACCTCGACCAGGCGCATCACCGGAGCCGGGTTGAAGAAGTGCATCCCCAGGACGCGATCCGGTCGACCGGTTGCGGTCGCCACCCGGGTCACCGGCAACGACGACGTGTTGGTCGCCAGGATCGTCGCCGGCGGGCAGATCGCGTCGAGGTCCGCGAACAGGGCGGTCTTGATGTCCAGGCGCTCCGGCACCGCCTCGGTGACGAGGTCCGCCCGCGCCAAGGCGGCGCGGTCGATCGTGAACTCGACCCGTCCCAGGATCGCGTCGCGCTCGGCGGCGTCGAGCTTGCCGCGGTCGACCGCCTTCCCCAGCGATCCTTCCAGCCGCTTCTGCCCTGCCGCCAGCAGCGCGTCGTCCACCTCGACCGCGACGACCTCGAGCCCGGCCCGGGCGAACACCTCGACGATCCCGGCGCCCATGGTGCCGAGTCCCACGACGCCCGCGGTCTGTATAGCCACGCCGCAAGTCTGCCGGACGGCGGATTCGGCCGCTCAGCTACTCGGCGTAGCGAGCAGCCGGGGTGCCGGGCGGGTTGAAGACACCAGGGACGGCATCGGGGTTGGGCACGCAGACCTCGCACTCGAGGCCGTCAGGACCCGTGAAGAACATCGAGAGAACCTGGCCGAAGTCGGTGACGAACTCATCAGCCGCGCCGCGATCGATCAGCCGGTGCCGGATCTCCTCGAACGCCTCCAGCGAAGCGGCTTGCAGGCCGAAGTGGTCGAGCCGACCGCGGCCGAGCATCGGGGTCTGGCGCTCCGCCTCGGTGTTGCCCTTCACCTCGAACACGTTGAACTCGACGTCGTCGCCGATCTTCACGAACGTGAGCTTTCCCTCGTCTCCCATGAGCTGTTCGCCGAGAACCTCTGCCTCGAACACCTCGCGGAAGAAGGTCACGAATCCATCGGTGTCGGCGGTGAGAACCGCCAGATGATTGAACCCGTCGAGCAGCATCGCCACCTCCTGCCCCGACCCTAGAACAACCGATCCGCCGAAGTGTCGATACCTCGAAGCTCGTCGTAGTCGACCTCGATGCAGACGATGCCGCGGTCGCCGGCGAGAACCTTCGCTTGTGGCTTGATCTCCTGTGCAACGAACATGCCGCGCACCGGCCGCAACAGCGGGTCGCGATCCAGCCGCTCGACGTACCGAGCCAGCTGCTCGACACCGTCGATCTCGCCGCGCCGCTTGATCTCGATCGCGACCGCCTGTCCGTCGGCATCGCGGCACAGCAGATCGACCGGGCCGATGTCCGTGGGGTACTCGCGACGGACGAGCCTGAAGCCCTCGCCCAGCTTCTCGCAGTGCTGGGCGAGGAGCGCCTGCAGATGTGCCTCGACGCCGTCCTTGACCAACCCCGGATCAACGCCGAGGTCGGCGCTAACGTCGGAGAGGACCTCTTCGATCGTGATCAGCAGCTGCTCGCCGGCCTTGTTGGTGACCGTCCAGACCCCCTCGTCCTCGCGAAGCACGCACGGCGGGCTCATCCAGTTGAGCGGCTTGTACGAGCCGCCGTCCGAGTGCACGAGAACGCTGCCGTCGGCCTTGATCATGAGCAGGCGGGTCGCGAGCGGCAGGTGTGCCGTGAGCCGCCCGACGTAGTCGACGGAGCATCGGGCAATGACGAGCCGCACCCCCTCAACCTATGAGATCGATACCGAGCGAACCGAACCGGCGCTACCGCGCGGATGCGCCATTGCCGCTTGACGACGTTAGAGCGTCTTCAGGTGGCAATCGCGTGGCGGCGAGGTGCCTGGCAATCGCGTGGCGGCGAGGTGCCTCTCGCGCGTGGCGGCCGCTAGGTGTTCTGGATCAGGAGGCCCCCGTCAACCGGCACGTTGGCTCCGGTGACGAACGACATCGCCGGCAGGCACAGCGACAGGGTCATCTGCGCGACCTCCTCGGGCTCGCCGTAGCGGCGTAGCGGAACTCGCCGACGCGCGAACTTCGTCTTCGCCTCTTCCGGGATGTCCGCGGTCATTCCGGTCCGGATCGGGCCCGGCTGGACACAGTTGACCGTGATGCCGAACTCACCGAGCTCCATCGACAGCGCCCTGGTGAGACCGATGACTCCGTGCTTGGCCGCGACATAGGCGGAGTTGTACTTCGTCGCGCCCGAGCCTTCCGTCGAGGCGATGTTGACGATGCGGCCCGCGCCGCTGGCCTTGAGGTGCGGCAGCGCCGCCCGGATCGTGCGAACGTGGGCAGTCAGGTCGACGTCGATCGTGCGCTGGAAGTCAACGAGGTACGACGGCCCATCCACCGGACCGCCCGAGACCATCCCCGCGTTGTTCACGAGGATGTCGAGCGCGCCGAACTCCGCCACGAGCTCCGCGACGACGCGATCCACGGCGGCCTGGTCGGTGACGTCGAGCACCCATCCACGGGCGACACCGCCGGCACCGGTGATCTCATCCACCACGGTCTGCACTCGTTCTGCGGCCAGGTCGGTGACGGCGACGTTGGCGCCCTCGTCGGCAAACAGATGTGCCGTCGCGCGACCCATCCCGCTTGCGGCGCCGGTGACCAGCACCGTCTTGCCTGCCACGGATCGGCTCCCAGCAGTCAGTCTCGGCATGGGGACTGCCTACCAGGTCGTGACCGACACCGGTCGCGCGCGGTCGGGCAGGATGACGTCATGCCGAGCCTGCCCACTGCCTTCACCGACCTCGTCGGCTGCGACCTGCCGTTGCAGCTCGCTCCGATGGGCGGCGGAGTCGGGACGCCGCAGCTTGCCGCCGCCGTCTGCGAGGCCGGCGGCCTGGGCATGATCTCCTCGGTCGGGCCAGCGCCGCTCACCGAGCAGATCGCGACACTCCGCGATCTCACGGCCGGCCCGTTCGGCGTCGGCTTCTTCGGATTCGATCTCGCGAACCGGCCGGCCGACCTGGAGCTCGCCGCTGCCGAAGCACGAGTGGTCGACATCTTCTGGGGCACGCCCGATGCCGCCATCGTCGCGCAGATCCACGCCGGTGGGGCGCTCGCATTCTGGCAAGTCGGCTCGGTCGAGGAAGCCGTCGCAGCAGCGGACGCGGGCTGCGACGCAGTTGTCGCGCAAGGCGTCGAGGCGGGCGGTCACGTCCGAGGTACTACTCCCCTGCGCCTGCTGCTCGAGCAGGTGGTTCCGAGGCTGAGCGTGCCGGTCGCCGCCGCGGGCGGCATCACCACCGGCAGGCACGTCCGCGATGCCTTCGACGCGGGCGCCAGCGCCGTACGCGTCGGGACCCGGCTTCTCGCAACCACCGAGTCCGCGGCACACCCCGACTACCTCGCGGCGCTGGTCGCCGCCGAGGGAGCCGACACCGAGCTCACGGTCGCCTTCCACGTCGGCTGGGAGGACGCCCCGCACCGCGTCCTGCGAAGCGCCATCGACGCGGCCGCGGCGGCGAGCGACCCGGTCGCCTGGCTCGGCGACGGCGACCAGCGGTTTCCGGTGGGCCGCGCCTCAGCGATGCCCCCGACCACCGGGTGCTCCGGTGAGATCGGCGCAATGGCGTTGTACGCCGGGACGGGAGTCGGCGAGATCGACGAGGTGGTCAGCGTCGAGGCGGCCGTCCGCCTGCTGTTCGGAACCAGCCAGTAGGGATCTCGCGCCGCCTCACCCGGGACATCCGACCCGAGGCAAAGCGGTGAAGACACGGCCGCGGCCGCGATAGTCGGATGCCCACATGGCGTGCGGCCGGCCACAGGAGTCGACGACGATCGACTGAAAGTCCCGAAGATTCCAGTTCTGCCCGATATCGAACCCGACCGCGCCCGCCTGCTCGATCGCACCCACATGGGCGGTCGGTCCGATCCTGCTCACCCTGAACCGCGGCTCGGCAGCCAGGCCGTTGCTGGTTGTCGCGACCATCTCGTGCCAATGGGCCGAGGCATCGTCGAAACTGGGCGCCGCGCTCGAGTACCACGAGATGTAGACGTGGCCGGCACGTCCCACTGCCATTGCCGGATAGACGTTGGACGCCCCATCGTGATCGACGCGCACCGGTCGCGACCAGCTGCCGCCGTCCGTCGAGCGCAGCAAGTAAAGGTGTGTGGCGGTGCTGGACCCCAGCTGGACGGACACCACGACGTACGTCCGTCCGCTGCGGTCGATAGCGGTTGCAGGCAGCAGGTGACCGAGAGTGCCGGACCCGACGCCGAACGCCGAGCTCACGTCGAAGACCTTCTCGTTGTGCCAGCTGCGCCCGCCGTCGGCGCTCGATGCCCGCCATAGCTGCGTGAACGGGAACTGGACCAGCCCGCCCCTGCCCAACGACGGCACTACTCCGCCGAGGCCGGCGGTCTCGTAGAACTGCTCGATCCGCGCAGGGTGTGCGGGGTCGACCAACGGCCGGCTGGCGAGCGTGAGGGCCGCCTGGCTGTTGACTCCGCCCGTCACAAGAACCGGGCCGGAGAACGTCGCCGCGTGGTCGGTCGACGTCCATTCGACGATGTCGCCTCCGCCCTCGCTGTTGAAGACATGCACCACGTCGGGGTGCCGGGGCACCGTCACGATCCACGGTCGGTCGGGCTGGTCCTCGCCGTGCGGGAAGGGAAACGTCGCGGCTGCCGACCACGCCCGTCCGGTACGAGATCGATAGATCTCGACGCCGGTCCCGAGGATCGCCGCGTAGTGGTAGCCGTCGCTGCCGATCGCCGTGTCGGCATCGCCACAAGCGGCCGAAGGCTTCCCGACCGCGAAGGGCGGTGACCAGTGCCTGCCGCCGTCGCTGGAGCGCCAAAAGGAGGCCGGCCGATTCGCGTTTGCGGTGCACGCGCTCGCGAACAACTGCCCGCTGCGCCCCGCCGCAAGCCCTGGCTCGCTGAACGAACGACCGGGCGGCAGCGTCTGCACCCGCCAGCTCACGGGCTGACGGGGCTGTTCCGGCGCTCCCGCGGCGGCGGGGCCGGCCACGGACAGAAGGAGCATCGCCCCCAGCCACCAACGCCACACGGCCGGCAGTATCTCCGATCCGGGAATCCTCACCGAGGTTGAATGACGGCATGGAACCCGACTTCGCCGAAGGCCAGGTCCTGACCGTCTTCCGGTCCCGGCTGACCGCCGACGCCAATCCGGCGTACGGCGCACACGCCGAGCGAATGAGTGACCTCGCACAGACCATGCCCGGCTACGTCGACCACAAGGCGTTCACCGCCGAGGACGGCGAGCGGGTGACCATCGTCACCTTCGCCGACCGAGACAGCCACGACGCCTGGCGCCTGCAGACCGACCACGTCGAGGCCCAGCGGGCGGGCATCAAGGACTATTACCAGTCGTACTCGCTGCAGGTCGGCACCGTTGCGAAGGTCTCCCGCTTCACCCGGACCTTGGGCCCGGACGGGTACGCCACCCGACGGTAGGTTCGGGCCATGACGGGGGCATCGGAGCGACTGCCGGTTCTCGTCCCGGCGAGCTTCCTCCAGGCCATCGTGGAGGCATCCCCCGACGGCGTGCTGGCGATCTCGCCGGATCGCCGGATCCTCGCCGTCAACCGTCGGTTCCAGCAGATGTGGGGACTGTCCGATCATCTGGTCGCGATCGGCGGTGACTCACCGGCCCACAGCCATGGGCTGCGAAGCCTGCTGACCGATCCCGACGCCTTCGAGACGGCGATCCGCTGGGGACACGACCATCCAGGCGAACCGCAGTCCGTCGAGCTGCTGCTCACCGATGGCCGGATCATCGAGGGGTACGCCGACGGGATCGTCGATGACGACGGCAGCTACCTCGGGCGGGTCTGGTACATGCACGACGCCACCGAGCGCCGGACCGGCGAGCGGGAGCGGGCTGCGCTCACCCGTCAGCTCGCCGCGGCTGAGCGCTCACATCGATTCCTGCTGCAAGCGGCTGACGTCCTCGCTCGAACCTCGGGCTTCTCCGAAACCATCCAAGCACTGGCCGAGGTCGCGGTCCCGACCCTCGGCGATCTGTGCCTCATCGACATCCGAGGTGAGAAGGGCGCCATCGCCCGCATGGCGGCGGTTCACGCCGATCCCGAGCTTCGCCCGCTCGCCGCTCGGCTCCGCGCCTGGCCGCCGGACCAGTACGGCGATCATCCGAGTGTCGTCGTCATGCGCGAGCGCCGATCGCGCATGGCGGCGGAGATGCCGCGCGACTTCCTCGCTGCCACAACACGCAACGCCGAACACCTGATGGCACTGGGTGCGCTCAACTTCCGCAGCTACATGGCAGTGCCGTTGATCGCAGGCGACGAGGTGCTCGGCGCGGTGACGTTCGTGTCCGCCGGATCAAGTCGCATCTTCGGGCCCGAAGACCTTGCAGTCGCCGAAGACCTGGCCAACCGGCTGGCCTTGGTGGTCGACAAGGAGCGAAGGTACGACCGGGAACGGGAAGCCTCCCACCTCCTGCAAACCAGCCTCCTGCCGCGTCACACGCTGGATGTCGCCGGGCTCAACATCGCGGTGCGCTACCTCGCCGGCACGCGTGACGCCGAGGTCGGCGGAGACTTCTGGGACTACGCCGAGCTCGAAGACGGAGAGGCGACGTTCCTCGTCGGCGACGTCCAAGGTCACGACATGGTGGCGGCCGCCCAGATGGCACAGCTCCGCAGCGTCTGCCGCGTTCTGCAGACGGGCGGACCGGCGGAGCTGCTCGACGCCGTCCAGGCATCCTGGTCCGCGCTCGGGCTCGACCGCCTGGCAACCGCGATCTTCGCGCGCCTCGATCCCGCCACGGGACGGCTACGGCTGGCGTCGGCGGGTCACCCCCCGCCCGTGATCGTGGAACCGGGGCGTGCCTGGGTTACGCCGGTGGAGCCGGTGCCCCCGTTGGGCGCGCCGTCCGTGCCGGCGGTGGAGTGGGAAGGGGCCCTCCCTCCGGGGGCATCGCTCGTCTTCTACACCGATGGCCTGATCGAAAGCAGCGAGCGCGATGTGGACGAAGGCATGGCCAACCTCGTCCTCACCTGCATGGGTGCTCAGTCCATAGAACCCGAGATGCTTGCCGACCACATCCTCGACGCCTTGACGACGACGGACCGCAGCGACGACGTCGCCGTGCTCGTCGTACGCCGCGCGGGAGGCCCGACGGGGCCGGTTGCGGTCGCGCCGCGAGCCATCGACCTCGCGTCCACATCGCGCAGTCGAAGCTTCGCGCCCGACCCGGCTCTCGCCGCGGCGGCGCGGCGATACGTGGTCGAGGCGCTGGGCGAGTGGGGCCTGCCGGAGCTGCTCGAGGATGCCGCGCTGTGCACCGCCGAGCTGGCGACGAACGCGATCCTGCACTCCCGGACCAAGTTCACGATCGCGATTCGCCGCAGCCCGCGTGGAGTGCGTATCGACGTTCACGACGATCGACCGGACCTCACCCCCGTCGTTGTGCCGGCGAGCCTTGGGCCGCTCGACACGGGTGTGACCGGCCGCGGGCTGATGCTCGTCGCCGGGATTGCCGACCGGTGGGGATACTTCACGACCGACATCGGCAAGACGGTGTGGTGCGAGCTCTCCGGGGAGGGCCTCGAGGAACCGGTCGCCCCCGTCGTGGAGGTGGCCGCCTCGTCGGCGGTGGCTGGCGGCACGACCGTCACCCTGATCGGGATGCCGGTCCGGGCGGCGATCGCAAGCGGCATACAAGTCGATGAGCTCGTTCGCGAGGTGCAGCTGCACCAGAGCCAGCTCGCACCCCACGACCTCGACCTGCTCCGCAGTCTTCTGGAACGGACGGCTCGCCCGCGGCTGGTCGGGCGGCATGCGGCGTTCGCGGCAGCGGCGGATGAGGAGCAGACCTACACGCTGCAGCTGACCGCGACCGAAGACGAGGCCGAGGCGATGGCGCAGCTCGGGCCGCTGCTCGGCCGGCTCGCGGTCGAAGGACGGTTCGAGGCGGCGGCCGTGGACGACGAGGTCATCGCGATGCGCGCATGGGTCAACTCGGAGATCACGGCACAGTCAGCGGGCGCGGCTCCGACGCCGTACCGACGACCTCACAGCGACCGGTAGAGTCCGCCGTCCACCAGGATCTGCGCTCCGTTGATGTAGCCGGAGGCATCGCTGGCGAGGAACACGCACAAACCCACAAGGTCGCCGGGTACCCCGATGCGGCCCATCGGGTTGAGCGCGGCAGCCTGCTCCTTGAAGCCCTCGGGCCAGGCGAGCGTGATGTCGGTCTCGAATGCGCCCGGCAGGATCAGGTTCGCGCGGACCTTCGGCGCCCACGTGCCGGCGAGCCCGAGAGTCAGCGCGTTGAGGCCCGCCTTCGCCATCGCATACGGCAGCTCGACCGCCGTCGGCCGCAACGAACCCGCCGTCGACACGTTGATGATCGATCCGCCGTCACCTGCGGCCATCCGCGCGCCGAATAGAGAGGCGAGCCGGAACGGGCCGCGTGCGTTGACGGCATGCACCTTGTCGTACAGCTCCTGGCTGACCGACCCGAGGTCGTCGTAGCGCGGAGACATGCCCGCGTTGTTGACGAGGACGTCGCAGCGGCCGAGCTCGCCGTATACCGCCTCAACCAGCGCATCGCAGTCCGACCACTCCCCCACGTGGCAGCGAACGGGCACGATGCGGCGAGCCGTGGCCTGCGCGATCTCCTTCGCCGCCCGCTCGCAGGCGTCGAGCTTCCGGCTCGCGATGACCACGTCAGCGCCGGCCGCCGCCAGGCCTTCTGCGACGGCGCGACCGATTCCGCGGCTGCCGCCCGTGACGACCGCGACCTTGCCACTCACATCGAACATCTAGGCGTGAATCGAGTGCAGCTTCGTGGTGGTGCTGTAGTAGCGGTCGGCGGCGGGCATGTCGAGGAAGTCGAACAGCAAGCTCTGTCCTTCCTCCGTGTTGAGCTCTTCGACGGGAAGGACCATCACGGCATCGGGATGCTCGTCGCGGATGGCTCGGATCTCGTGGTAGTAGAAGTCCCAGTACATGCCGAGCGCTTCCTCCTTCGACGTCGCATCGAACTTCGGGTAGGCGGTGTCCCAACCGTGCCGGTTCCAGCGCGTGCCGTCGTGTCTCATCCAGTGGTTGACGTTGCGGTCTCGCGTCCAGCCGACATACGAGCGGATGACCTGCTCACGGTCGCGTTCCATGCATACGACGCGCAGACCGTCGACATCGTCGAAGAGTCTGCGCAGATACGGCAGGTAGGCGAAGTAGACGTCACCGACTGAATCGGGCGAGTCACGCAGCAGCGCGACCTTCCCGCGGTAGAGATGCTCGTTCCACTCCCAGGGGAGCAACGGAGCCGCCTCGTGCGTGCAGTACATCCCGCGGCACCGCCCGATGATGCGAGAGAGGCTGAGCGTGCCCGACCGACCGGTGCCACACCCGATTACCTTGATGGCAGTCACCTGGCCATCCTCCTGTTCGTCGCACTGGCCCATGACGCTAGCTCGTTGGCATCGCTCGAGACAGATAGTGTGCGGTCAACCGGATCCCACGGTCAGGAGCTGAGACATGGGCCTCATGGACAAGGTGAAGGCGCAGGCGGAGGTCGCCGTCGCGAAGGGCCAGCAGGCCGTTGCGCAGGGCCAGGCCAAGGTCGAGGAGATGCAGGAGAAGCGCACGTACGACGCGCTGCTGCACGACCTCGGCGCCGCCTACTACGCCGCGCAGCGCTCAGGTGGTTCTACCGCTGACGTGGACGCGGCCCTCGCCGCGGTCGACGCGCAGGTCGCGAAGATGGCAGCCTCAGACAGCTGACGGCACCTTGACGCTGCCGGGGACGCGGTTGGCGGTCACGCCGCCCATGACGGCGAATGTGCTGACCGCCGGCGCGAGCTGACGCAGTCGGAGCTCAGCCCGCCGCAGTCTCGACCGTCAGAACCCGGTTGAGCCGCGATGCCGCCAGCAGGCGGTCGATCTGCTGGGGAACGTGACGAAGGACGAGGCGCCGCTCGTGCCGCTCGGCGATTCTGTGCGCCCCGACCAGGACGCCCAACCCGCTCGCGTCGACGATCTCGGCGCCAGCCAGGTCGAGCACGAGATCACCCTGGCCGTTGTCCGCCGCCGCCCCGAGCGCAGCACGCAGCTCGGCGACGGTCGCGGCAGAAAGCGGACCCGCGACGGACACGAGGTGGCCGGGGGAATCGACCGAGATCGAGACATGCATTCTGCAGATATAGACGCGCGGCGCGGCCGGTCGGTTGCCTCAGAACCGGATTCGGTGAAATCCGGGCTTGCGCGGCGACATCCCTCGCTATAGCAGCGTGCTGTCCTCGACCCGGCGGATGTTGGCGCCGAGTGCCTGCAACGTCTCGACGAAGGACTGGTACCCGCGATCGACGTGGAAAGCGTCCGCGATCGTCGTCACACCGTCGGCCACCACGCCGGCGAGGACGAGCGCTGCTCCGGCCCGTATGTCCGTGGCACGGACCGGCGCGCCCGACAACCGCTCGCGGCCACGAACGATCGCGTGATGGCCGTCGGTACGGACGTCGGCGCCCAACCGCGCGAGCTCATCGATGAACATGAAGCGACCTTCGAAGATGTTCTCCGTGACGAACGCGACGCCGTCGGCAACCGAGTTCATCGCAATCGCCATCGGCTGAAGGTCGGTCGGAAAGCCTGGGTACGGCAGCGTCACAATGTCCACCGCGCGCGGGCGGGCATCACAGGAAACCGCGAAGCCGTCGTCGTACGTCGTCACCACCGCACCCGCCTGAACGAGCTTGTCCAGCGCGATCTCGAGATGCTCATGTGTCGCGCCCCGCACCCTGATCTCGCCCTGCGTCATCCCGGCCGCGAACGCCCACGTGCCCGCCACGATGCGGTCGGCGACGACGCGATGCGAAGCCGGCTGCAGCGAGTCCACGCCTTCGATCTCGAGCGTCGAGGTGCCGACGCCGCCGATCTGCGCGCCCATCGCGATCAACATCTCGCAGAGATCGACGATCTCCGGTTCACGAGCTGCGTTGTCGATTGACGTGTTGCCCTTCGCCAGCACCGCGGCCATGAGGATGTTCTCCGTCGCGCCGACGCTCGGGAAGTCCAGCCAGATCTGTGCGCCGGCGAGCTGTGCCGCCTCCGCGACGAGATAGCCGTGGGTGTTGGCCGTGTCGAAGACGGCACCGAGGCGCTCGAGCCCCATGATGTGCAGGTCGAGCGTGCGAGAGCCGATCGCGTCTCCACCCGGCATCGCCACACGCGCGCGCCCGGCGCGGGCGAGCAGCGGACCGAGCACGCACACCGAGCCGCGAATGCGGCTGACGTGGTGGTAGTCGGCCTCGTACCCGATCTCATCGGGCACCGTGATCGCGATGTCGGGGGCGTCGCCGTCAACAGTCGCACCGAGCCCGCCGAGCACCTCTCCCATGATCGGCACGTCGCCGATGTCCGGGACGTTCGTCAGGCGAGTGGTGCCCGTCGCCAGCAGCGACGCCGCCATGACCTTGAGCACGCTGTTCTTCGCGCCCGCCACGGTTGCCTCGCCGGCCAGACGGGTGCCGCCGACGACCTCGAACTGCTCCACCTGCGAAGGGTACGTCGGCCGACCGCAGGACGAGGGCAGCCGACTAGGGTCATGGTCGTGACTCCTCGCGAGCGGAAGTCCTCGACGGTCCACCTCACGCGGATCTACACCCGCACCGGTGACGACGGCACCACAGCCCTCGGCGACATGAGCCGCGCGGCGAAGTCGGCGCCTCGAGTGGTCGCGTACGGCGACGTCGACGAGGCCAACTCGAGCATCGGTGCGGCAATCGCCCTGGGCGGTCTCGATACCGACCTCAGCGGGCTGCTGACGTCGGTGCAGAACGACCTGTTCGACGTCGGCGCCGACCTCTGCACACCCATCGACCCCGATCCGAAGTGGGAGCCGCTGCGGATCGAGCAGTCATACGTCGACCGGCTCGAAGCCGCGTGTGACGAGTTCAACGCCCGGCTCACCGCGCTGGACTCCTTCGTGCTTCCGGGTGGCACGCCGGGAGCGGCGCTGTTGCACATCGCGCGAACGGTGACCCGCCGGGCGGAGCGCGCAGTGTGGGTGCTGCTGGCCGAGGAGCCGACGACGACGAACCCGCTGACCGCGACCTATCTCAACCGGCTCTCGGACCTGCTGTTCATCCTCGCCCGGGTCGCGAACCTTGCCACCGGCGACGTGAAGTGGACCCCCGCCGCCGGCCGCTCGACGTGACCACTACTTGTCAGGACCTCGTCCGGCTGTAGCCGGTGTCAGTTCACACCGGCTGTAGCCGGATGAGGTTCTGACAAGTCCGGCTCAGCTCGTCTCGCCTTCGATCTCGACGGTCTCAGCAAGGATCTTCACGCCTTCCGCGCTCACCGACAGGAACCCGCCGCTCACGTTCGCGACGAGCTCGCCCTCCCCGGCGCGACGGATCGTCACCGGCGCCTCCACGAGCACTCCGAGCAACGGGATGTGCCGAGGCAGGATCCCGATCTCGCCGTCGACCGTGCGAGCCCGCACGAACTCGGCCTCGCCCGACCACACCATCCGGTCGGGAGCGACCAGGTCGACCTGCATCGTTGCCACTGGTTCGCCTGACTTCCGCTACTCGGACAGCTTCTTGGCGTTTGCTTCGACGTCTTCGACGCCACCGCACATGAAGAACGCCTGCTCAGGCTGCTCGTCGAACTCGCCCTCACACAGGCGCTTGAACGAGTCGATCGTCTCGTCAAGCGGCACGAACTTGCCCGGGATGCCGGTGAACTGCTCGGCGACGAAGAACGGCTGCGAGAGGAACCGCTCGATGCGGCGCGCCCGGTTAACGGCGATCCGGTCCTCTTCGGAGAGCTCGTCGATACCCAGGATCGCGATGATGTCCTGAAGGTCGCGGTACTTCTGCAGGATCTCCTGGGTACGCCGTGCGACCTGGTAGTGCTCGTCGCCGACGTACCGCGGGTCGAGGATCCGGGAGGTCGAGTCGAGCGGGTCGACGGCCGGGTAGATGCCCTTTTCGGAGATGGACCGCGACAGCACGATGAAGGCGTCGAGGAAGCCGAAGGTGGTCGCCGGGGCCGGGTCGGTGAGATCGTCGGCCGGGACGTAGACCGCCTGCACGGAGGTGATGGCCCCCTTCTTGGTCGAGGTGATCCGCTCCTGCA
>JAICMG010000043.1 GCA_025929365.1 Frankiaceae bacterium
ACGACGATCTCGCCGGTGTCGACGTGGTGCTTGGAGTAGATCAGCGACTCGGCATCCTTGTCGTCGTAGCCCGGCAGCGACGTGTGCGGCGTCGGCGGCAGGGAGTAGTCCGCCGACATCCCCAGCGCCGGCACCCGGAACGTCGCGTCCCGCCGGTACGCCTTGTCGACGCAGCCTTTCTCCTGTGAGCCGGCAATGGGTGCGCCCAGGTTGTCCCAGGCGACGATCGTGTTGACCCGCTTGTCCAGCTGACCGACGTAGGACACGCCGCCGGCGCCGTAGGAGTGCCCCACCAGCCCGATCTCCTTGCGGTTGATCAGGCTCCAGAACGGGTTGTACGCGGCGTCGAAGCCTGCCTTCACCCGTTCGTTCTGGTACGCCGCATGGCTCGTACCGCTGTTGCACGACTTGACCGGCTCGTAGCGATGCGACGGGCGGGAGAGGAAGAAGTTGATCGCGTCCTCGGTGCCGTCGTAGAACGGACGGCCGTCGGACTGCGCCGGGAACCCCTCGTTTCGGTCGACGCCTTGGCCCATCGTGTCCGACTGTCCCTGCCCCTGCGGGTCGAACGTCATGACGACGTAGCCGTCCTTGGCCAGCGCCTGGGCGGCGTACCAGTACAGCGGCTCGTCGGCCTGAACCGATCCGTTCGTGATCACGATCCCGGGCCGTTTCGCGGGACCGCTGCGGGTCGCCCACACGTGCCCGGACAGCTGCGCACCGTTTCGGGCGGTGAACAGGAACGGCGCCACGATGCCGTAGCCCTTGGTCTGCCAGTCATACAGGCGGACGTCGCCGGCGCAGCCGTCGTAGCCGTTCCAGCAGATGTCGGCCATGAACGACCGCTGCGGGTCGTTCACCTTCATGTGCAACGCCGCGAGGTTGTTCTGCTGGCCGATCGTGCGGAGCTGGACCTGATAGCCCGGCTGCAGGTACAGGTCCTGGCGCTCCAGCACGTTGGAGTAGTCCTCTGCCTCGACCACCGGATTGAACGACGTCGCCTCGTAGCGCGGCTCGCCGCCGCCGGCCGCCGGACGGTCCGAAGCGGCCGCCGTCGGGGCGGCCATGGCCAGTACCAAGGCCGGGACCGCCGCGGCGATCCAGCGGCGTGAGGGCAACGGGCTCCCGAGCGTCACCCGTGATACTTCGCGCCCCGGTCCGCGGTCACCTTCACGCTCGCAAGCTGGCATAACGTGCGGCAGATGAAGGGGATGGTCGCGGTGCCCGCGGGGCACTTCGACATGGGCAGCGACTCGCACTACCCCGAAGAACGGCCGGCGCACCGCCGCACGGTGGCCGCCTTCCTGATCGACGCCCACCCCGTGACCAACGCCGAGTTTCGCCGGTTCGTGCGGGAAACCGGCTGGGTCACCACTGCCGAACGCGCGCCGGATGCCGCGGAGTTCCCCGACGCCCGACCTGACGACCTCGTCCCCGGTTCGCTCGTCTTCGCACCGACCGCGGGGCCGGTTCCCCTCGACGACTGGCGGCGCTGGTGGCGCTGGACACCGGGCGCCGACTGGCGCCACCCGACCGGTCCCGACAGCACCCTGCACGGCCTGGAGCGGCACCCTGTCGTGCACGTGTCCTACGAGGACGCCGAGGCGTACGCGGCGTGGGCCGGCAAGGCGCTTCCCGACGAGGCCGAGTGGGAGTACGCCGCGCGGTCCGGTCGTCCGCCCACGGCGTACTCGTGGGGCGAGGACTTCCTCGTCAAAGGTAAACGCATGGCCAACGTCTGGATGGGCGAGTTCCCGTGGCGCAACGACGACCCGAAGCACGTCCGCACGTCTCCCATCGGCGCCTATCCCGCCGACCCGTGGGGCCTGGTCGACATGATCGGCAACGTCTGGGAGTGGACCAGCTCGCCGTGGCGCGAAAGCCATGACGCGCAGCATCCGAGTGCGTCAGGGTCGTGCTGCGCGCCGACCGTTCTCGACGAGTCCCGGCGGCGCACCATCAAGGGCGGATCGCATCTGTGCGCGCCGTCGTACTGTCATCGCTACCGGCCCGCGGCGCGGCAGGGTCAGGCGATCCGCAGCAGCACCAGCCACATCGGCTTTCGCTGCATCAGGCGTGGCGACGCATCCGTTTAGAGACGCCGAAGTAGAGACTGAGGATCACGGCGAGGTAGCCGAGGTAGACCACGACCTGCAGCACGGTCGGCTGCTGTGCGTAGCCGAACATCGAATGCAAGAGATCGCCCGGCGCGCTGTCCTCGTTGATGAACGCGCCGGAGTTCCAGAGCCGATGCGTCGCGAACTTGATCCAGCCGAGCTCTTGCATGTTCTGGATCGCGTCGACCAGCAGGCCGGCGGCGAACACCATGAGCAGCCCGCCAACGGTCGCGAAGAAGACCTTGAAGTTGATCTGGTGCCCGAGCCGGTAGATGAAGAACGCGATGGCCAGCGCGATCACGATGCCGACCGCGCCGCCGATCGCCGGCCCTCGGGTCCCGACCGCGCCCTCAGAACGTCCGGAGAAGAAGATCGCGAGCGTAAAGACTGCCGTTTCCAGGCCCTCGCGTCCGACCGCCTGGAAGGCGAGCAAGAACATGCTCCGGCGAGCGTTGTTGTCCACGGCGGAGTCGACCCTTGCCCGCAGCTCGGTCGAGATGGTGCGCGCGTGGTTGCGCATCCAGAACGTCATGTACGTGAGGACCGCCGCGGCGAGCAGGTAGGTGCAGGTCTCGAAGATGGTCTGGAACCGGCTGCCGTCGTACTCGCTGATCGTGAGGTACGCCGCGACACCGCCACCGGCCGCCAGCAGGAGCGCCGAACCAACCCCGAAGTAGATGTCGCGGAAGTGGCGACGCTGCCCGGTGCGATTGAGATAGGCGAGCAGAATCGCGACGATCATGCTCGCCTCGACGCCTTCGCGTAGAAAGATGATGAATGTCGCCAGCATCTGGGGCGCAGCTCCGGATCTCGTGGTTAGGTGATCCTTACCTTACCTAACCCTGACGCCGGTGTCATGCCCGGTCACCGGACCGGGCACCCGCCACGCCCGACCGCCCAACTCGTTATCACCCTGAACCATCCGCACATCGAAAGGTCCCACCCGTGCCCCTGAACCGCCGCGCCGTCGCTGCGACGCTCGCCGCCGTCACCATTGGCGGCACCGCCGTCGCGCAAGTCGCCAACGCCGCACCTGCTCACCACAACTGGGTGGCGACGGCGACCAAAGCGTTCCACTTCCGCAACGCCCCGCTGGTCGCTCGCCCGAGCGCGTCGAGGCCCCTGCACGTCTCGCTGGCGCTCGCGCCGCGCGACCAGGCCGCCGTCGACCGGGCTGTGAAGGCGGCCTACACGCCGGGCAGCCGAAGCTTCCACCGGTTCATCACGCCCGCGCAGTGGAAGGCGCGATTCGCGCCCACCGACGCAGCGGTGGGACGGGCGGCGGCGTACCTGCGGTCGGCGGGCTTCCGGCACGTCGCGGTGAGCGGCAACCGCCTCCTGGTCAGCGGAGATGGCACCGTCGGGCAGGCTGAGCGCGCGTTCCGGACCTCCCTCGCGACCTTCCGGGTCAGCGGCGCGCTGCGGACCGTCAACGTCAAGCCCGCGCTCGTGCCGGCGTCGCTGGCCGGGACCGTCCAGGCGGTGCTCGGTCTGAACGACCTCCCGCTGACCCACGTCAAGGCTCAGCTGGTCAAGCAGGCCGGCGCGCCCGATCCCGAGGCCGGGCTCTACCCCGCGCAGTTCAACAACACCTATCTGTCGAAGGGCACGCACAACGGGTCCAAGACCTCGATCGCGATCATGACGCAGGGCGACACCAAGGGCGTCATCGCAGCGCTCCGCTACGCCGAGGCGAAGGAGCACCAGCCGCGGGTTCCCGTGACGGTCGTGCCCACCGGGCCGCAGTCGGCGGATGCGTCGGGCGCCGACGAGTTCGACATGGACACGCAGGTCTCGACGATGGTGCCCGGTGGCGTGAAGCACCTCTACCTCTACAGCATCGGTTCGCTCGTGAGCACCAACCTGCTGTCGGGGATCGAGGACTTCGTCTCGCAGAACCGGGCGCAGGCGATGTCGGCCAGCATCGGGGGCTGCGACATCAACGCCTACCTCGACGGCTCCATGGAGGCCACCGACGTCGCGTTGCAGGAAGGCGCCCTGCAGGGGCAGACCTTCTTCGCGTCGTCCGGTGACAACGGCGCCGGCTGCGGCTACGTCATCGCGGTCGGTGTGCCCGCCGGCTTCCCGGAGGCGAACTGGCCGTGCGACGGCGAGTACGTCGTCTGCGTCGGCGGCACGAGCCTGCTCACCGACGCCCAAGGCAACCGGATCAGCGAGCTCGGGTGGGCCGGCAGCGGCGGCGGTTTCAGCGTCGTCGCGAACCCGGGGTTCTGGACCCAGCGCACCGATCCGGCGTACGAGGCAGGGCTGATCAGTGGCGGCCGCGCGACGCCCGACGTAGCGCTCGACGGCGACCCGAACTTCTTCACACCGGTCAAGGTCTACGTCGGGAAGACGCTGACCTATGTCGGCGGGACGAGCCTGTCCTCGCCGATGATGCTCGGCTTCTGGGCCCGGCTGGAGTCCGGCCACCGCAACCTGCTCGGCTTCGCGGCACCCGGTTTGTACGGCCTGTACGACAAGGTGAACCCGGGCGAGTCGGTGACGACACCGGAAGAGCCGATCACGGTCATCGTGCCGAGCCCGGCTCCCAAGGCGGTTCCGTCATTCACCGACATCCTCGTCGGCGACAACGGGCCGTGGCCGTGCCTGCCGGGCTATGACCTCGTGACCGGGCTGGGCGCACCGAACATCGCGGCGATCAACAAGGCGCTGAAGTAGCGCCCGATCGAGCCAGCCCGTCGAGCCCAACGTAGGTTGTCTAACTCGCGTCGAGTAGGGCCACCTGCGTTGGGCTCGGCACAACGAACCGGATGCCGTTCCCGAGCGGCCGAGCGAATCGCGCGACCCTACGCGGGCGTCCATTCCAGGTGCAGGTCGGAAAGACCGCGCAGGATCCAGGTGGGTTCGAAGCGGAAGGCGCGGTTGCCGGACGGGCCGTGGTGCTCGTCGGACAGCCGGATGTCACGCATCCGGTCGAGGATGCGCTCGATGCTGATCCGCGCTTCGACGCGGGCGAGCGGTCCGCCGGGACAGGAGTGGTTGCCGCGGCCGAACGCGATGTGCGTGCGCACGCCTTCTCGGTCGAGGTTGAACTCGTGCGGGCACTCGTACTGCCGGGGGTCGCGGTTCGCCGCACCGTTGAGCAGCATGACCGGAGTGCCGGCCCTGACCTCGACACCGGCGATGCTCGTCGTACGACGGGCCAGCCGGAAGTCGGTCTTCACCGGGCTCTCCAGGCGCAGCGTCTCCTCGACGAACTCCGGAATCCGGTCCTTGTGGGTGCGCAGGTAGTCCTGCGTCTCGGGGTTCTCGGCCAGCTCCTTCAACGCGGCGGCCAGTAACCGCGCTGTGGTCTCCTGGCCGGCGGCAAAGAGGAACGTCGCGGTGCGGACGACGTTGATGACGGGCGGCAGCGAGCCGTCGGGGTACGTCGCGTGCGCGAGGTCGTTGAGCACATCGCTTCGGGGGCTCGCCCGCCGCTCCTCGATGTAGGCGGCGAACTTCTGATCCGCCCAGCCCAGCATGTTCAGGTCTTCGGCCTTGTTCGCGGATCCTTCCGCGCCGAGCTTGCCGGGGGTGCCGGCGAGACCGAAGCCGCGGCGGAAGTCGTCGAAGTCCTCCTGGGGGACGCCGAGCAGGTCGGCGACGACGAGCATCGCAAACGGCTGCGTATAGGCCCGGATGAACTCGCACCTGCCGTCGTTGATGAACTCGTCGAGCTGTCGGTCGGCGAGGGTCCAGATGAACTCCTCGTTCTCCTTCAGCCGCTTCGGAGTGATCAGCCGCATCAGCAGCGCGCGCTCGCGGGTGTGGTCCGGCGGGTCCATCGTCACCATGTGCTCGAACATCGGCAGCTGGTCGCGGTGGGCGTCGATGATGGCGCCGACGTCGTCGCCCTCGAGCGGCACCGGGAACATCGCGTACGGCCCAATCACCGAGTTGCACGAGGAGAACGTCTCGGCGTCGCGGTAGACCTCGCAGATCTCGTCGTATCCGCTCACCGCCACCACGCCGAGGTGCGGCATCGGCAGCACCGGGGCCGCCGCGCGCAGCTCGTCGAAGTACCCGTACGGATCGTCGTTCAACGAGGTGTCGTTGAAGTAGTCGATCGTCTCCCAGCTCACGCGCCGCTCCTCATCGCCAGGCTGCTGTGCGAGTGCACAGCATGACACATCCCCCGGGTCGGCGCAGGGCGCGCGGATCAGGTGACGAAGTCGGCCTCGCGACGGTGGAAGCGCCAGCCCGCGTCGGTGCGGCACAACGAGTCGCGGTAGCGACCCACCAGGCTCGTCTTCCAGCCGCTCTCGCCGCGGACGAGGAAGACGAAGTCGCTCACCGCCGAGGCGTGGCCGGCGTCCCACTCGGTCACCATCGTGTTGACCACGAGGTGGCGCTGCGGACGGGCCGGCTCGACCTTCGCGTAGGCGGCGCGCAGTGCGTCGTGCCCTTCGTGCGCGCCCAGCAGCTGGATGTCGCAGCTGCCGTCGGGGCAATAGGTCGCGACCACGTCGTCGGTGCGACCGTCGTCGACCGCGTGGTTGTACGCCGCGATCGCCGCCCGCACGCCGGCCTCGACCTCGGCGTACGTCAGTTCGTCAGGCATCCGCGCACTGTACCGATCGGTACACTCTCCCGCCATGGCAGATCCGGATGTCGACGTCTGCGTCGTCGGCGCCGGCATCACCGGGATCTACCAGCTCTACCGCGCCCGCGAGGCGGGATTCTCCACGATGGTCCTCGAGGCGGGCAGCGGCGTCGGCGGCACGTGGTTCTGGAACCGCTATCCGGGCGCGCGATTCGACTCCGAGAGCTACACGTACGGCTACCTCTTTTCGCGCGAGCTGTTCGAGGAGTGGAAGTGGTCGGAGCACTTCGCCGGCCAGCCCGAGATCGAGCGCTACCTCAACCACGTCGTCGACCGGTTCGACCTGCGCGGCAGCATCCGATTCGACAGCCGCGTCGTCGAGGCGGTCTGGGATGACGAGTCAGCGACCTGGCTCGTCACGACGAGCGACGGGGCGACGACTCGGACCCGCTACCTCGTCGCCGCAACCGGCGTGCTGTCGGTGCCGTTCTTTCCCGACGTCCCTGGCCGGGAGGACTTCCGCGGCCTGCAGCTGCACACCGGGCTGTGGCCGGCCGAGCCGGTCGACCTCGCAAACAAGCGGGTCGCCGTCATCGGCACCGGGTCCAGCGGCGTACAGGTCGTCCCGGCGATCCTCGACGAGGTCGCCTCGCTCGCCGTCTACCAACGCCGCCCGAACTGGTGCACGCCGTTGAACAACTCCCCCATCACGCCCGAGCAGCAGGCGACGCTGCGCGCCGATTTCGAGTCGATCCGCGCGACGCTCAACACGTCGGTGAGCGGCTTCCTGCACCCGGTGGGCGAGCGCGGCTTCGCCGACGACACCGATGACGTCCGCCGCGAGTTCTACGAGCAGCTGTGGCAGCTGCCCGGGTTCGGCAAGCTGATCAGCAACTACTACGACGTCACGTTCAACATGGACGCGAACACGTCGTGGTGCGCCTTCATGGCCGGCAAGATCCGCGAACTGGTTCACGACCCCGACATCGCCGACCAGCTGATCCCCGACGACCATCGGTACGGCGAGCACCGGCCGCCGTTCGTCACCGGCTACTTCGAGGCGTTCAATGACCCGAAGGTCTCGCTGGTGAACCTGCGGCGGACACCGATGCTGCGGCTCACCGAGACCGGCATCGAGACGGCCGAGGGGGTCCGGGACTTCGACGTCATCGTGTGGGCGACCGGGTTCGACTTCGGCACCGGCGCGCTCGCCCGGATGGGGATTCGTGGCCGTGACGGCGTGGCCCTGAACGACCACTGGGCGGACGGCCCATCGACGTACCTGGGAATCCAGACTGCCGGCTTTCCGAACTTCTTCTTCCCGGGCGGACCCCACGCGGCCGCAGGCAACAACCCGCGCTACAACGGCGACCAGGTCGACTTCGTCATGGAGCTGATCGTCGCGGCACGTGACCGCGGCGCCGCGACGATCGAGGTCACCACCGATGCCGAGGACCTCTGGACGTCGAAGATCGACAAGGCGGCGCGGCAACCGCCATCGTTCGGCGAGTCCAGCTACTACTTCGGCGCCAACGTCCCCGGCAAGCCGCGCAAGTACCTGCTCAACGCCGCGGGTCGGCCCAAGCTCCTCGAGCTGATCGCCAGGTCAAGAGCCAACGACTATCACCCATTCCTCCTTTCCTCGAAGTAGCACACAACCCCCCGTCTTCGCGCTACGCAAGGGACACCGAGCAACGCGTGTCCGTTTTTCGGGTCACGTTGTGTGCTACTTCGAGGAAATCGGCTAGACCGTGGCGACCGGCGTGACGGGCGAGCCGACTGCTCCTGGTAGGCGTAGCGGCGGGGCGGTCAGCAGGAAGCGCGACCGGCCGTTCTCCCGCAGCCATGACGCGAGCTCGCCCAGAGACCACATCTCCCCCAGCGGTACGCCGAGCCGGAACAGGCACAGGTGATGCAGCGGCAGGAAGGAATGCCGCGACTCGTCGGGGTCGCGGCCGAGCAAGCCTTCGACCGCGTAGTTGTCCGCAACTAGTGCGGCGATCTGCGAATCAGCCACCCACTCGAGCAAGGACGGATCACGCGCGTCGAGGTAGGTCGACATGCGGTGGATCTGTCTCGGGTCCGGGTTGCGATCCCACTCGAGCACCCGTGTCGCGAAGCCGGTGTGCAGCAGCAGGATGTCGCCCGGCTCGACCACGACACCGTCCGCCGCCATCACTTCCTCGAGCATCACGCGGTTCACGCCACGCCACTCGTCACCGAAGTGCGCGTGCAGATCGACCAGCACTCCCCTGCCCTGCACGCCGGTCGCCGCCATGTGCTCGAGGCCGAGGTGATGGGCGAAGGAGCGATGCCCGCTGCCGTCGCCGCGCGCATCATCGGAAGGTCCGACCAGATCGACGCCGGCGCGAAAGCCGTTGTAGTAGACCGACTCCTCCACCCCGTCACCGTCGGCATCGAAGGCGGCGCCCACGTGCGCGAGCGAGTCCCACTGCGTTGAGTACTGCAGCGACAGCGTGACGACGTCATCCGCCCAGACGTCGACGTAGCGCGAATCACCCCAGTCGGCCATCTCGTCCATCCGGACGTTGAAGAACACACCCGGTACGCCGTTCATGTCCTCGGTCGGCGCGAGCCTCGGCGGGTGGCGGCGCTGGTTGAGCGCGGTGCCGCCCGGGAAATCCAGCGGCAGGCTCAGGCAGAAGCTCTTGCCGACCTGGACCTCGCGCACGCCCTGCAGCACCTTCTCCGGGGTGAGCAGGTTGATCCGGCCGAGCTCATCGTCGTCTCCCCAGTCCCCCCACGTCGAGCCCTCGGGTCGCTGCTCCCACCGCTTGGCCACTGGATCTCCTATAGGCAGCCCTCTGTACCGATCGGTACAGTAACGCCATGGCCAAGGACTTCGTGGTCTCCGCCGATGGACACGTCCTCGAACCACCGGACCTGTTCAAGACCCGGCTGCCCAAGCATCTGCGCGACCGCGGCGTCTGGGAAGAGGACTTCACCCTCGACGAGCCCCTGGTCGAGGGCGGCGCCCGCATCTTCCGCAAGCTGCACACCGCCGGCTACGAGGGGTGGACGATCTCGCGCTACCGCCAGACGGGTGGCCGGATGCCCGAAGGAGACCCGGAGCAGATCCTCGAGGACATGGCGCTGGACGGCGTCGACGTACAGGTCATGCACCCCAACCTGTCGCTGTTCGGCCTTTACTCAGACGATCACGAGCTGTCGATGGCGCACGCACGCGTCTACAACGACTACGTCGTCGAGCGCTTCTTGCCGTACTTCGACCGCATCTGCCCGACCGCGCCGGTGCCGATCAGCGACGTGCCGGACGCCGTGGCCGAGATCGAGCGGGTCGCCGCAGCCGGCTTCCGCGCGATCCTGCTGCCGGCCACCCCGCCGCGCAACTACTACACGCGCGACCTGGACCCGGTGTGGGCAGCGGCGGTCGCCAATGATCTGCATGTCTTCTTCCACACCCAGACCGGCGGCGTGAAGGTCAACGACACCGAGGCGACGACGCTCAGCGTCGTGCTCGAGAACGCCGCCCAGGTCAACCAGCCGATGACCGACAAGGCCGCGGCGAAGCGCATGGTGACGCAAGCCGTCTACAGCACGCTCGTCCCGCAGCAGCTCATCTGCCAGCTCGTCGGCGGCGGTGTCCCCGAGCGCTTTCCCGACCTGCACTTCTTCCTGATCGAGTTCAACGCGCACTGGCTGTCATCGCTCGTCGGCGGCATGGACAAGTGCTGGGTCACCGGCGTCGGGCAGGACGCCGACTGGTGGCTCGGACGGTGGGACGACTCGCGGCCCGCCAACGACCAACCCGACATGGCGCAGCTGTTCCGGTTGAACGAGAAGTGGCCCTACCCGCTGATGCCGAGCGAGTACGTCCGCCGCCAGTTCCACGTGCAGTTCCAGGACGATCCCGTCGCGATCGCCTGCCGCCATATCACCGGCCTGCCGACGCTGATCTGGGGCAACGACTATCCGCATGCGGAGGGCACCTTCCGCGGCAGCCGCGAGCTGATCAAGCAGCTGTTCGTCGACGTTCCCGACGATGAGCGGAAGGCAATCCTCGGGGGCACGCTCGGCGATCTGCTCGGCTTCAAGGCCCCGGTATCGATCTGAACGACTACAGGTACGACCGCCGCGTCGCGATCGTCACAGGCGCCGGCCGCGGCATCGGCCGGGCCCACGCGATGCTGCTTGCCGGGCGCGGCGCGTCAGTCGTCGTCAACGACCTCGGCTCGTCAATGTCAGGCTCCGGAGCTGACACCGAGCCCGCCGAGTCGGTGGCCGCGGAGATCGTGGCTGCGGGAGGCGCCGCGATCGCGGACTGCAGCGATGTGTCCTCACCCTCGACGGCGCAGTCGCTGATCGACACGACGATCGAGCATCTCGGTCGCCTCGACATCCTGATCAACAATGCCGGCGTCATCGCGTGGGCTGAGTTCCCCGACGTCGACGACGACAACTTCGGTCGCCACCTCGCCGTGCATCTCGGCGGCTCATTCCTCACCACCCGCGCGGCGTGGCCGCATCTCGTCAAGCAGGACTACGGGCGCGTCGTGATGACGACGTCGTCCGGCATCTTCGGACTGCCGAACAACGCGTCGTACGCCGCAGCCAAGGCTGGGGTGCTCGGACTGACCCGAAGCCTCGCAACAGCGGGCGCCCCGCACAACATCCGCGTCAACGCGATCGCACCGGCGGCGATGACGCGCATGGCCGGATCTGCCGCAGCCGACGTCGGCGACCAGCTCGACCCTGCTCTGGTCGCACCGATGGCGGCGTACCTGGCACACGAGAGCTGCCCGGTGAGCGGCGAGATCTACGCCGCGGGCGCCGGCCGCTTCGCCCGAATCCTGCTTGCGCAGACCCCCGGCTACGTCCACCCCGGAGCGCCGTCGATCGAGGCCATCGCCGAGCAGTGGCAGGCGATCAACGACGAGCGCGGCTTCACCGTCCCGGCCGACCTGATGGCATGGTCGGCCGGCTTCCTGGCCCATCTAGCGCCTGCCGCGCCTGCGATCGAAGACCGCGATGGATGACAGAGCTCGCCGCCGAGGAGCGAACTGGGAAGCGCGACGTCTCGCAATCATCAACACTTCGGCGCACGTGTTCGCCCAGGGCGGCTACCACGGCACCGGCATCGCGGAACTCTGCGAGGCGAACGACCTCGGCAAGGGCGCGCTCTACCACTACATCGGATCGAAAGAGGCGCTGCTCGCCGCCATCACGGATCTCGTGATGGACGAGGTGCAGGCCGGCGTCGACCGCGTCGCCGCATCGGGCGGCAGCCCCGCCGAGCGGCTCCGGCTGCTCGGAAGCGAATACCTGAACGTCGTCGTTCGGCTCCCCGATCATGTCTGGGTTCTGCTGCACGAGTTCCCGGCACTGACCGGTGAGCGGGCCGCGGACTTCCACAAGCGCCGGCACGTGTTCGAGTCGGCAGTGGAAGAGGTCATCCGCGAAGGCGTGAGGGCCCGAGCCTTCCGCAAGGTCGAACCTCGTCTGGCCGCCCTTGCGTGGCTCGGGATGCACAACCACGCCTATCTCTGGCTCAAGCCGGGTGGTCGCTGGTCCGCGCGACGCGTCGCGAATCAGTTCGCCGAGGTCTTCATCGACGGCATCGCGGCGCCCTCCTGAGGGGACCGCATATGTTGTGCCGGTGACAAAACTCGCGCTCCAGGATCTCTTCTCCGTCTCGGGCAAGTCGGTCCTCGTCACCGGCGGCTCGCGCGGCATCGGCGAGATGATCGCCGCAGGCTTCCTCGCCAACGGCGCGACCGTCTACATCAGCTCCCGAAAAGCCGACGCGTGCGACGCGACGGCGAAGCGGCTCGCCGACGAGTACGGCGGCACCTGCGTCTCGCTTCCCGCCGACCTGTCGAACCTCGCGGGAATCGACTCCCTCACCGACCGACTCACCGCGCAGACCTCATCCCTCGACATCCTCGTCAACAACGCGGGTGCGTCATGGGGTGCCTCGATCGAGGAGTTCCCGGAAGTCGGCTGGGACAAGGTGATGGACACCAACGTCAAGGGTGTCTTCTTCCTGACGCAGCGCCTGCTGCCCTTGCTCGAGGCCCGCGCGACCGCCGACGACCCGTCGCGAGTCGTCAACATCGGCTCGATCGACGGCATCAAGACCCCGATGTTCGACACCTGGTCCTACGGCCCCTCGAAAGCCGCACTCCACGCGCTGACCCGCCAGATGGGCAGCCGCCTGGTCAAGCGCCACATCATCGTCAACGGCATCGCGCCAGGCCCCTACCCGACGTGGATGCTCTCCACTGGTGTCGGCACCGGCGGCGACGTCGAGGGCACCGACTGGGACGCGGTCGGCGCCGGCGTACCTCGCGGCCGGGTCGGGACCCCCGAGGACATCGCCGGGCTCACCATCTTCTTGTGCTCGCGGGCCGGGGCGTTCACCGTCGGCGATGTCATCACCTCCGACGGCGGGATCGTCGCCTCATGAGATTCGGGCTCGACGTCGCGCAACAGCGCGTGTCCTGGGACGAGCTGGTCCGGCGCGTGCAGCTCGCCGAGCACCTCGGCTTCGACGGCGTGTGGGGGTTCGACCACTTCCAGCCGATGTACGGCGACGGGCCGGGCGAGACGTTCGAGGGCATGACGACGCTGGCCGCGCTCGCCGGCGTGACGTCGACGATCCGGCTCGGACTACTCGTCACCGGTGTCACCTATCGCCACCCGTCGGTGCTCGCGGCGCAAGCGCTGACCATCGACCACGCGTCGCACGGCCGGCTCGAGCTCTCGCTCGGCGCGGCGTGGTACGACAAGGAGCACACCGAGCTCGGCATCCCGTTCCCACCCACCGGCGAGCGCTTCGACCTGCTCGAGGATGCCTTGGAAATCGTCACGCGGCTCTACACCGGTGAGGTCGTCGACTACGACGGCAAGCAGGTCTCGCTCAAGCACGCATCCCTTCGCCCGCTGCCCGTCCAGCGGCCGCGGCCGCCGATCTGGATCGGTGGCGCCGGACCGAAGCGGACCCTGCCACTCGCTGCGAAGTACGCCGACGTGTGGCACTCCTTCGGCACCCCGAAGTCGATGGAGGAGGCCAACAGGCGGCTCTCCGAGTTGGCCGCTGATGCCGGTCGCGACCCCGCCTCGATCCTGCGCGCGGGATCGCTGTCACTCGACGACGTCGAGACGGCGCGCAAGCACGCGGACAAGTGGCGCGACGCCGGCTACGGCTACCTCGTCTGCGGATGGCCGGGCGACGGCGAAAGCAACGTCGAAGCGTTCGCCAGTGACGTGATGCCGGAGTTCACCTCGTAGTCGGCGCTGCACCCGCGACGCGCTCCCGCTACGGTTCGGAGATGCCACTGCCTTATACCCAGGATGACTTCGCGCTGCACGTAGACCGCGCGAGGGTGCAGTCCAACTCCGCCGCCTCCCAATCGGCAGCCGAAAAGGCGGCGACCTTGGCTGCCGCCCAGGTCAACGCCACGCTGGCACTCGCGATCGCGACCTGGCTGGCGGTCACCCAAGAGCGTTAGGACGTCAGTCGACCCTGATCTCGCCGTTGACGATGCGCGCCGGTATCTGCGTGAGCGGAGACGGCGGGGGGCCGGCGAGGACCGCACCCGTGCTGGCGTTGAAGCGGCCGCCGTGACATGGGCAGACGAACTCGTTGGCCGCGGAGTCGAACTGCACGGTACAGCCCGCGTGGGTGCAGGTGGCGGAGAATGCCACGACCTTCGACGGGCTCGGCCGCAGCATCCAGGCGGGCCGACCGGACGCCGGATCGGTGAAGGTTCGCCCCTCGCCGACGGGTACGGCGCTCGCCGGCGCCAGCGCCGTACCGCTCGGCGGCGGCGCGCCGCTTTGCGGTGCAGCCACAGCCGGCGGGGCCGAGTTGGTGGGCGCGCGGGCCGGACGGTGATTGTGGTGCTTCGTGGGCGCCGAGCTCGGCGGATCGACCGTCAATGACGCGCCGCCCGCGTGCTTGGTACCGCCTGCGGCGCGGCCCAGCAGGGCCGTCGCGCCGGCGAGCACGCCCCCGAACATCGCCAGCAAGGTCGCTGACCTGGCGCCGACCAGGAGATGGCGACGCACAAGGTCCACAGAGCCGGGCGCGTAGGTCGGTGCCGCATCGGCGCGTGACGCGATCCATGCGTCGAGACACAACACGCCGCCGGCCCCGCACATCGCAAAGACACTCCAGGCGAAGACGAACACGATGTCCGAGCCGTAGAAGTAGGGCGTCGTCGACCAGCTGACGGTCAGGAAGAAGGTCAGCGACAGGAGCATGCCTCCGACCGCGGCGAGCCTGGTCCACAGTCCTGCGAGGACGCCGAGCGCGACCGCGAGCTCCCCGAGTGCGACGAGGAGCGCAAAGAGCGCCGGCGCGTGGAGGGCGACGTGGAGCAGCGGAGCGATCGGGCTCCTCGACTCCAGCGCTCGAGTCTGCGAGACGAACGAGCTCGGTGAGCCGGCCCGGAAGTAGTTCGGGTTCGCGAGCTTCTGCAACGACGCGTAGAGGAATGTGACGCCGAGGAACGCACGCAACGGCAACAGGCGCCAGCCGAGTTGCTTGAAGCGCAGCCTGTCCCACTCAGGGCCGAGCAGATTGGGCCGCCCGTAGGTCGTGGAGGTGCTCACAGCGGCTCGACGGTACGGACGCAACCTGAGCGTGTCCTCAGCCGAAAGTCGTAACGCGAGGCGCGCGGGCTACTCGGGGTGGTGGCACGCAGCCTCGACGTTGTTGCCATCGGGGTCACGGACAAAACCGCCGTAGTAGTTCGTGTGGTACTCCGGCCACAGGCGAGGTTCGTGCAGGAGCTCTGCTCCGGCGGCAACGGCCGCCGCCACGAAAGCATCGACGGCAGCGCGGTTGGGGGCGCTGAAGGCGATGTGCGACTCGCGGAACCCCTCACCCGTGCGATGCGGGCCGAGCCAGAAGCAGGGCATCGGCGGGACGCCGTACCCGATCTCGGGATCGAACTCCATGATCCGCTGGCCGCCAATGGCCGGCAGAACCGCATCGTAGAAGGCCGCGCTCGCCGTGAGGTCGGAACACTGGATCGAGAGGTGATCAAGCACGCGCTCTTCCTACCGCACTAGCCTTGGAGCTGTCCGCCGCCTGCGGATGGTGCGCCGGGAAGCCTGGTCGGCATGAGGTCCATTGGAGGACGCGTGCACGACCTAGCCCTCGAATCTGCACCTGGTCGCGAGATTCACGCCGGACTGGTCGCATCTACTGCGTCGATCTGCTGGACGGCGCTCAGCAGCGCAGTCGCGGTCGGATACGGAGTCTCCGCGGGAAGCATCGTGCTCGTCGCGTTCGGCGCCGTCGGTGTCTTCGACATGGCCGGCTCGATCGCGCTCATCGCACACTTCCGGCACGCGCTGCGCCACCAGTCGGTCTCCGAGCGCCATGAGCGGGCGGCACAGCTCATCGTCTCGATCGGGATGCTGACCGTCGGCGTCGCCACGCTCGTCGGCAGCACGCTGCGGCTGGTAGCAGGCGGTCACACCGCCGAACCGCTCGCCGGCCTGATCGCAACCGCGAGCTCGATCGCGGTGCTGGGTTACCTGGGCCTGCGCAAACGAAGGATCGGGCGGCTGATCCCGAGTGCTGCGTTGATGACGGACGGCTCGCTGTCGCTCACAGGTTGCGGGACGGCAATCTGCGCCGTCGTCGGGCTGGCGCTGAATGATGCGTACGGGTGGGCATGGATTGACCCGGTCGCCGCAATCGGGGTGGCGGTCGCCGCAATCGGCGTCTCGTTGCGCAGTCTTGGTGCATTTGACCGGTAATTTCAGAACATGCCAGGGCTGTCGCGCCGTCGATTCCTCGCGACGGGGGCAGCCGCCGCGGGTGCGCTAGCGGTCGGCGTTCGTCCCGCGGCCGCAAGCGCGGCGAAACCGCGCACGACGTACGGCGACATCCGGGACATCCAGCACGTCATCGTGCTGATGCAGGAGAACCGCAGCTTCGACCATTACTTCGGCACGCTGCGCGGAGTGCGTGGCTTCGGGGACCGGTCCACGGTCATCCTGCCCGGCGGCTACTCCGTGTTTCAGCAGCCCGCCAGCCCACCAGGCGAGCCCGTCGCGCAGACCCAATATCCATGGCCCCTCAATGAGGCGCCTACGTCGGCATACCCGCCCGACAACCAGCCGCCGTCGTCATCGGCGGGCGCCCAGAACAGCCAGGGGCTCGCGCACGGGTGGGACGACCAACACATCGCGTGGCAGAACGGCGTGATGAACGGGTGGCTCACGGCAAAGGAACAAGCGCGCACACTCGGCTACCTCACCCGCGCCGACATTCCGTACCACTTCGCGCTGGCCGACACCTACACGGTGGGCGACGCCTACCACTCCTCGGCGCTCAGCTCGACCGGCCCGAACCGGACGTACCTGTGGAGCGGAACGATCGATGCCCAACACAAGTTCAGCAGGTTCACGGCGTACAACGGCGGCGACGAACGAGGCCGGGACCTGCTCTGGGAGACCTACGCCGAGACGCTCGAGGCCGCCGGCGTCAGCTGGCGGGTCTACCAGTGCATCGACCACTTCGACAACAACGGACTCGAGTACTTCAAGAACTTCGCGGTGTACGACCCCACCCAGGCCGGGACACCGGCGCCGGGAAACCCGTTGTACGACAAAGGCATCGAGCGGGTCTCGCAGCCCTACACCGGAGTCAGCGCAAACCCGGACAACATCGCTGCCGCCATCGCCAACGACATCGCCGCGGGCACGCTCCCGCAGGTCTCGTGGATCGTGCCCAACCGATCGTTCTGCGAGCATCCGGGCTCCGCGCCGAACAACGGCGCCTACCTGATCAATGCCATCCTCCAGGCGCTGAGCTCGGATCCGGACGTCTTCAACTCGACGCTGGTCATCCTCAACTACGACGAGAACGACGGCTGGTTCGACCACGTACCACCGCCGGTCGCACCGCCCGGCACGACGGACGAGTGGTATCGCGAGCACCCGCACGCGGGATCCGTGGGCGCGGTCCCGATCGGGCTCGGCTTCAGGGTGCCGCTGATCCTGATCTCACCTTGGAGCCGAGGCGGCTGGGTCACCTCGGAGGTGTTCGACCACACGTCGATCATCCAGTTCCTCGAACGATGGACCGGCGCGCTCGGCAAGCCCGCGACCTGCACCAACATCAGCGCGTGGCGGCGACAGGTCTGCGGCGACCTGACGCACGCGCTCGACTTCTCCTCGCCGGTGTACGGGCTGCCGGATCTGCCGCCGACTGCCGCGACCGAAGACCCGGCAAGCGGCTCCTACCAGCCGATGCCGGTCAGCAACGCGATGCCGGTGCAGGACCCGGGCAGCCGGCCGGCACGCCCACTCCCCTACCAGCCCAACGCCAACCTCGACGCGATCACCCTTCACGGTGATGCGACGGTGCGCGCAAACGTCTCCTTCAGCAACAGCGGAGTCAACGTCGCCCGTGCCTGCCACTTCGCGGTCTACAACAACGCCGGCACGACGCCGCCGCACCAGTACACGGTCGCTGCGCATCACTCGACCGGCGTGCACGTCACCAACGCCGTCATCAACCTCGGCACGATGCCCGACAGCGGCGAGTACGACATCACCGTGCTCGGGCCGAATCGCTTCCTTCGCCGTTACACAGGAAGCGTTGTGCGCGGTGACACGACCTCCCAGGTGCGGGCCGCGGTCACGACAGACAACCGGCCCGTCCTGACATTCCACCTGGTCAACAACCGCGCCACTCCTGTGACCTTCACGGTCCGGCAGCGTTACTACTCGACCGGGAGCGACAAGGTCCGCGTCTCGCCCCGTAGCGAAGGTCGATACGTGCTCAACCCCATGGGCCCCAGCAACGGCTGGTACGACGTCACCGTGACGGTCAGCGGCGACGGCTCGTGGTCACGTCGCTACGTCGGGCACCTCGAGACCGGACGGCCCAGCGTCACCGGTAGCTGACCCGTTAAGCAGGCGCCGCAGTCCGCGACCTCTCACGCGAGGCTCGTTCCCACGCCTCGAGGTACGCCTCCGCTCCGCGGTAGACGAGCGAGGTCGCGGTGCGCCCACCCGGTTGGTGGCGAACCTCGGCAAGCAGGTCCGGCATCAGGCCGTACTCCGCAACGCCGTCGTGGTTGATGTCGAAGACGCGCTGCCCCACGCGCTCACGGCCAAAGGTCACGCCGTTGTACGCCGTGAAGGGATAGCGCAGGGGCCGCTGCGACTTGTCGGGGCCAGGGAGCGAAGCAAACCCACCGGTGTCGCTGCCGAACGGCATACCGAGGTAGTACCTGCTGGCATCGCGAGCGAGCTGATGGATCCGTTTGACGATGCCCGCCGCGCGGTCGAGCACCACCGTCGCGACTCCGCCGCCGGCATAGAGGCGACGCAGGTCGCTTGGCACCCACGTGCCGCCGATGTCGGTGTGCGGCGAGACCACGGGGTAGTGCGCATGCTTCGCGATCGCGAGAACGCGCTCACGGGCCTTCTCGCTGACGTGGTCGACCATGATCATGAAGTGACGGGCGATCATCTGCTTGATCACGTGGACGCCGAGGCCGGTCAGACCCTTCGCGTTGCAGACCTTGCCGTTCGGGTAGGTCGGCAGGCCGGCGGCCTCCAGGGAGTCGAGTGTGCGGCTGAGCGGGTCACTGCCGGAGAAGTAGTGACCGACCGACATCATCTGCTCGCCTTCGCCAGGCAGCGGACACTTGCCGGCCATGAAGTACTGACCGGTCTCGTACTTGTTGAGCAAGTTGATGAAGGTGCCGGTTGCGCCACCTTCGAACGCGGCACCACCAAAGGCGTTGTCAACCCAATGAATCGGGAAGAACGTGCGGATTCCCAACCGCCACCATCGACTCAGCCCTCGGTCGATGTCGGCGCGGTCGCATCGCGGCTGCCCGTCGTACTCGCTACAGCCGAACGGATCGGACGACTCGACCCCGATGATCACCGCCAGCTTTCCGGCATCGATCACCCGGCGAGCCTGCGCTGGGCTGTAGACGAGGCGAAAGAACCCGCGACCCGGCCCACCGAACTGCGCATCGACGTAGCGCTGCAGGTGCCTGAGGTTGCGCACCTGCAGCGCGATGCTGCGCTCCTCGTCGCACGAGTGGCTGCGCCTCGGCTCGATGCGGCACAGCGGCTCGTCCTCCGAGGTGTTGGCGACCATGAGCCGCATTCCCGACCGCCAGGCTCGCTCCACCCACACCCAGTAGGCCTGCTGGTTGGTCTCGGTGCCGTAGGCCGGCCAGCCGGTGAACGTGGGCCACCCATGAGTGTCGGTGGTGCCCACCGGCGACCCGAACCGGACCAGGTTGCCCGTGACGTCGAGGGTGCCGTTCGGGCCGTGCTCCTGCTCGTCACGGTTGGCGCTGAGGGCCTGCGTGATGCCGAATGGATCGAAGTCCTCGCCGGCGATCACGTCGCCGCCCGCCCGGTACTGCGCGGTCTGATGGAACTCGAGGTCGGCCCAGCCGAAGACCGTCCCATCTGCGTTCTCACTGGATCGCGGCGTGCCCGACGCGCCGACTCGTGCTTCGGGGAAGCGCCGACAACCGTCGTCGACGAAGAAGGCGAAGTGGGTGGCAGCTCCGGTCCCACCCAGGCGCAGCGCTCCCGAACGGCTCGCTGCGAGCTTTCGGCCGTCTGTCGTGGAGACGAGCGAGTACGCCCCACCGGAAGGCCCGATCCGCCACTGAGCCGACGGCCCGGGCGTGGTGGTGCGGGTGACGGCGTCGTTGGCCGCCGCGAGCATCCCGCGCTCACGGTCGTACAGCAGGTACGTGCCGATCCCGGTCGGCTGCAGATAGAGGGGCTCCGCGTTGCGGCGTTGCGGCCGGTCCGCCGAGTAGGTCTGCGAGTCGCCCAGCGCAACGTACCGATTGTCGACGTCAGCCTTCAGCGCGACGCAACGGTGGGCGAGCCGCATCGGCGCCGCGGCGCTGGTCGGTGCGGCGACCGGAACGGTGATCGCAGCCGCCGCCGTCGCCAGCACCGCCACAACACCCGCGGCCACGATGGGGCGAAGCCTCACCGGGCTACCTTACGGGCGGCTCCGCGACATGCGTCGGGGGCCCGAGCAAGTGCTCGGGCCCCCGACGTACCGCAGGTGGAGTTCGGTTGGGTCCTACTCCACCGGGACCGGAGCCTTTGCGTTCAGGAAGGCCATGACCTCGGTGTCCGGCTTGGTGCGCCGGGTGTGGATGATTCCGAGCCCGACGAGCAGCAGCATCACACCGGAGCCGATGAACGACGCCGTCGAGGCGACCCCTGCGATCTGGCCCATCTTGTCGAAGGCGTACGCGTTCAGCAGCATCCCGCGCAGCGTGGTGCCCTGGAACGTCGTCGTCTTCTCGGCGGCGAGCGCCTGGTCCTTCGGGTTGGCCATCGCCGCGGCGCTCACCTTCGCGTAGACGCCGCCGTACGGCATCTCAGAGAGGTGAACGGCGATGAAGTCGTCGGCGTAGACCTTCGCCTGCGCACCGGTGAGCAGCTGCTGTCCGGCGTACCGGGAGACCGAAGGAATCATGCTCGGGGTGATCTCGGTGCCTGCTTTCGCACTCGCGAAGGCGGCCTTCGGCGGGAAGAAGATCTGCTGCTTGGCGAGCTGGTTGTGGACGTTGCTTGCCGCGAAGCTGTGGCCCCAGGCCAGCAGCCCGCCCGCAACCGCGAGTACGACGGCCACGACGAGGCCGCCTGTCGTCAGCAGCGCATCGAAAGTCTTGCGTCGCATTGGTGTCCTCCTGTATCTCGGAGCCGGCGGCCCCACT
>JAICMG010000093.1 GCA_025929365.1 Frankiaceae bacterium
CGTCCACACCGCGGTCTGGGTGGCCAGACGCCGTCCGCCTACGCCAAGATGGCGCGGTCACTGCTGCGCGAGCAGCGAACTGGTGGGAGGGCGATGAGAGTGCCTACCACCACCAAAACTGGACCAGTCCGACGACGGCCTCATCGGCCGCCGAACCGACCGGCCCAAGCCCCCGGCTCTCACTCGAAGTGGACCAAATCCAGGGGGCTGGACAACCCGGAAAGCGGCGACTACAACCTGCGCGCCCGCGAATACGACCCCACCCTCGCACGCTTCCTCAGCACCGACCCGCTCGCCAGCAGCCTCGACACCCAAGCCAGCTACCTCTACGCAAGAAACGACCCCCTCACCTACAGCGACCCCACCGGCCAGAGCGGCTTCTGCCTGTTCGGCCACCGCGCCGACGGATCCTGCAACCTCGCTGGCTCCCCCACCGACACCCTCCACGCCGTCGAAGGCGTCGGCCACGGCATCTACAACACCGGCCGCGACATCGTCGACACCGCCATCCACCCCATCCGCACTATCCAAAACCTCAGCAGCGCCTGCGAACAAGGCCTCAACGGCTCCTCCAACACGCTCGACGGCATCCTCCGATGCATCGACGACATCAACCCCGCCGCCGACATCCGCCGCACCTACCAACGCGCCTACCAACTCGCCGAACAAGGCTGCATCCAACAAGCCGCCGCCGCCTTCACCCAAGCCGCAATAGCAACCGCCGCCCTCGTCGCACCGCTAGCCGGCGCCGCTGTCGTCGGGGACGCCGCCGACGCCGCCGACGCCGCCGACCCTGCGGGAGGGGTCGAAGTGGACGCCGCAGCCGGCGTATCCGCACTTCGCCAGGCCTACGTTGACGACGTCACCAGCCTGAGGGACCGCGCGGCGTCTATGCGTGCCGAAGGTGCCTCAAGCGAGGAGATCGCTAGGGCGCTGTGGGCGGATCGAAGAGCCCTCGGGGTGAAGTACAAGAATATCACTCCGCCCGATGAGCTGGCCCGTATTTATGCCCGCAACCAACTGAAGTACGGAGATCCGCTCGGCCCGTCGATCGACTGGCTCAGAGCGCGCGGGAGGAGCTGGGAAGACATCATCGAAAGCGCCGCGCGCCCGGGCGGTCAGGACCTGGGGTACTGATGCGCGTAGATTCCCACGATCATTTCGATGACGTCGCAACGTTCGACCCGGCAACGGGCCGACTCGAGGAGTTCCATCGCGCAGATCGGGGTGCGCTTCCTCCGGGGCCACTGCACGGCCACTACTCCCGGCTGTCCGGAATCCTGGCCGTGTTCTATCGGAATGACGGCTTTCTTTGGCTTCGTGTCGGAAGGGAAGCCCGAAACTTGGATCGAGAGGGTTGCGAAGTCCGTTGGCAGAATGTTGACGGTTCCTCCTCTCTCCAGTTGTTCGACCGCCGCGGACTCGTAACAAGCGTCGAGTATCGGCCCGGAACGTGGGACGGGTCGACGGATCCGACTCCGTTTGCGGAGTCGGAAGACTGGGACTTCGGCTTGTTCGTGACGAACGTACTTGCGGACGACGCTCGTCGAGCGCGCATGTATACGGAGTGACCGGCTGAACGTGGAGCTGACCCGGTTGCGTGGACCCTCTGTCAGGACAATTCGGTTTGCAGTGACAGTCAACGGACGAACGACGACCGAGGTCGGGAACCGGCCTGACATCCCGATCGAGGACGAACTGCGGCACCGGATCGCGCTTCTTGACGGACTCAACTACTACTCGCTGTGGCTCTGGAGGCTTCCTGACGAAGTTCCGTTTGACCAAGTCGACCTTGGCAGTGGCCCGACTGAGTACATGCAATGCGCGGGTGGCCAGGCGGGCCGATTCACCTGCGACGTGAGGCTACGGGACGAGACGGGTGCGATCAACCATCTCGTTGTCGGACGGACCATTGTCGAATCAGCTGATCAGCGAGCCATCGAGGAAATCCCCTGGGACGGGGTTCGGGCACGGGTCAGGTCCTCAGAAGTTCTGACACGTGAAGAGGTCGCCGACCTTTTCCTCGGCCTACCTTGACTCGCTCCGGGTTTCTTCAAACTTCATGGCTGAGGATCCTGACTTTCGAGGCGGGGCGAACCGGGACAGCCTGAATGAGATGAGGCGACAGTCCATCCAGTGGCGAGCTGCTGGTATCAACGAGATCGCCGGCGCCGTCCGCCTAGACCTGAAGAAGTCGGCGAACTGTAGGTACAGCCTGTTCTCGCTCACTCGTTGTCCGCAGACCAGTTCGCCTTGTTCATCTTGCTGGGCTGCACGCGCGGCGGCTCGCCTTCCATCTTCGGGTAGTTCGGCGGGTACGGCGCGTCACCGAGACCGTGGTCGGACTGGTCGCGATCCGCCCACTCGAGCAGCGGCTCGATGCCGAACACGGCGTCATCGATCCCGGCGTGGACGTCGCCGAGCTCGGCGAAACGCCTCGGCAGCGTGTTGATGGTGAAGTCCTCGGTCTCGACGTCGGGTAGCTCATCCCACGTCACAGGCGCTGACGCCGGTGCATGCGCGAAGCCACGCAGCGAGTACGCCGCCGCGATCGTGCGGTCCTTCGCGTTCTGGTTGAAGTCCACGAAGATCCGTTCGCCGCGCTCCTCCTTCCACCAAGCGGTCGTCACGAGGTCGGGCGCACGGCGCTCCACCTCACGCGCGAATGCAAGCGCCGCGCGACGTACCTCGCGGAAGCCGTAGTCGGGCTTGATCCGCACGTAGATGTGCACGCCGCGGTTACCCGACGTCTTCGGCCAGCCCACCGCACCGATCTCGTCCAGCACCTCGTGCACGATGCCGGCGACCTGCTTCGCCTCGGCGAAGCCAGTGCCCGGCTGCGGGTCGAGATCGATGCGCAGCTCGTCCGGCTGCTCGACGGCATCGCATCGGGTGTGCCACGGATGGAACTCGACGGTCGACATCTGCACCGCCCATGCCACGGCCCCGAGCTCGGTCACGCACAGCTCGTCGGCCGTGCGACCCGACGGGAACGACACCTCCGCCGTACGGATCCAGTCGGGCGCGCCCTTCGGGATCCGCTTCTGGTAGATCTTCTCGCCCTCGACACCCTGCACGCCCTCCGGATAGCGGTGGAGCATGCAGGGCCGCTCGTAGAGCGCCCGGACGATCCCCTCGCCGACCGACACGTAGTAGTTGAGGACGTCGAGCTTCGTCGCGCCGATCGCCGGAAAGTAGACGCGATCGGGATTGGTGACCTTGACCGTGCGGCCTTCGACCTCGACCTCGACGAAGGGGGAAGCCATGACGGGACGCTACCTCCATGACACGATCGGTGGCGTGGCTTACACGGTCGAGAAGTCAGACGATGAATGGCGCGCAGAACTATCGCCGGAGGAGTACGCCGTGCTGCGCCAGGCCGGTACCGAGCGCCCCGGCACCGGCCCGCTGCTGCACGAGCACCGCACCGGGATCTTCCGCTGTCGCGCGTGCGGCAACGAGCTGTTCAAGAGCGACACCAAGTTCGAGTCGGGCAGTGGTTGGCCGTCGTTCTACGACCCGATGGACTCCGACGCCGTCGAGCTCATCGACGACAGCTCGCACGGCATGAAGCGCACCGAGGTCCGCTGCAAGCGCTGCGGCTCCCACCTCGGCCACGTCTTCGACGACGCGCCGCAGACGCCGACCGGCGAGCGGTACTGCATGAACAGCGTGAGCCTCACGTTCGACCCTGCCGAGTCGTAACGATGCAGAAGGCGCAACTGACGGTTCGGGCCGCGACTCGCGACGACGCGGACCTGCTCGGCGATGTTCTCGCGGACGCCTTCACCAACGATCCGGTGATCGGATGGCTGATCCCCGAGGACCGGAGGCATCGCGATCGGCGGATGCGCACCTTCTTCACGAGCATGTCCCGGAGCTACCTGCGCACCGGCAAGCCTTGCTACATCGCCGGTGACGGCTCCGCCGCCGCGCTGTGGTCAGCGCCGGGCACCTGGGCCCTGCCCGCCACCGAGATGGCGCTTGAGGCAGGACCGATGACGGCCGCTTTCGGCCGTCGCGTACAACGCGCCCTGCGCACCCAGCTGCAGATCGAAGGGCTGCACCCGAAGCAGCCCGACCACTGGTACCTCGGATACCTGGGCGCGCGCCAGGACTGTCAGGGCCAGGGGTGTGGCGGCCAGCTGCTTCGCGAGGTCCTCGCGACGGCAGACGCGGACCGGATCCCGGCCTACCTCGAGTCGTCGAACGAGCGGAACCTGACGCTGTACGAGCGCCACGGCTTCACGGTCGTCGAGGAGCTGCGCGTCCTCGGCAAGGGCCCGAAGATCTGGCGGATGTGGCGCGACCCGGCAGGTTAGGGAAGCGCCGCCACCAGGTCGGCCGCTGACTTGCGTGCCCCCGGATAGAACGGGATCTCCAGCCGCGTGTGCCGGCGCGCCGTCGCGGCACGCAGCTCTCGCATCAGGTCGACGATGCGGTGCATCTCGTCGGCCTCGAACGCGAGCACCCACTCGTAGTCACCCAGCGCGAAGGCCGGCACCGTGTTGGCGCGGACATCGGGGTACTCGCGCGCCATCTTGCCGTGCTCGGCGAGCATGAACCGGCGCTCCTCGTCGGGCAGCAGGTACCACTCGTAGGAGCGGTTGAACGGATACACGCTGACGTAGCGCCTCGGCTCCTCGCCTGACAGGTACGCCGGCACGTGGCTCTTGTTGAACTCCGCCGGCCGATGCAGCGCCATCGCCGACCACACCGGTTCGCAGACCCGGCCGAGGGCGGTTCCGCGAAAACGCGCGTACGCGTCCTGCAAGTCATCCGACGTCGGCGCGACGAGCCACAGCATCAGATCGGCGTCGGCCCGGAACCCGGCCACGTCGTACAGGCCGCGCGTCACGACTCCCTTGCCGGCGAGCTGGTCGATCAGCTGCTCGAGCTCCGTGGCGATGGGCTCGCGCGACTCGGCGGGCAGCGCGGACTTCACCTTGAAGACCGACCACATCGTGTAGCTGATGACCTGGTTGAGGTCCTTCGCCTTCTTGCCCGCCGACCGTCGCTCCGCCATGTCCCCATTGTCGCGCAGAGCTGACGAGCGGGCGCCGGGGGCAGACTGCAGCCATGCGTCGTCTCACGATCTTGCTCGCTGTCCCGCTCACTCTCACCACGGCCTGCTCGCGCAGCAGCGGTGCCGCGCCCGTCTCCCACACCAGCGGCGATGCGACGACCGCCACGTCGAGCCTCGGAACGGCACCCCACTTCACCAACTGGCCGACCTACCACCGCACCAACGACCGCGCCGGAAGGACGGCGGCAGTCAGGGGCGCACTGCACCCGGCGTGGGCTGCGCGCCTGGACGGCGCGGTGTACGGCGAGCCGCTGCTGGTCAACGGCACGCTGATCGCCGCCACCGAGAACGACTCCGTCTACGGCCTCAACCCCCGCACCGGCAAGCAACGCTGGCACACCAGCCTCGGGACCGCCCAGCCGCAATCGCAACTGCCCTGCGGGGACATCGATCCGCTCGGCATCACCGGCACGCCGGCGTACGACGCAGCGACCCGCTCCGTATTCGTCGTCGCCGAGACCGTCGGCGGTCACCACACGCTATGGGCGCTCGACGCAACCGATGGACATCGGCGATGGCATCGATCCAATGACGTCCTACCGAGCCGCAACCGCAGCGCCGAGCAGCAGCGCTCCGCATTGCTCGTCACCGCCGGCCGCGTCATCACGAGCTACGGCGGACTGGCGGGCGACTGTGACAACTACGTCGGCTACGTGACCTCCACCGCGACGAACGGAAAGGGAGCGACCACCCACTACGCCGTACCGACGCCGCGGGAAGCGGGCATCTGGGCACCGGCCGGGCCGGTGGTCGGGCAGAACGGCAACCTCTATGTCGCAGTGGGCAACGGGGCGCGCACCAGCGGGTCCTGGGGCGACAGCGACTCGGTCACCGAGCTGGCGCCGGCGACCCTGCACCGCGTCGCGATCTTCGCGCCTTCCACGTGGCAGCAGGACAACGCGAGCGACCTCGACCTCGGCTCGTCCTCACCCGTGCCGGTGGACGGCCGAATCGTCATCGCCGGCAAGCGAGGTGTCGTCTATCTGCTCAAGACGAGTCTCGGTGGAATCGGCTCGCAGCTAGCGACCACCTCAGGGTGCGTCGCGTTCGCGGGAGCCGCGCGCGTCGGGCACACAGTTGTCATGCCCTGCACCGGCGGAATCCGAGCGCTGTCGGTCAGCCGCCATTCGATGCGGTGGAAGTGGATCGCGTCGGGGGTCTACGGATCAGCCGAGCTCGCCGGCAAGCGCGTCTTCGTCGCGGATCGAGACAGTGGCACGCTCAAGGTGCTGTCGTTGGCGGACGGTCATGTGCTGTCAACTCACGCGGTCGGAAGCCTTACCCACTTCCCGTCAGAGGTGGTCGACGGCAACCACGTGTTCGTCCCGACCCTGTCAGGAATCACTGCCTTTCACGGCTCGTGAGGTGAGCGCCGACCTGCTTGACCGCTAGACGTGCGGTCGCGATGCACGCAGGCACCCCCACCCCGTCGTATGCCGCACCGCACACGGCGAGCCCCGGGAGGGAGTCGAGCGCGGCGCGGACACGCGCCACCCGTTCACGATGGCCGACGAAATACTGCGGCAGCGCGCCACCCCAGCGAGTCACCCGCACGTCGATGGGCGAGCCCGCGAACCCGGCGTACGTCGTCAGCTCACTGACTGCCGCTGCGACAAGATCCGTGTCATCGCGCTGCAGATCGGCGACGTCGCCGAAGCGCCCGATCGAGCAGCGCGCGATCGCCACGTCGCCCGACAGATGGGACCACTTCGCTGACGACAGCGTGACCGCCTTCACCGGTCGGCCGTAGCGGGCCGGCACGAGGTAGCCGCTTCCCGGCGCGGCACCGGACGCATCCACCGCGCGCCATGCCGTCGTCACGATCGCGATGCTCGCCGAGCCGATCGCGCCGAGTTCCTGCGCTGCGGCAGGGGCCACCGACGACAGCAGGCGTGCGGTCGGGCTGGCCGGCGTCGCGAGGATGACGGCATCGGCGTCGAGCGCCTGCTCGTCGGCCGTCGCGCCGTGCACGACCCGCCACCCATCCGCGGAGCGCTCGATCCGCCGGACGGCTCGACCGGTCACGATTCGTCCGCCCGCCCGCGTGATCGCCGCATCGAGGGCATCGGGCAGCGCGCCGAGGCCGGCACGCAACGTCGCGAACACCGGCTCGCCGGAGGGGGGCGCAGCATCGATGGCGTGGCGCGCCGCACGCAACGCCGACCGGTCGTCGCGCGGCAGCTGCGGCAGGGTCGCGGCAAGGGAGAGATCGTCGGCTCGCCCGGCGTACACGCCGCCGAGCATCGGATCGACGAGTCGCTCCACGACGGCCGGGCCGAGCCGCGCACGCAGCCACCGGCCGACCGAGACATCGCCGTCGGGTGCAGAGCCCGGCAGCCAGCGATCCGCCGTCGCGCGCACGATCTCGGTGTTGGACAGGACACCGCGCAACGTGGCGGGGTCGCTCGGCACCCCCATCACGGTCTTCGCGGGCATTGGGCGCAGCTTGCCCCGCGCCCACACCGACGCCGATGTCGTCGCCGGCGTGACGAGCTCGTCACGCAGGCCGAGCTGCTCGACGAGCTCGAGGGCTTCCGGCCGCCGGCGAAGGAACGCCTCCGCGCCTTCGTCGACCGCGACGCCACCGACGTCGCATACCCGAAGCTTGCCGCCCACTGCGCGCGCAGCGTCGACCAGCGTCACGCCGACCCCGGCGGTCGCCAGGTCATGCGCGGCCGTCAGCCCGGCGATCCCCCCGCCGACGACGACAACGTTCGTCACGATCGAGCGGAGGCTTCGTGGACAAGCTCCACGATGCGGGCAAGGACGTCCGGATCGGTGTCCGGCAGCACGCCGTGCCCGAGGTTGAAGATGTGACCCTCCGCACGACTCCCGGCACGAAGCACCTCGCGCACGCGATGCTCGACCGCGGGCCAAGGCGCGAACACCACCGCCGGGTCGAGGTTTCCCTGCAGCGCGACATTCGGGCCGACGCGCTGCACAGCGGCGTCGAGCGGCACCCGCCAGTCGACGCCGACGACATCGGCGCCCGCTGCCGCCATCAGCCCGAGCAGCTCCGCGGTGTCCACGCCGAAGTGGATGCGCGGCACGCCGGCTGCCGCGGCGAACACCCGACGGCTGTGCGGCAGCACGTAGCGCTCGTAGTCCGCCGCCGACAGCGCACCCGCCCACGAGTCGAAGACCTGCACGGCACTCACGCCGGCGTCGATCTGCACGGCGAGGTACGTCGCGGCGAGATCCGCCAGCTTGCCGGCGAGTGCGTGCCAGGTCGCCTCGTCGCCGTACATCAGCGCCTTGGTCCGGGCGTGGTCGCGGCTCGGGCCGCCCTCGACGAGATACGACGCGAGCGTGAAGGGCGCCCCGGTGAAACCGATGAGCGGCGTCGTGCCGAGCTCCCCCACCAAGGTGCGCACCGCCTCCGCAACCGGAGCGACGTGATCCGCCTCGAGCTCGGGAAGCGCCGCGACGCCGGCCGCATCACGAATCGGCTCCGCGATCACCGGACCCACACCGGCCTTGATGTCGAGGTCCACGCCGGCCGCCTTCAGCGGCAGCACGATGTCACTGAAGAGGATCGCGGCGTCGACGCCGTAGCGGCGTACCGGCTGCATCGTGATCTCGACGATGAGGTCGGGCCGCAGACACGAGTCGAGCATCTCGACGCCCTCGCGCACCTTTCGGTACTCGGGCAGGGCGCGGCCCGCCTGTCGCATGAACCACACCGGCGTGTACGGCACCGGCTGTCGACGACAGGCCGAAAGGAACGCGCTGTCGGCGGGCCCGGCCACACAAGGAGCCTACGAGTGCCCGCGTCACAGGTTTCGCTGTAGGGCCGTCGGCGGGCACGCGGGCAGCGTCACGACGCGATCAGGACCACGCCGCCCAGCGCCGCGATGACTCCTGCCAGCTGAAGCCGAGCCAGCCGCTCGGTGTGCACCGCACGGGCGAGCACGACGGTGACGGCCGGATAGAGCGAGGACAGCACCGACACCACCGCCAGCAAGCCGTGGCGGGTGGCGTACGCGAACGTGACGTTCGCGCCGACGTCGAACGCGCCGACCACCACCAGCATCGGCGCATCCCCCGCGCCCACGCGCAGTGACGTCGAGGTGACCAGCGCGATTGCCACCATCAGCACGATCGCGACGGCACGCATCACCACCAGCGTCATCAAGGTGTTGTGCTTCGCGCCGTGGGCAAGGGCAACGAACACGACCCCGAAACCGACCGCGGCGAGCCCGGCGAGCCAGAGCGGCCGCGCCGCCGACAGGCCGTCGACGTCGCGTCGAAGCTCAGGACCGCTGGCCAGGACGATGCCGACGATCGCGACGGCGATCCCGGCGACCTGCAGTGCACTGGGCCGGTCGCCTCCGGCCAAGCCGACCGCGACGGGGACGACCACTCCCATCGCGGCGATCGGCGCGATGATGCCCATCGTGCCGGTCGCGAGCGCCTCGTAGAACGCGACGATCCCGACGGTTCCCGCCACCGCCCCGAGCAGTCCCCACCCCACGTAGCCCGGCGACGCGGACAGCGCCCCGGCAGCGATCGCCGCGACGAGAATGCCGGCGAGTCCGACCAACTCGCTGACGGCTGCCACCGTGACGGCAGGACGCCGGCGGGTCAGTGTCCCGCCGCAGAAGTCCGACGTTCCCCACATCGCGCTCGACAACAGCGCCAGGAGGACCGCCACGGCGCTCAAACTACGGCCCTGGGCGAGTCGCGCGCCGCTCGGCGCCTGACCCGGCGCTTACAGTGACCACGTGTCGGTGGAGCTGTCCGCACCGGCCGACCTCCCGCCCGCATTTCGTGCGGCGCTTGCGGGGCTGTCGGCCGTTGAGCTCCGTCCTGAGCTCGTCGTTCACGAGCTCCCGGCGCCGCCTCGGCTGGCGCCACACGCGATCGCACTCCATGCCTCCGTGATGTCGGGCGACGAGGAGCTCGCCGAAGGCCGGCTCATCGTTCTGCACGACCCCGAGGGCCAAGAGGTGTGGGCAGGTGACACCCGCTGCGTGGCCTACATCCAGGCGGGCGTCGAACCCGACATCGCCAGCGACCCGATGCTGCTCGAGGTGGGCTGGACGTGGCTGGTCGAGGCCCTCGACGGCGCGGGAGCGGAGTACGCCGCGGAGAGCGGCACCGTGACCCGTACGACGTCGGAGCGGTTCGGCGCACTGTCAGGACATCCGGTCGACTGCGACGTCGAGCTGCGCGCGTCGTGGTCCCCGCAGGGAGAGCTCGCGCCGCACCTGATCGCCTTCGGTGAGGTGCTGTGTGTCGCGGCGGGCCTGCCGCCGATGCCGCCCGGAGTGGTCGCGTTGCCACGCAGGCGCGCCGCCAAGGCCCGCCAACGCAGATAACGCAAGAGGTCCGCTAGCCGGTCTGCGAGTCGCGGTAGGAGCCGGGCGTCCCGTGCACGACATGGATGCCGGTGGCGGCCGCCATGCGGGGCAGCCGAAGCGCAAGCGTCGTCCCGGCCCCGCGCCACGACGTCACTTCGAGCGCGCCCCCGACGAGTCGCGCGCGCTCGCGCAGCAAGCCGAGCCCGACGTGGCGGCCGCCGGTCGACGCCACGTCCTCAGGCGCGAAGCCGAGGCCCTGGTCGGCGACGATCGCGGTGACCCAGTCGTCGTCGACGATCAGCTCGGCACGTGCGGCGTCGACGTCGGCGTGCTTGATGACGTTGAGCAGGCCTTCCTGGAAGAAGCGGTAGACCGTGATGGCACTCGCCAACGGGAGCGGGTGCGGCTCTGTCGGCCAGCTGATCGACACCTCGAGCCCGTAGCGGTTGGCGAAGTCATCCCGAAGCGCGCACACCGCGCGGGCAAGGTCGCCGTCGCGCAGCGCGGGCGGACGAGTCCGTGCCATGACGGCGCGGATCTGCTCCTCGGCCTCCCCGACCATCTCCACCGCGCGACCGATGCTGCCCGGGTTGCGGCGGTCGTCGAGCAGCACGCGGGCCATCGTCAACGACTGCGCGACGGTGTCGTGCAGCTCGGCGGTCAGCTGGCCGCGCGCCGACTCCTCGGCGGCGACCAGGCCGGCGAGGAGCTCGTACATGCCGGCACTTGCCGTTTCTGCCGCCTGGCGGTGCCGCTCGGCGACCTCATCCGACATCCGCACCCGCCGGTGCAGCGCGTCGACAGTGCTCGCGCGCGCCTGCATCCGGCCGACCGCACGCGAGATCTGGAAGTTCGCGACCGCGGCGATGACGGCAATCGCCACCGCAGCCGGGCCGCCGGCGAGGATGACCTCCCACAACGGACCGGATGCGTGACCGGTGCCGTGCAGGATCTCGACCGAGACGACAAGCAGCCCGCTGCATGCACCGAGCGTGAGCACGAAGACCAGCGCCGACAGCGGCACGCCATTGCCGCGGGTCCACCTCATGGTGTGAGCACCCCTGTCGTCGTCCAGTCGTCGAACGAGCCGCGCCCCCCGGTCAGCGGCATCTCGTCCTCCGTCATACCAAGGACGAGCTCCGGCTCCGTGGCAAGGGCCATGGCGCCGAGCAGGGAGGCGACCGCCCGCTCGGCGGCGTGCAGCTCGTCGACGATGTCATCGACTTCGGGAGTGCCGTCACTCGAGGCAAGCCGGGCAAGTCGGTTCGCCGAGTCGCGAAGCACGCGCCGCGCCGGTTCGGTGTCGGTGCCGAAGTCACTGAACTCGCGCGCCGACTCCAGCGCGGAGCGCGGCGGCGCTTCCTCACGGGGCACGGCGCGGGTGGCGCTTCCGAGCCAGGTTTCGGCCTGCTCGGCGAGGACGCCGGCTAGCAGCACATCGCGGCGACCGAACGGCGGGGCACCCGCGGCGCGACGAGCGACGAGGACGGCGAGCGGGTTGTCACCACCCAGCACTGTCGCGCACCACGGCCGGCCGGCTTCCACCCCCGTCACCGTGCTGCCTTCGGCGAGCGCCTGCAGCACCCAGTCCTCGTCCAGCGCCGCCGGATCGACAAGGCGCCGGTCGATGCCGATCGCGTCGCCGGCGAAATGAATCGGGCCCTCCTGGGCAAGGAGGATCATCTCGACGTCGGGACTGTTGAACAGCCGGCACGCCGCCGTGAGCACCACGTAGGCGGATACGTCGACCGAACGGTTGCTGGCCCGCTCCTGCAGTCGCGCCAGCTCGGCGAACAGCTCCGTCTCTGCGGCACGTGTCGCCTGCTCGTCGTAGGAGATCCACAGCAGCACCACCGGGACGATCAGCGCGACGAGGCCCGCCGGAGCGTTCTCCGCCAGCCATGCTCCGAGCAGGCCGATTCCGGCCGCACCGACGGAGTGCAGCGCCGCGAACGGCGCCTTCTCCCACACCACGCCGCGCAGCGCCTTGCCGGTGGTCACGACCTCCGCGACGACGGCGAGCCCGTTCTTCACACACCAGAAGACCGCCATGCCACCGACCGCGCCCCAC
>JAICMG010000195.1 GCA_025929365.1 Frankiaceae bacterium
CCTCGGCTGTTCAGCTCCTCGAGGTTCTCCTTCATGATCACGGTGCTCTTGACGAGCAGCCCGCTCATGCCGATGACGTCGGCGCGATGCTCCTGCGCCGCCTCGACGATCGAGGTGATCGGCTGCTTGATGCCGAGGTTCACCACGGTGTAGCCGTTGTTGCTCAAGATGATGTCGACGAGGTTCTTGCCGATGTCGTGGACGTCGCCGCGCACCGTCGCAAGGACGATCGTGCCCTTGCCTTCCTCGCCGGTGGACTCCATGTGCGGCTCGAGGTAGCCGACGGCGGCCTTCATCACCTCGGCGGACTGCAGGACGAACGGCAGCTGCATCTGCCCGGAGCCGAACAGGTCACCGACGACGCGCATTCCTTCGAGCAGGTGGTCGTTGATGATGTCCAGCGGCGTCTTCCCGGTGCGCATCGCCTCGTCGAGGTCGGGCTCCAGGCCACCACGCTCACCGTCGATGATCCGCCGCGCAAGGCGCTCCCCCAGTGGCAGGGCAGCGAGCTCCTCGGCGCGCGACTGCTTGGCGGCTGCGACGTCGACGCCCTCGAACAGATCGAGGAACCGGGTGAGCGGGTCGTACGCGGGCTCGGTGTCGGTCGCGGGGCGGCGGCGGTCGTAGACCATGTCGAGCGCGACCTCGCGCTGCTCCTCGGGAATCCGCGCGAACGGCAGGATCTTCGAGGCGTGGACGATCGCTGAGTCGAGGCCGGCCTTGACGCACTCGTGCAGGAACACGGAGTTGAGCACCTGGCGTGCCGCCGGGTTCAGCCCGAACGACACGTTCGACAGTCCGAGCGTCGTCTGCACGTCGGGATAGCGGTGCTTGACCTCGCGAATGGCCTCGATCGTCTCGAGCGCGTCGCGACGGGTCTCCTCCTGACCGGTCGCGATCGGGAACGTCAGACAGTCCACGATGATGTCGGCCTGGTCCATCCCCCAGTTGCCGGTGAGGTCGTCGATCAGGCGGCTGGCGACGCGCACCTTCCAGTCGGCCGTGCGCGCCTGTCCCTCCTCGTCGATCGTGAGCGCGACGACGGCCGTACCGTGCTCCTTGACCAGCGGCATCATCTTCGCGATGCGCGAGTCCGGGCCGTCGCCGTCTTCGTAGTTCACCGAGTTGATGACGCTCCGGCCACCGAGACACTCGAGCCCGGCCTCGATCACGGCGGGTTCGGTCGAGTCCAGGACGAGGGGCAGCGTCGACGCCGTCGCGAAGCGGAACGCGACCTCGCGCATGTCCGCCGCGCCGTCGCGCCCGACGTAGTCGATGCACACGTCGAGCAGATGCGCTCCGTCACGGGTCTGGTCCCGCGCGATCTCGACGCACTCGTCCCACCGCTCCGCCAGCATCGCCTCCCGGAACGCCTTCGAGCCGTTGGCGTTGGTGCGCTCGCCGATGGTGAGGTACGTCGTGTCCTGACGGAACGGCACGTGCTGGTAGAGGCTCGCCGCGCCGCGGTCGGCGTGCGGACGGCGCGCGGTGACCTCGCGCCCCCCGACTCGCTCGACCACCTGGCGGATGTGCTCGGGTGTGGTGCCGCAGCACCCCCCGACCAGGGAGAGCCCGAACTCCCGCGTGAAGGTGTCGTGCGCGTCGGCGAGCTCCTCCGGGGTGAGCGGATACCGCGCGCCGTCGGCGGTGAGCTCCGGCAGACCGGCGTTCGGCATGCAGGACAGGCCGGCCCGGGCGTGCCGGGACAGGTGGCGCAGGTGCTCGCTCATCTCCGCCGGCCCGGTCGCGCAGTTGAGCCCGATCAGGTCGATCTCGAGCGGCTCGAGCGCGGTCAGCGCGGCGCCGATCTCGCTGCCGAGCAGCATCGTGCCGGTGGTCTCGACCGTGACCTGCACGAACAGGGGCAGCTTGATCCCGGTCGTGATGAACGCCCGCCGCGCTCCGTTGAGCGCCGCCTTGGCCTGCAGCAGGTCCTGCGCGGTCTCCACGAGCACGGCATCGGCGCCGCCGGCGATCAGGCCGTCGACCTCCGCCTGGTAGGCATCGCGAAGCTCGGCGTAGCGGACATGGCCCAGCGTGGGGAGCTTGGTGCCCGGCCCGACCGATCCGATGACCCAGCGAGGACGGTCCGCCGTGGAATAGCCGTCCGCAACCTCCCGCGCGAGCAGCGCGCCGGCCTCGGACAGCGAGTGGATCCTCGACTCGATGCCGTACTCGCCGAGGTTCGCGAGGTTGGCACCGAACGTGTTGGTCTCGACGGCGTCGCACCCCACGGCGAAGTAGGCGTCGTGGACGCTGCGTACGACGTCGGGGCGGGTCTCGTTGAGGACCTCGTTGCAGCCTTCGTGACCTTCGAAGTCATCGAGCGTGAGGTCGTGGGCCTGCAACATCGTGCCCATCGCGCCGTCAGCGACGACGACCCGCTCGCGCAGTGCCTTGAGCAGCGCGGCAGGTCCGGAGCGCTCCCGCGGACTCGACATCTCGTTCGATTCTAGTGTCCGTGACTGTTTCGGGCGCCTCATATACGGTTCGTCCGAACCGCCGGCGAACGCTCGAAGGGGGCAGTCCGCGTTGAGCAGCTACTCGAAGGTTCTGGTCGGTACGGACGGGTCCCCGTCGTCGTTCCGCGCGGTGGAGAAGGCCGCTGCCATCGCCGCCGACACCGGCGCGACGCTCATCATCGCCTCGGCATACCAGCCGCTGTCCGACCGCGACCGTGCCCGCGCGACGCAGGAGCTCGGCGAGGTCTCCTACAAAGTCGTGGGGGCCAACCCGGCTGAGGACGCGTTGCGCGAGGCGCAAGCCCTCGCCAAGAAGGCCGGTGCGAAGACGATCGAGACGACCGCCGAGGCGGGTGACCCGGTCGACGTACTCGTCGCACTGATCGAAGGTCGAAAGATCGACCTCTGCATCATCGGGAACCGCGGGCTGAACAGCCTTGCCGGGCGCCTTCTCGGCTCTGTCCCGGCCAACATCAGTCATCGCGCCGCCTGCGACGTGTTGATCGTCCACACGACGGGCGGCGGCCGGCGCTAACCGTGCTTCCACCCGCTGCAACCGGGCATACGCTGGAGCTGTGACGGTCTCCCGCGGCACCGGCCGGCGGCGCGCGATGATCGCGGCCTTCGAAGGCTGGAACGACGCGGCGGATGCAGCGACGAACGCCATCGAGCATCTCGAGCGCGAATGGCAAGCGCGACCGTTTGCCGCGATCGATCCCGAGGACTACTACGACTACCAGGTGAACCGGCCGACGGTACGACTCGTCGACGGCGTCACTCGTCGCATCGACTGGCCGACCACCCGCCTTGCCCTGGCCACCGTCGGTGATCGCGAGATCGTGCTCGTGCGCGGGCTCGAGCCCAACATGCGCTGGCGGGCATTCTGCGAGGAGCTCACTGCCTTCGCCGACGAGCTCGAGGTCGACCAGGTCGTGTGCCTCGCCGCGCTGCTGGCCGACGTGCCGCACACGCGTCCGATAGACGTGAACGGCTCGGCATCCGACGAGGTGCTTGCGCACAGCCTCGGCCTGACGCGGTCGAGGTACGAAGGTCCAACCGGTGTCGTGAGCGTGTTCCACCAGGCGCTCGCTGACACCGGACGCAAGGTCGTCTCCTACTGGGCGAGCGTCCCGCACTACTTCGCGCAGCCGCCGTGCCCGAAGGCGACGATGACCCTGCTGCACCGCGTCGAGGACGTGCTCGACGTCACCGTTCCGCTTGGTGACCTACCGGAAGCCACCCAGGCGTGGGAGAGCGACGTCGACGCGCTCGCGCGTGATGACGGCGAGATCGCCGACTACATCGCCTCGCTCGAGCTGCGCGACGACCAAACCGCTATGCCGGAAGCCTCTGGGGAGGCCATCGCACGCGCTTTCGAGCGGTATCTCAGAAGGCACGACTCCGCGGACTGACGCACCAGAGGATCGCCGGCGGGAGCCGGTCGGCAGGTACGGCCGCGACGGGTCGCGTTTGCTGCGCAAACGCTCCTTAGTGTCGCGGCTCGCACCTCCCAACCGGCTATTGCTCAGACGATTCCAAGAAGGGCATCTACCGCGGCTCGTGCGATGTGCGGCGCCGTTTCGTCTTCGCCTTCGCTGGTTACCCAGTCGTCTACTGCGCCTAGCGCTGCTGGGGTGTCGAGGCCGCTTCGCAGAGCTCGTCTCACCGCATCGACCAGGGGCTGGGCTGGCGGCGCCGCTGGCCGCTGGAAGGCGCGGCGCCACTCAGCCAGCCTCGTTTCTGCTGCTTTGATCTCTTCGTCATTCCATTCCCAGGCTTGGGAGTGGCGGTGATTCAGCAGGGCCAGGCGGATTGCCATGGGGTCGACGCCTTGCTCGCGGAGCTTGCTGACCAACACGAGGTTGCCTTTGGACTTCGACATCTTCTCGCCGTCGTAGCCGACCATCGCCTGGTGCAGCGAGACGGCGGCGAAGGGGGCCCGTCCGCTCAGGACCTCCGCCTCGGCGGCGCCCATCTCGTGATGCGGGAAGACGAGGTCATCTCCCCCGCCCTGGATGTCGATCGTCTCTCCGAGGTAGCGCATCGCGATCGCCGTGCACTCGATGTGCCAGCCGGGCCGGCCCGGGCCGAGGACGGTATCCCATGAGGGCTCGCCCGGTCTCGCGGCTTGCCAGAGCAGGCAGTCCAGCGGGTCCTTCTTGCCGGCGCGCGCGGGGTCGCCGCCGCGTTCTGCGAACAGCGTCTGCATCTCCGTCGCTGAGAGGTGGCTGACCTCGCCGAAACCGGGTGCGGCGGAGACGGAGAAATAGACGTCG
>JAICMG010000155.1 GCA_025929365.1 Frankiaceae bacterium
GGTCGGGCCGACCTGGGTCTCAGTGCCCATCGACGGGCACACGCCGCAGTCGTAGCAGGGGCTCCAGCGGCAGTCGTCCACTTCGGCCTCGCCGATCGCGTCCTGCCAGTCGCCCCAGAGCCAGTCCTTGTCCAGTCCGGAGTCGAGGTGGTCCCACGGCAGCACCTCGGACAGCTCGCGCTCGCGCGTGGTGTACCAGTCGAGCGAGACCGGCGTGCCCGCGAAAGCGGCGTCACACGCGGCTGTCCAGCGTTCGAAGGAGAAGTGCTCACTCCACCCGTCGAACCGCGCGCCCGCTTCCCATGCGCAGCGGATCGCCGCGGACACGCGCCGGTCCCCGCGGGACAACAGGCCTTCGATGATCGACGGGCGCCCGTCGTGGTAGCGCAGGCCGATCGACCTGCCGAAGTTCTTGTCCTTGACGACCGCGGCCTTCAGCGCCGCGAGCCGCCGATCGACGCTCTCGTGGTCGAGCTGGGCCGCCCACTGGAACGGCGTGTGCGGCTTGGGCACGAAGCCGCCGATCGACACGGTGCAGCGGATGTCCTTGCGGCCGGACACCTGCCGTCCGGTCTCGATGACGCGACTCGCGACCCCGGCAATCGCGACCACGTCCTCGTCGGTCTCGGTCGGCAGCCCGCACATGAAGTAGAGCTTCACCTGACGCCAGCCGTTGCCGTAGGCCGTCGCGACGGTGCGAATCAGGTCGTCCTCGGTGACCATCTTGTTGATCACCTTGCGCATCCGCTCGCTGCCACCTTCCGGCGCGAAGGTCAGTCCGGTACGCCGGCCGTTGCGGGACAGCTCGTTGGCCAAGGTGACGTTGAACGCGTCGACGCGCGTCGACGGCAACGACAGCGAGACGTTCGTCCCTTCGTAGGCGTCGGCCAGCCCTTTGGCGACCTCCGCGATCTCGCTGTGGTCCGCACTCGACAGCGACAGCAGACCCACCTCTTCGAAGCCGGTCGCCGCGACACCGCGCTGCACCATCTCGCCGATCGTCGTGATCGACCGCTCGCGCACCGGGCGGGTGATCATCCCGGCCTGGCAGAAGCGGCAGCCACGCGTGCAGCCGCGGAAGATTTCGACGCTGTACCGCTCGTGCACCGTCTCCGCGAGCGGCACGAGCGGCTGCTTGGGATACGGCCACTCGTCGAGATCCATCACGGTGTGCTTCGCGACGCGCCACGGCACGCCGGGACGGTTCGGCACCACGCGCTGGATCCGGCCATCGGGCAGGTAGGTGACGTCGTAGAACGCCGGCACGTAGGCAACCCCGCTGGACGCGAGCCGGAGCAACAGGCCGTCGCGGCCGTCCGGGCAGCCGTCACGCTTCCACGCCCGCACCAGGTCGGTGATGGCGAGGACGGCCTGCTCGCCGTCGCCGAGCACGGCGGCATCGACGAACTCCGCGATCGGCTCCGGGTTGAAGGCGGCGTGCCCGCCCGCGATGACGAGGGGTTCGCCGTCGCGGCGATCACTCGCCGCGATGGAGATGCCGGCGAGGTCGAGTGCGGTCAGCAGGTTGGTGTAGCCGAGCTCGGTCGAGAAGGACACCCCCAGCAGGTCGAACTCACCGACCGCACGATGCCCGTCGACCGTGAACTGCGGGATGCGGTGCTCGCGCATCAGCGCCTCGAGGTCCGGCCACACCGAGTACGTCCGTTCGGCGAGCACGTCGTCGCGCTCGTTCAGCAGCTCGTAGAGGATCTGGACGCCCTGGTTCGGCAGCCCGACCTCGTAGGCGTCGGGATACATCAGCGCCCAGCGAACGGTGCAGCTGTCCCAGTCCTTCGTGACCGCGTGCAGCTCGCCGCCGACGTACTGGACGGGCTTGCGCACCGAGGGAAGCAGCGGTTCGAGACGGTCGAACACGCTGAGCCCCGGCATGCCACCCAGGGTAGGCGGATCAGCGATTTGAGCGAACCCGCACGTTTTGCAGGAGGCCGATCGCGATCATCGAGGCGAACATCGATGTCCCGCCGTAAGAGACAAATGGCAACGGCAAGCCGGTGATCGGCATGATGCCGAGGTTCATCCCGATGTTCTCGAACGTCTGGAACGCGAACCAGCAGACGATTCCGACGCCGACCATGGTGCCGAACTGGTCGCGGGCATAGCGGGCGATTCGCAGCGCCCGCCACAAGACGACACCCGACAACACCACGATCAGCCCGGCACCGAAGAGGCCGAGCTCCTCGCCCGCCACGGAGAAGACGAAGTCGGTTTGCTGCTCGGGCACGAACTGACCGTTGGTCTGCGTGCCGTGACCGAGACCTTGACCGAACAGTCCCCCGTTGCCGATCGCGATGCCGGCCTGCTTCTGGTTGAACTTGAAGGTCTGCGCAGCCACTGATGTGTTGTGCTGGCTCAGCGCCTGGAAGCGAGCCAGCTGGTACTGGTGCAACAGGTGGGCGTGTACGACGAACAACGCACCCACCACAGCAAGGCCGAGCATGCCGCCGACCCAACGACCGGGGATGCCGGACAGCGCCAGCATTCCGAAGATCGTGATCATGAAGACCATCACGGATCCGACGTCGGGCTGCGCGAGGATCAAGAGGACAGGTACGGCGGCCAGCCCGAAGCAGAGCAAGATGTCGTTGCGCGTCGGTTCGCTGCGTCCTTCGCGCTTCTCGGCAAGCAGCATCGCGATTCCGAGAACGACAGCGATCTTCGCGAACTCCGACGGCTGTACCTCGAAGCCGCCGCCCAGCCTGATCCACGAGTGAGCGCCGTTGATGGTGCTACCGAGTGGAGTCAGCACGACGAGCAAACCGAAGAGCGACGCGGCGTACAGCACCGGGGTGTACGCGCGCAGCGTGCGGTAGTCGACGAGTGCGGCGACGGCGGCGAGGCTCCCGCCGATCAGGATGTTGAGGACGTCCTTCTTCAGGTACGACGACCCCAGACCCTGCGGTTTCGCGGCGGCCCACACCAACGCGCAACCGAGGACGCACAGCACCGAGACCGCGGCGACGAGCACCCAGTCGAGCTGCCGGATGAACGAGTCGCGGTCCATCGCGCGCGACCGCAGCGACTCCCGGCGCAGCGCAATCGGAGCCGCACGCGTCGACTCCGACCAGTCCGTCACGGCGCCGCCCCCGGTCGCGCGAAACGTTGCCGCTCGTATCGCGCGTCGAGAACGGGCGGCGGCCCCATCGCGGCCGGCGTCGCCGAGGAGGTGGCGCTGGCGGAGCCCGTGGCGGTCTTCTTGTGGTGGTGTGCCGGCGGCAGGCCCGCCTCGACGATCTGGACCTTGGGCAGCTTGTGGGGCGGGACTCCGTTCGCGAACAACGCCTTGTTGCCGCCGAAGCCGTACATCGCGTCCCACACGTTGCGCACGTACGGCGCCGCACTGATCGCGCCCTGGTCGGACTTGTTGACCTCGATGACCGTGACGAACTGTGGTTTCTGGCCGGCCGGCCCGCCGAACGACACGAACCAGGACCCATTCTGGTTGGTCCCGGTCAACTCCGCGGTTCCGGTCTTGCCGCCGACCAGCACGCGGTTCATCGGGAAGCCCGCGAACGCGCTGACACCGGTTCCGACCGGGCTGCGCGAAGTCGTGACCCCGTAGAACGCGTTCCGCAGGTAATCCAGGTCCGACTTCGACAGCGGCAGGTGGTCGCGGACGGGCGCCTTGATTCGCTTGACGAGCTTGCCGGTCGGGCTGACTATCGCCTTCGCGATCCGCGGCTCGAAGACGGTCCCACCGTTCGCCATCGCCGCGTACGCGACCGCAAGCTGCAGCGGGGAGACCGTGACCGTGCCCTGACCGATGTCCTGGTTCATCTGGTCACCGGGCAGGAAGATGTAGCCGAGCTTGCAGTTCTGCTCGTCGATCTGCTGCAGATAGCTGCCTTTGGGACGACGAGCCGCGCCCGCGCAGTAGTTCTTCTTGTTCTGCTCCCAGTTGAGCTTCGTGTTGTAGCGGTCCGCGATGTGACCCTCGGCCACTTCTCCAATCGGAAGATCGATGCCCGGCTGCTCCCCCAGGCCATAAGCGTGCGCGATCCGCTGCACGCCCTCGACCGGCTTCTTGTGTTGAGCGATGAGGTGCTGGTCCCGGTTCCAGTCGCGGTCACCGAGCTCGAAGAAGAAGGTGTCGCAGGAAACGATGAGCGCGGTGCGGAGCGGAATCGAGCCGAGGCCGCCTTCCCCATCGAAGTTGTGATGGCCGAGGAAGTCGGTGGGACAGTCGTAGTAGCCACCGGTCGACATCGTCCCGTCGTAAAGCAGACCCGATGACGAGATCAGCTTGAACGTCGAACCGGGCGGGCTGGCGCTCTCGAACGCCTTGTCGACCAACGGCGAGCCCTCTTGGTGCTGCAGCCGGTTGTAGAGCTTTGCGGAGATGTGCGGCACGAACGCGCCCGGCGGATACGTCGGGTCGCTGGCCATCGCGACGACGCCGCCGTTGCGGGCGTTGAGTACGACGCCCGCGGCGTAGTCCGCGGTATAGCCGCTGTGCCTGGCGGCCGTGATGGCGTTCTGCAGCTGCTTCTCGAGCGAAGCCTGGACGCCCGCGTCGATGTTGGTGACCACGTCGTCGCCGGGCGTCGGAGCGGTGTCGCGCACCGTGCCGGTCACCGCTCCGAGATGGTCGACGCTCACCGCCTTCACCCCGGGCGCGCCGCGCAGGTAGTGCTCGTACTGCGCCTCGAGCCCGGTCACGCCGACCTGCGCGTTCTGGTAGACAGCGCGGTCGGCAGGTGACAGCGCCGCAAGCTGCTTCGGGCCGATCAGCTGGATGTATCCCAGCATCGAGCTGGCGAGGGCGCCGTTGGGCTTGGGATAGTGCCGGACAGCGGTGAGCTCCACTGTGACGCCGGGGTACTCCTCAGGCTTCTCCTTGATCTGCAGCGCCTTGCGCGCGGCGGCCAGCGTCGGCTTGAGCTGACTGACGACGACCGGCTGGTAGGCCAAGTGGTTGTTGCACGGAGTCGGCCTCGATGTGTAGACGAGCTGGCCCTGCTGGTTTCTCACTTTGGGGTAGGTGCAGGGCGTCGTCTCGTTGTTCAGCTGCGTGTAGGGCTTGCCCAGCTCGCGGGCGAGCCGGTGCAGAACCTGAGCTTCGACGGTCTTGCCCATCCGGTCCAGCGCGGTCCGGTTCACCGAGACCACGAGCGCCGGCTTGTTGTCGACGAACGGCTTGCCGGTGTCGTCGAGGATCTCGCCGCGCGGCGCGGGGGTGACGATGTCGTGGATCTGCTGGTTGAGCGCCTCGGCGCGCAGCTGCGGCGCATTGAGCACCTGCAGGTACCAGAGCCGGCCGAGCAGGGTCGCGACCAGGGAGAGGACCAAGACGCCGAGGACGACGAGTCGAAGGCGCGAGCGGTCAGGCAACGAGCTTCGCTTCCGGTCAGGCGATCCTGCGGGTCTTCGGGACGGTGGGGCGGGCCTTGCAAAAGGGCGCTATCGGGGTCCTACCGGCTCGAGCCGGCGGGCCGCGGCGGAGATGAGGGGGACCACGAACGGCGCCAGCACCACATCGTAGACAACGGTCCCGGCCAGCGCATGCAGCGTTGCACCCCCCGTGATGCGGGCATTGCCGAGGAGATCTCCGAGCATCGCGAACAGCAGGACGACGGCAATCGACGCGCCCGCCACCACCCCGATGATCGTCAGGACGGAGCTCTCCTCGCCGGCGTCGAGCATGCCGGCGAGGTAGCCGACGACCGTGTAGGCGAAGGCGAGCTCGCCGGCGAAGTGGAAGGTCGGCGGCATCACGTCGGCTGCCAAGCCGGCGAAGAACCCGAACGTCGCGCCGCGCTGCGACCCCCCGACGAGGGCAAAGGCGACGACCACCACGAGCAACAGGTCCGGCCCGCCGAGCGGGAGCCGCATCCGGTTGATCACCGTGACCTGAGCCAACACCACCGTGATGACCACGGCGACCCGAAAGGCGACCCGTTGCGCGCTCACGGCGACGTCGTGGCGCGCGTGGTCGGAGTGGCGGTGGCCGTCGAGGACGACGCGGGACTGGTCTGTGGGCCACCCGGCGTGGGGTGGGCGCCCGGACTGGCAGTAACGGTCACCGTGACGGTCGGCGCCGGCGTCGGCGAGGCCGGCAGCAGGCTGTCGTGCTTGATCGTCTTCGGGGCGGCCACCACCACCGCCACCACGTCGAGCGAGCCGAAGTTGACGAACGGCGCCACCGAGGCGGTCTGCGCGAGCTGCCCGCTTGCCGGCGCCACATGCGTGATCCGCCCGATCGGTACCTCGGGCACGAACGGCCCGCCCGGCCCGGAGGCAAAGGTCACCAGACTCTGGCCGACCGCGAGCCGGACGGTGTTGTCGAGCAGCGTCAGCCCCATCTGCTTGCCACGGCCGTTACCGGAGACCTCCCCCACCGCCAGGGTGCCGGTCGACAGCCGGCCACCGGCGGTGAACGCGGAGTCGTTGGCCAGCTGGACCGTTGCGGTGGTCGGGCCGACCTCGACGACGCGGCCGACCAGCCCGGCGCCGCTGATCACCGTCTCGTTCTTGGTGATGCCGTTGTCGGTCCCGCGGTCGATCGCGACGGTCGACTCGAAGCCGAAGGCCGCGCCGTACGCGGTCACGCGGGCGGCGACCGACGTGTACTGGCCGAGCCCGGCGAGGTGGAGCAGCTTCTGCTCCTGGAGGTACTCGTTGCGCTCGGTCGCGGTCAGTCGCAGCTCGGTCTGGAGCTGGGCGACCTTGCGATGCAGCTGCTCGTTCTCGTGCTTGTAGCTGCCCAGATGGCCGAGTGAGGAGAACCACGAGCCGATGGGGTGGACGACGTCGTCGATGCCGTCCTCGATCGGCCCGAACACGGTGGACGCCGCCCGCCGGACCCCGCCGAGCGCGCCCGAGCGGTAGTCGAGCGTGATCAGCGTGAACGAGCTGAGCAGCAGCAGCGTGAGGATCAGCCGCGCACGCCGCGGGTTCCTCACAGCTCAGACCTCATGATCAACCGAACGTTATCGACAGGACTTCTCATCGAGGTCGACGTAGGTGGCCACCGCGACGCCTCCAGCAGCCACCAACGTCAACCTCGCCACGCAACTGGGCAGCGGAAGCCCCCGCGCTGGCCGCCACCCCCGTCGGTGCGCTTTTGGCTTGACCTAGCGCCTTGGCTCGGAGATGAGGACCTGCTGCAGCGCTTCGAACTCCTCGACGCACTTGCCGGCACCCATCGCGACGGAGTCCAGCGGGTTGTCCGTCACGTGGATCGGCATCCCGGTCTCGTGGCGA
>JAICMG010000115.1 GCA_025929365.1 Frankiaceae bacterium
GGCTTGCGCGCCTCGCGGCCGCCCTTGTTCTTGTTCGCCATGGCTTGACGGTACGCCGTTAGCGCAATGTCCAGCGTCCACGACCTGACCCCAGTTCACGCGACTGCCGCCTGAGCACGTTCTAGCGTCATCAAACGGCAATCGTTCGGATGACGGCGCCTACCGAAGCGTCGAGCGCGCCTGGCGGGCTGGGAGCGACACCGATCGCATGGGGGGGACGGGGCAAGGCCAACGCGGGATACATCCCGTTCGCTGCGCTCTGCGTTGGTGCCGGTCTCGGCGGATGGATCGCGAGCCTCATCGGTATCCCGGCGTGGGCGCTAGCGGTGCCTGGCCTCGTTGGCGGCTACTACCTAGCCCGGACGATCCTTCGCGACACGCATGTGACATACGGGTGGTGAATCACGACACGCATGTGACATACGGGTGGTGAATCACGACACCTATGTCACATGCGATCGAGAGCGCCGGTTCTGGTCGGTGGTTCTGTGACGGTACGCCGTCAGATGCCGAGATCCTCGAGCATTTCGGTCACGAGCGCGGCGATCGGTGAGCGCTCTGAGCGCACGAGCGTCACATGGGCGAACAGGGGGTGGCCTTTCAGCGCCTCGATGACGGCGGCGACGCCGTCGTGGCGACCGACGCGAAGGTTGTCGCGCTGCGCGACGTCGTGGGTGAGGACGACGCGGGAGTTCTGCCCGATTCGCGACAGGACCGTGAGCAGGACGCCGCGCTCCAGGGACTGCGCCTCGTCGACGATGACGAACGCGTCGTGCAAGCTGCGCCCGCGGATGTGCGTGAGGGGCAGCACCTCGAGCATGTCGCGGTGGATGACCTCGTCGATGACGTGGTCGGGCACCAAGGCGCCGAGGGTGTCGAAGACGGCCTGGGCCCAGGGCGTCATCTTCTCGGCCTCGCTGCCCGGCAGATAGCCGAGGTCCTGGCCACCGACCGCATACAGGGGCCGGAACACGACGACCTTGCGGTACAGCCGCTTCTCGAGCACGGCGTCGAGTCCGGCGCACAGGGCGAGCGCGGACTTGCCCGTCCCGGCGCGACCGCCGAGCGACACGATCCCGATCTCCGGGTCCATCAGCAGATCAAGGGCGATGCGCTGTTCGGCACTGCGCCCGTGGATGCCGAAGGCGTCACGATCGCCGCGCACCAGCCGCACCGACTTGTCCGGCGCGACGCGCGCAAGCGCGCTTCCGCGCTCGGACAACAGGACCACCCCGGTGTGACACGGCAGCTCGGCCGCAGCGGGCAGCTCGAGGGTCTCCGCGGCGTACAACGCGGCAACGTCGTCGCCGCTGACGTCGAGCTCAGCCATGCCGGTCCATCCGGACTCGACCTGCTCGGCGAGGTACTCCTGCACGGCGATCCCGATGCTCGCGGCCTTGATCCGCATCGGGGTGTCCTTGCTCACGAGCACGACGTCAGCGCCGTCGGCGGCGAGGTTGCACGCAACCGTCAGGATGCGCGCATCGTTGCCGCCCTGCCGGTAGCCGGCGGGCAAGACACTCGGATCGCTGTGGTTGAGCTCGACACGCACCGTGCCGCCGGCGTCGTTGACCGGGATCGGCTGGTCGAGCCGACCGTGGTGTGCGCGCAGGTCGTCGAGCAGCCGCAGCGACTGCCGTGCGAACCAGCCGAGCTCGGGGTGGTTGCGCTTCGCCTCGAGCTCCGCGATGACCACGACCGGCAGCACGACCTCGTGCTCGGCGAAGCGGGCGAGCGCCGCCGGATCAGCGAGCAGCACGCTCGTGTCGAGGACGTACGCGCGACGGTCGGCGGTCGTTGCCGCCTTGCGCCGCTTGGTGGGGGTGGTCTTGGCAGGAGTTGCGGCGCTCGTCGCGGCTGGGGTCACGTGGCCTCCGGGAACCCGGTCGGCGGGAATGGCCGACCTCCACCGCCGACGGTACGACTCACGGTGGCGAGACTCGGCTACCGACACGCCCGACTCCGGGTTACGGAAGGGTGGCCTTCAGGCTCCGAGGCGGCGCTCGCGCTGCGCGTAGGAGCGCAGCGCGCGCAGGAAGTCGACCCGCCGGAAGTCGGGCCAGAGCGCATCGCAGAAGTAGAACTCGGAGTGTGCGGTCTGCCAGAGCAGGAAGCCGGACAACCGCTGCTCGCCCGATGTGCGGATGACGAGATCGGGATCCGGCTGGCCGCGGGTGTAGAGGTGGTCGGCGATGTGTTCGACATCGAGGATGTCCGCGACCTCCTCCAGCGACGCGCCACGCGACGCGTGTTCGTGCAACAAGCTTCGAACCGCGTCAGTGATCTCGCGTCGGCCGCCGTACCCGATCGCGACGTTGACGTGAAGGCCGGTCTTGTCCCTGGTCGCCTCGGCGGCCTCCTTGAGCACGCGCACCGTCGAGTCGGGAAGCAGGTCGAGCGCCCCGAGCGGATGAACCCGCCATGGCTGCTCGGGCGCGCTGAGGTCTCGCACCGTCTCTTCGATGATCGACAGCAGCTGCGCGATCTCGTCGGCGGGCCGGGCGAGGTTGTCGTTGGACAGGAGCCACAACGTGACGACCTCGACCCCGGCGTCACCACACCACGCGAGCAGTTCGGTGATGCGATCCGCGCCGGCCTGGTGACCACGTGCGACGTCGTCCGCGCCGCTCTGTCGGGCCCATCGCCGATTGCCGTCGAGGATGACCCCGACGTGCCGGGGCCGCGGCGCACCGGCGAGATTCGCGACCAGCCGGCGCTCATACACGCCGTACACCAGGTCGCGCAGCTTCACAAACCGAAGGTTACGCCTGTCAACCATCTCAGGGCGCCAGGCGTTGGATGGACATGATGCACCGCACCAAGGCCCCTCGCCGCCCCGCCGCGCTCCGCGCCACCGGCCTCGCTGCACTCGTCGCCCTGTCTGCCGCGGCGGTCTGGACGGCCCCGCCCGCCGGCGCCCTCGCGCCGGTCGGTGCTTCGACGGTAGTGAGCAAGAACATCGCAACCTCCGCTTACACCTACGTGAGCCCGATCGCCAGCTCCGGCGACACGACCGCCTTCGGCAAGCCGTTCGCGATCTACGAGCGACACAACGCAGCCGGGCGTCTGCTCGACGTCTCCGGCACGTTGCTCGCCGTGACGTCTGGCGGGAAGCCCTATCGCATCGGAGTCGTCACGCCCGACATGACGAGCTTCTCGTTGTCCGGCTACACGCTCACGGCACTCAGCGCATCCGACCCGACCAAGGTGTATTACTGGGACCCGGGGTTCGGCGGGCGCCACCCCACCTACTCCACCGACACGGTCGGCAGTGGCGACCGTTACCTTTCGTCGGCACCAGACGGTTGGGTTGAGATCGGCTCGGACGGCGCGTTGTACGACGTCAATGCCCACAGCCCGGCCACCAAACGGCCGCTCGCCAACCCGTTCGGATCCTCCCAGGACGTGCGCGGGACCGCCGGTCCCAACGGGATCGTGGTGACCAACGCGACCAAGATCGCCTACGTCCCCTTCAACGGTGGTCCGGCGGTCCTGCTCGATACCGCTGACATGCGCGCCACGCCGGGCGGCAGCAACACGCCGATGTGCAGCTCGGTGTCGTCGTTCGCCGCCGCTTGCGGCTCTTACTACAACGACGGCGAGGACGACTCAGGGCTGCAGAACGTCTTCCTCGATCCCCTGACCGGCGGCCCCGCGTATGCGCTGAGCACGGTGTGCCCGCGGGTGGGCGCCGCCACCATGCTCGGGTCGAGCGCGGCATGGATCTCGTGCAAGGGCAAGCTCGAGCTACTCGGCGAGCACGGCGCCAAGGCGACCGACAAGACGTTCAACAGCGAGGCGGTCGCCGGGCTCGGTGGCTATCTGTTCTCGGCCCCGGGCGGGCACCTCGGCGTCAGGTTGTCGCCACGCGGTACGACGATCACCACTGTGCTCCCGAAGACCCACGCGACCAGTGAAGCCTTCCGTTTCGCGCTTACCGGTGGCTCCCTGATCTGGAGCGAGAACGACTCGAGCGCTGCACCGATCACGATCCACCGCCGGGCCGTCCACCCGAACTCCTTCGGTACCGCGGTCGCGGCCGGCACGATCCACTCCCTCGGAACATCGAAGGTGTCCAAGGGCTCGATCGCGGCGGCCGGCTCGTCGTACATCTACGCAACCAGGTACGTGAACTCGACGGTCGGCCAGAACGGCGGGGAGACCCTCCGCGTCGTGGCGCCGTCACGCACCGCGACGATCACCGGCGTCGATCGCTACATGCGCGTCAGCCTCGGTGACCACCGCGTCCTGTACTTCACCGACGGCACCCACGCGCGGCTGTACAACCTCAAGACCCGCCACACGAGCGGATTCGAGGCCACGGGCGCAGCGCTCCGCGGCAACGAGCTCGCCTACTGCGGCACTGACGGCGTCGTACGGCTGAAGAACCTCGACACCGGCGCCGTCCGCCAGGTCGCGGTCGGGGTTTCGCTGAACCAGGGGGAGATCTACGTCCGCGGCCAGCTCGTGGGGTGGAACACCTGGAACGGCAGCTACGCCAGCTACTACCGCGACATGGCGACCCAGCTCGTCCCGGTCCAGCTGCCGGCCAACGAGAGCATCTGGTCGCTCAGCGACGCCGGAATGATCCTCGAGACGCTGACGGACGGGAAAGTCGGCTCCTCGCCCTTCTTCCCGACCGAGGGGCAACTGCGCAACAACACCGTCGACTTCCTGCTGCGCTCGTACGACGACGCAACCACGACGGAGCTGCTCCACGCCGATCATCTCGATGCCGGGCCGCAGGCCGCGGCCGGCGTCGTCGCCTGGATCGGCCAGCACGGGAAGCTCGCCGCCCAGGTTCTCGGGTAAACGAAACCGGATCGCCATGGCAAGCGTCTGATCGACAACCACGTCGACAGACAGGACCTCGTCATGAGCCGCAGCACCTCGCGCATCGGTGTCATCGCCATCGCGCTTCTCAGCGTCGTCACGGCTTCGATCGCGGTCGTCGTCGCATTCAGCTCCGGCGGTGGCCCGGTGAGCGCCACGTCTCCCTCCGCAACTCAGACCATCACCGTGAGCGGCGACGGCACCGCCCAGGGCATCCCCGACACATTGGTCGTGAACCTCGGCGTGCACAGCCACCAAGCCTCGGTGGCGGCCGCGCTCAACGCCGTTGCCACCGACCGCAACCACATGGTGTCGACACTCAAGGGAAAGGGCGTTGCGGCCAAGAACATCCAGACGACCGACCTGGAACTCAATCCGTCCTACGACAACCACGGAACCATCACGGGGTACGACGCCAGCGAATCGTTGTCGGTCCGCATTCCGCTGTCCAACGTCAGCAAGACCCTCGCCGCTGCCGCGACCTCGGCGGGCAACTCGGCGACCATCGACGGGATGTCACTGGACATCTCCGACAAGTCAGCCGTCCTCGACCGGGCGCGGCAGAACGCGTTCAGCCAGGCCTACGAGGCGGCAAAGACCGACGCGCAACTCGCACATGAGAGCCTCGGCCACGTCGTATCGATCAAGGAGTCTCAGGCAAACCAGAGGCCCCCTGTGCCGTTCGGTGTCAATGACTTGGCCGCGAGCGCGAGCGCCGCAAAGTCGATCGCGATCAGTCCCGGCCGGCAGGCGGTGACGGTCACCCTCGACGTCGTGTGGGCGCTGCAGTAGCGCCCACCACGGTCACTGGAGGCGCTGCTCCAGAGCGGCCAGCTGCTCCCACAGCGCCGACGGCGTGTGCGCGCCGAAGCGCTCGTAGTGGGGATGGATCAGCGCGGCCTCTTCCCGCCACGTCTCGACGTCGACGGTGAGCAGGACGCCGAGCTGGTCATCGGTGAGACCGAGGCCGTCGACGTCGAGGGACTCGCGCGACGGCACGCGGCCGATCGGTGTGTCGACGGCGTCGGCGGTGCCGGCGATGCGATCGCTGATCCACTTCAACACGCGGCTGTTCTCGCCGAAGCCCGGCCAGACGTAGTTGCCGTCGGCGTCCTTGCGGAACCAGTTGACGAAGTAGATGCGAGGCAGCTTCGACGCATCAGCGCCGGCGCCGATCGCGAGCCAGTGCGCAAAGTAGTCGCCCATGTTGTAGCCGCAGAAGGGCAGCATCGCGAACGGGTCGCGCCGCAGCTCGCCGACCTTGTTCTCCGCGGCCGCGGTGCCTTCGGACGCGACGTTGGAGGCCAGGAAGACGCCGTGCGTCCAGTCGAACGCCTCGGTCACGAGCGGAACGGCGCTCGCGCGGCGGCCACCGAACAGAACCGCGTCGATCGGCACGCCTGCCGGGTCCTCCCATTCCGGCGCGATCGTCGGGCACTGCGACGCCGGCGCGGTGAAACGGGCATTGGGGTGCGCGGCGGGCTCGTCCGAGGCAGGCGTCCAGTCGCGGCCCTTCCAGTCGATCAAGTGGGCGGGCGGCGTTTCGGTCAGGCCCTCCCACCAGACGTCGCCGTCGTCGGTCAGGGCGACATTGGTGAAGATGCAGTTCGCGTGCAGCGTGTCGATCGCGTTCTTGTTCGTCGACTCGCCCGTGCCCGGTGCGACACCGAAGAACCCGGCCTCGGGGTTGATCGCGTGCAGCTTGCCGTCGTCGCCGAACCGCATCCAGCAGATGTCGTCGCCGACCGTCTCGGCCTTCCAACCCGACAGCGTCGGCTGCAGCATGGCGAGGTTGGTCTTGCCGCACGCGCTCGGGAACGCCGCGGCGATGTAGCGCACCACACCTTCCGGCGAGGTGAGCTTGAGGATCAGCATGTGCTCGGCGAGCCAACCCTCGTCGCGCGCCATCACGCTGGCGATGCGAAGCGCGTAGCACTTCTTGCCGAGCAGCGCGTTGCCGCCGTATCCCGACCCGTAGGACCAGATCTCGCGGCTCTCCGGGAAATGGACGATCCACTTCTCGTCGTTGCAGGGCCACGCGACGTCGGCCTGCCCCGGCTCGAGCGGGGAGCCCACCGTGTGCACGGCGGGGACGAAGAAACCGTCCGAGCCGAGCGAGTCGAGGGCGGCCTTGCCCATGCGGGTCATGATCTTCATCGAGATCACGACGTACGGCGAGTCGGTGATCTCGACGCCCAGCGCGGAGATCGGGGAGCCCAGGGGTCCCATACAGAACGGGACGACGTACATCGTGCGCCCGCGCATACAGCCCGCGAAGAGCCCGTTGAACTTTTCGCGCATCTCGTGCGGATCGACCCAGTTGTTGGTCGGGCCGGCGTCCTCCTCGCGCTGCGAGCAGATGAAGGTGCGGCTCTCGACGCGCGCCACGTCCTTCGGATCGGACTTCGCGTAGAACGAGTTCGGCCGCAACGTGGGGTTGAGCTGGATCAGCGTGCCGGCCGCGACGAGCTCGCTGGTCAGCCGATCCCACTCCTCCTCCGAGCCGTCACACCACACGACGCGGTCCGGCGTCGTGAGGGCCGCGGTCTCGCGCACCCATCTGACGAGCGCCCCGTGCGTGGTCGGGGCCTCATCGAGGCCCGGGATCGACGGGGCGATCGTCATACACGTCTCCTACCGGTTACCCGTTACCTGTGCCCGGGGAAGGTGCTCGCGGTAGCGGCACGGTCACGCAAAGGTGGGAAGCCCCAAGCATAACGCGCGTTCTGTATTCCCGCTATGACCGGCCCGGACACCCGTAGGAGCTATCCGGTTGCCGCAGCCGGCCCCGCCTCGCGCAACCGCTCGACCTCGCGCAACGCATCGCGCAGCTCGGCCAGCCAGTCCTCCGTATGGTCACGCACCAGCCGCACGCACCAGGCGAGAGCGTCAGACCGGGATCGCGCGACACCGGCATCGACCAGGGTGTCGAGGACAGCGCGCTCGGGTTGGCGCAACCGGGTCATCACCGGCGTCGACAGCGTCGTGAACAGCACGGTCTTCTCCCCGCACCGCACGCCCCAGCTGACCTTGCGGTCGAAGTGGTGCTCGGCCTCTTGCGCAATCCGCATCCGCTGCTCGCGCGTCTCCTCGCGGAAACGCGCGATGCGTCCTGCCGTGGCGCTGGCGGCCGCATCCGCGCCGGAGTCCCCCGGAGCATCCGGCGCTGCGATCGGAAGCACGACGAGGATCTCGTCTCGGTCGACGGTGACCGCAGGCTCGCCACTTCGCCAGTCCGAGGGAAGCCGCCCGGTGAACCACGCTGCGATGTCGGCCATCTCTACCTCCGCGGTTTGGCTATTGCTGTGATTACATCATTACACCGCAAGAGATCGGCGGGAGGTTGCTATGCCGAGGGCGAACGGGCGCCCACCCTCGCCGCCAGACCGGCCGGGTCGGTGATCGGGGCGTCGCACACGAACCCTTGGCATACGTACGCCGCGCCGGCCGGTCGATCGACCAGCAGCGGTGAGTCGCCGTGTGTGACGACCACCGCACCGGGCGACGACGTACGGCGTGCGACCGCCGCGAGCCGCGGTGAGTCCACGACCGCGATCTCCAGCGGGCCCGCCAGCAGGGCCTCGGCGATCGACGCGGACGCCCCCGCGAATCGTGGAAACCGGACGATGAGATCCGACGCCATCGTCACCACCCGCTCGGCCGCCTCCCGGTGCCCGGAGTTCCCCGTCAGCGCGGCGTTCGTCAGCAGCGCCCCCGCGATCGCCGACGTGCCCGACGGCGTCGCGCCATCGGTGGGGTCGCGCGGGCGACGTACCAACCGCTCGGCGTCGTCGGCGGTGTCGAAGAACCCGCCTTCGCCATCGCCGAACCGCGCCATCGCGACGTCCAGCAACTCGCCGGCGACATCGAGCCAACGCCGCGCGCCGGTTACCTGGTGCAGGACGAGCAGACCGTCGGCAACGTTGCCGTAGTCCTCGAGGACGCCGACCGGCGCCCCCACGACACCATCGCGGGAGGCGCGATGCAGCCTGCCGTCATGCAGGTGGCGCTCGACGATGAGCGCCGCGCAGCCTTCGGCGGCGCGCATGAAGTCATCGCGGTCGAGCAACGCGCCGCACTCCGCAAGCGCCGCAATCGCGAGACCGTTCCACGCGGCGACCACTTTGTCGTCACGGCTCGGCCGCACCCGCTCGGCGCGCAGGGCCGACAACCGAGCCCGCTCTTCGGCGTACGCCGCCTCATCCGCGGGGTCGTGCAGAAGCTGCAACACCGAGCGTCCGTGCTCGAACGTGCCGGCCGACGTGACCGAGAAGAGCTCGGCTGCCCGAGGTCCGACCTCGTCGGGCGTCCAGACGTAGAACTTGCCTTCCTCGCCCTCGCTGTCGGCATCGAGGGACGCGGCAAGGCCACCCTCGGCGGTCCGCAGCTCGGCAAGCATCCACTCGCACGTCTCGCCCGCGACACGACGCGCGAGGGGCGAGCCGGTCTGGCGCCACACATGTACGTAGAGGCGTGCCAGCAGCGCGTTGTCGTACAGCATCTTCTCGAAATGGGGGACCACCCAGTCCGCGTCGACGGAGTAGCGCGCGAAGCCGCCGGCGAGCTGGTCGTACATGCCGCCGCGCGCCATCGCCTCGCACGTAACGGTCACCATCTCGAGACTGCGCGCGCTGTCGGTGCGGGCAGCATGGCGCAGCAGAAACTCCAACGCCATTGCGGGCGGGAACTTGGGCGCACCGCCGAAACCACCGCGTGCGTCGTCATGGTCGGCGGACAACTGCGCGGCAGCGGCGTCGAGCCGGTCTGCGGTGATTGCGCCGCCACGCAACGGCGAGCCGTCGCCGCGGCGGTTCAGCTCAGCGACGATTGCCGACGCGGACTCGCGGACGTCATCTCGGCGCGCGTCCCATGTCTGCGCTATCGACTCCAGCAGCTGCCGAAACGACGGCATCCCGTGGCGCGGCGTCGGCGGGAAGTAGGTGCCGCAGTAGAAGGGCTCCGCGTCAGGGGTGAGGAATGCCGACATCGGCCAGCCCCC
>JAICMG010000143.1 GCA_025929365.1 Frankiaceae bacterium
CCGGCTCACTTCAGTCGGCGGTTTCGCGAGGCGTACTCGGAGACGCCTTATTCCTATCTGATGACGCGCCGCATCGAGCGCGCCAAGGCGCTGCTGCGACGAGGCGACATGAGCGTGACCGACGTCTGCTTCGCCGTGGGCTGCACCAGCCTCGGGTCGTTCTCGTCGCGCTTCACCGAGATCGTCGGCGAGACCCCATCGGAGTATCGCGCCGCCGACCACGACGACATGCGAGACACGAGCTCGTGCCAGTCGATGGTGTTGACCCGCCCGCGCCGTACGAAGGCGAAGCGCTAGCCGGCAAGCGAGCAGTTTCGGAGAAGCGCGCGCCGGCGGGCCCCTCTTAGGGTCAGTTTCATGAGTACCTCGATCAGCGGCGTGCACGTGACGGTCGATGACCCCGACGCAGCCCTCGCCTTCTATCGCGACAGCCTCGGCCTGACCGTGGTGAACCGGGTCGACAAGGACGGCTTCAGCTGGATCACCCTGACCACCGACGCGCAGCCCGAGATCTCGGTCGTGCTGTCGCAGCCGCACGGCGGTCGCTCGCAGGAGGACGGCGACGCGCTCGCGACGCTGCTCGCGAAGGGCGCGCTGCCGATGCTCCAGCTGAAGGTCTCCGATCTGACCGCGACCTTCGACAAGCTCGCGGCGACGCCAGGCGTCGAGGTGCTGCAGGAGCCCGATGACCGCTTCTGGGGCGTGCGCGACGCCGCGGTCCGCGACCCCGCGGGCAACATGATCCGAGTCGCCCAAGCCTGACCGCTCCCGGCGTCGCGCGACGGGAGGACGCGGAGCTGCCGAGTCGAACCGCTACGGGTGAGACGGCGACGTGTGGCAACCGCTGCGGCGATGCTGCTGGCGGTCAGCGCCGCCACCGCACCCGCTGCGCTCGGCGCTCCCGCCTCGTCGCCGAAGCCCGGCACCTCGGCGTACTTCGCCCGTGACCTTCGCAACATCGAAGCGGCGTACGGCCGGGGTGTCGCACAGCTCGAGACGCCCGGCTACCTCCCGGCGCTGACCCGCGATGCCGTAGGGCTCGAAGCGAGCCAGATCACGGCGCAGGCCGGCCGGCCGACGCGTCCCGCGCTCACGCTCGGCAATGCCATTCCCGAGGGCGTCGGCAACCCGGACCGCGACGGCTGGGCGCGAAGCCGCGGCGAGATGCATCCCGTCAGCTTCACGGCGTACGACGGCTCGCTGCTGCAGGGCGCGGTGTTCAGCCCGCTGCCCCACGCCCGGGATCCCTACACCGGGCGCCACCTCGTGGCACCGTTCCCCTCGGTGGTCATCGTCACCGGCTCGATCCAGGCATCGGCCGGCGTGTACCGATGGCTCGCCGAGGACCTGGCCGAACGCGGTTATGTGGTCCTGACCTTCGACGTGCAGGGTCAGGGCCAGAGCGAGACGTTGCCGCACAACGGAACGCTCGATGGCGTGCCGGCCGAGCAGCAGTCGAACTTCGACAACGACAGCGAGAACGCCATCTCCTGGATGCTGTCGACGCCGGTGCATCGCTGGATGGGGAGCTTCAACCCGATGTGGCGCGAGATCGATCATCGGCCGGACCACCGATCGGTGACGCCCGGGCGGCACGTCCCGCTTGCGCTGATCGGTCACTCGACGGGCGCGGTGACCGTCTCCTATCTCCAGGGCGTCGACCGTCGGATCGAGGTCGGCGTCGCGCTCGACAAGATCACCGCGACTGCTTCGGCGATCAGCGACGACCAAGCCGAGCTCGGGTCGCTGCCCGGCCCGGTCGTGCCGAAAGTCCCCACCCTCGGGCTGCAGGCGGAGTACGGGTTCGAGCCGCAGCCGTACTTCCTCGCCAACTGCTCGTCGTTCTCGCCCTGCCAGGGGTCGCCGTCCCAGCCGCCGGACCCCAACCGCGAGGAGGCGACCGGCTTCGACACGTGGCGGGCGAAGCACGTGGACAGCGCAGTGATCGTCCCGCGTGCCTCGACACACCTGGACTTCTCCGATGTGCCGCCCATCCTGCCCGCCTCGGAGCTGGGCCAGGCGATCGCGAGCTACTACGTGCAGGCTTGGCTCGCGATGTACCTGCAGCACCGTCCGTCGGGCGCGGCTGCAATGCAGGCGAGAAAGCTCCACTACCTTCTCCCCGGACCCCGTGACTCGCGCAAGCCGGTGACGATCGACCGGGACAGCCACCTGTCGTTCTACTTCTGCTCCGGGTTCGCATTCCGGGTGCCCGGGGGCCCGATGGTCGCCAATGGCGACCTCACGCACGATGGCTGTGCTTCGCGCTAGCCCAGCGCAGCCGAGAAGGCGACGATCTCGTCACGGAGGTGATCGCCGAGGCGGCGGAGATCCGGCATGAAGTCCCGGCACGACTGCATCCCGATCGAGAACGTCTCGAGATAGCTCCACGCGGTGATGTTCAGACCGAGGTATCGGGTGATCGGGCCCATCGACCGCACGGCGACGACGGGCGCGCCGACAACTGACAGCTCGCGTGGCCCGCGGACATTGGAGACCACGGAGTTGAACAGCGGACGGCGGACCAGGTTCTCGATGACGGTCAGCGACTTCAAGGTCATCTTGCCGAAGAACAGGTAGTAGTCCTGCCACACCGCGAACAGCTCGGTGTCGCCCTGCGCCCACGCGCGCGCGGCATTGAGGCTGTCCTGCACCGCAGCGAGTCGTTCGACCGGGTCGGCGACATCGGTCCCGAGCGAGACGTACCAGTACGACGTGCGATTGCCGAAGTTGTCGAGTTCGTGCGGTTGCCGAAGTGACACCGGCAACGAGCAGTTGAGGCATCTGTCCGGCAACTCGCCGTGCTCGATGAGGTACCGCCGCACGGCACCGCCCGCGATCGCAACGAAGATCTCGTTGACCGTGGCATCAGCGCGCTTCGCCAGTGTCTTGACCTCGGCGAACGGAACGGTCACGTCGACGTAGATCCGTTCTGGATGAAGCCGCTTGTTGAACCTCGTCGACGGTCCGGACAGCGGGTTGACCACCGGTGGCGCACCCGACTTGCGAAGGTTGCGGTTGAACCGGATCGATCGCAGCGATCGCATCGTCACCGCCGGGAGTTGGCGGACCTGGCGGCCCTGCGACCGCAACGCAAAGCGGATCAAGCGGCCGCCGCCCGGCATCGGCTCTGGCTGTGCAGGCACCTCGCCCAACGGGTCGTCGGAGCCGCCGTCGAAGGCGAGCTCGAAGAAGCGGACGCTCGCCTGCCCGTCCATCACGGCGTGATGAATCTTGAAGACGAGCGCGACGCGCCCGCCGTCGAGCCCCTCGACAATCGTGAGCTCCCACAGCGGGTGGTCGCGGCGCAGCTGTCCGCTTGCGATTCGCGAGACCACCTCGTCGAGCTGCTCCTCGCTCCCGGGCGCGGGCAGTGTCTCCACGAAGATGTGCCGTTCGACGTCGAAGGGTCCGCTGTCGATGAAGACCGGTCGGCCCAGGCCGAGCGGAATCTTGCGCACCTGCCAGCGGAATGGCGGGATGCGCGGCAACCGCTCCCGGGCCCATTCCTTGAGCTCTTCCGCCGGGACCGGCGCACCGTCACGCGGACCGACGATCGCGATCTTGAGGGTATGCATGTGCTGTCGCGCGTTCTCCTCGAGAACGTGGAGCGAGTCGACCCCCGACAGCTGTCTCATGGCAATCGAGAACGCTACCGACCGCAGCATGAACCTGCGCTGCTACGGTCAACCACGTGGCGCGACTGCGTTGATGCGGTGCTGGCGCACCAGGGGTTCCAGGAGGACTTTGCAATGCCGTTGAATCGCGACTTCATCGGGCGGACGTACGAAGGCGAAAGCACGTACGAGATCGGGCGCGACCACATTCGGCGCTTTGCCGACGCGATCGGTGACCCGAGCCCGGTCTACCGCGACCCGGAAGCCGCGAAGGCAGCCGGACACCCTGATGTGATCGCCCCGCCCACCTTCCTCACGACGATGGGCTTCTCGGTCGGCGGCCGTGGCCCGATTGGTGACGGCGATCTCGGCTTGGACTACGGCCGGGTCGTGCACGGGGAGCAGCGCTTCGTCCACCATCGACCCGTTCGCGCCGGCGACGTGCTGAAGGCCAAGACCGTGATCGACGACATCCGCGACGCCGGGGCCAACGAGCTCATGACGATGCGCATGGAGATCAGCACGACGGATGGCGAGCTGGTCTGCGAAGCCGTCAATGTCGTCGTCTCGCGAGGGACCGCTGCCGGGCAGTGAAGCGTCGGCCGAATCGCCGCCGTTACCGAACCCTCGCCACTTCCTTCGACTGGAGCTGCCGGGCGAGCACACGACGTCGCATGACGCCCGCCCGCTTCTGCTGACCCTCGGGCTGCCCACTTTCGGGTTGGCGTTCGCCATCACGATCCTCACGACGTACGGCCCGAGTGTCCTGCTTCCGCTCGTCCACTCGCCGGCGAAAGTCGGGGCGATCATGGCCGGCGAGGGCGCCTTCGCCCTGATCGTGCCGGTGATCTCGGGGTCGCTGTCGGACCGCGTGAGGACCGACGGGCGTTGGGGTGCGCGCCTGCCGTTCGTGGTGGTGGGGGCGCCACTCGCAGGCGCCGGACTGGTCCTGTTGCCGTTCGCCGCCAACGCGCAGATCGCGGGCACGGCCATCCTCGCGTTCTACGTCGGCTACTACGTCTACTACCCGCCCTATCGCGCGCTGTACGCCGACCTGCTGCCACGGCGCATGCTTCCCCGCGCGCAGTCCAGCCAAGCTGTGCTGCGCGGCGTGGGAACCGGGATCGCGCTCGTCGCCGGCGGCGTGCTGCTGGCCGAGTGGACGGCACTGCCGTTCGTGGTCGCGGTTGCCGTCCTGGGCGTGAGCACGTTGACTCTCAAGCCTCTGGTTCGGCTACAACAGTCGGTGCCCGCGCGCTCGCACGACTCCGAGATACCGATCGGCACCGTGGTCGACCTGTTCATGCGCAACCGGTCCATGCAGCTGTTTGCGGTCGCCAATGCCATTTGGGAGTACACGTTCGCGGGGCTGAAGTTCTTCATCGTCCTTTACGTCACCAAGGGCCTCGGGCAGTCCCGCCACCTTGCAACCGTCGTCATCACCGTCGTGGCCGTCGCGTACGTCATTGGCGCGCCGATCGCGGGCCGGCTCGCCGAGCGCTACGGAATGGTGCGGGTCATGGAAGCGGCAGCCGCCGTCTACGGTGTGACGCTCTGCCTCGGCCTGTTCCCGACGAGTGTCACGCCCATGCTGTTCCTGCTCCCGGTCGGCGCACTCGCGGGGGCGATCCTCATGACGCTGCCGCAAGCACTTGCCTTCACCCTCGCTCCCGCGGCCAACGAGGGAGCTGCGGCGGGCCTGGTCGACTTCTCGCGCGGGATCGGCGTCGTGTTGGGGCCTGTGTTCGTGGGCGCTGCGGTCAGCGGATTCACGCACACCCTCTCGGCAACCCACGGCTACGCGATCATGTGGCCGATGATCGGCGCGCCGATTCTCGCGTCGCTGCTGTTGTTGCGGCTGATCCGCAACCGGATGGATCCGGCAGACCGCTAGCGCTTTCCCTTCTTCTTCGCGGCCTTGCGCGCTGCGCGAGCCTCGATCGCCGCGGCCTCGATCGGCTTGGCCTCCTCGAGCGTCGGCGCGCCACCACCGAGATACGCCGGCTGCCACCACTGCTCCGCGTCCGTCTCCGGGGCAGGATACGAACGCTGCGCCTTCTCGCAGAGGGCCGTGATCGATTCGTGCAATGCCGCGGTGGCTTCGGCTGCCGAGATGCCGGCAGGGAGCTCGAGCGGAGGCGCGACCTCGATGACGATAGGCACACCACGACGCAGGATCGGCTTTCGGCCTGTGGTCCACACCCGATGGCCGCCCCATACGACGACCGGGATCAGTGGCACGTCCGCGTCAAGCGCCATCCGTGCCGCTCCGGTCTTGAACGTCCTCGGCACGAACGCCCGGCTGATCGTCGACTCGGGGAATACCCCGACCAGCTCGCCGCCGCGCAGCGCCTCGACGGCAGACTCGTACGCCGCGATCCCGGCAGCGCGATCGACCGGAATGTGGTGCATTCCGCGCATCAGCGGTCCCGAGACCGGGTTGTCGAACACCGACTTCTTCGCCATGAAGCGCACCAGCCGCCGGCCGCGGTAGTGCGCCGGCAGGCCGACGTACATGAAGTCGAAGTAGCTGACGTGGTTGGAGGCGAGCACTGCGCCCCCGCTCGCCGGGATGTTCTCGATGCCGGTGATGGAGAAGCGGAAGCCCAGCAACCGGAACAGCGCGAGCACGATGCGGATGACCGGTCGATACACCCATTCACGTCGGGGGGATTTCCTCATCGAGCGGCTCCCTCGGCGGCGTCGGTTCTCGGCGCCGCGACTCGGATCAGCGCGAAGGCCGTGATCATCCCGACCAGCGCGAACACCGCGCCCACCTTGAACGCCGCATCAACGCCGTGGGTGAACACATAGTGAATGAGCCCGACGCCACGGCGAGATCCGGCGTTCCGTACCGCGTGACGCGTCGCGGACCCGAAGACCGCAACGAGCGACGACAGTCCCAGCGTGCCGCCGACCTGCTGCCCGACGTTCAACATCGCCGATGCGATGCCGGAGTCCTGCGGTGCAACACCGGAGACGGCGCCGAGCGTGACCGGCACGAAGATCGTTCCCATTCCCGCGGCAACGAGCAGGATCCCCGGGAGCACGTGGCCCGGGTACGACGACGACGGCGACAACGACGACAGAATCAGCAGCCCGAACCCAACCAGGATCGTGCCGGTGATGATCAGTGTCGGCGGCCCGACGCGGTGCACGATTCGACTCGCGACCTGCGCCATCGTCACGATCACCGCGCTCATCGGCAGGAAGGCGAAACCCGCCTGCAACGGTGAGAAGCCGTGCACATTCTGGATGTACTGCGTCAGGAAGAAGAACGTCGCGAACACCGCGGCACCGAGGATCAGCATCACGAGGTAGCAACCAACCCGGGTGCGATCCGCGAACAGCCGCAACGGCATGAGCGGGCGGCGGGATCGGAGCTCGATCGTCACGAATGTCGTCAGCAGGATCGCCGCCACGGCGAACCACGCGAGGGTCCCGCGGTTGTTCCAGCCGTTGGTGGCGGAGTGAATGAAGCCATAGACGAGCGAGGCCATGCCTGCAGTCGAGGCAACGGCACCGGGAACATCGAGAGCGCCCCGCTCGTGACGATCCGAGTCGGGGATGACCCTCGGCGCGGCGAGCGCGATCAGCAGGCCGATCGGCGCGTTGACGAACAGCACCCACCGCCAGGACAGAAAGTCCGTGATGACGCCCCCGAGGATCAAGCCGATCGCGGCCCCGGCTCCGGACACCGCGGCGTACACGCCGAACGCCCGGTTGCGCGCCGGTCCCTCGTCGAAGGTGGTCGCGACGAGCGAGAGCGCCGTGGGAGATGCGATCGCGCCGCCGACGCCCTGCAGCGCGCGCATCGCGAGCAGCCAGCCCTTGTCCTGGGCGAAGCCGCCGGCGAGGCTCGCGACGGCAAAGACGGAGACGCCGAGCACGAACATCCGTCGCCGCCCGAAGAGGTCGCCCGCGCGGCCTCCGAGCAGAAGCAAGCCGCCGAAGACGAGCGTGTAGGCGTTGAGCACCCAGGACAGGCTCGTCGGCGAGAAGTGGAGCGCCTGTCGAATCGCCGGGAGCGCGATGTTCACGATGGTCGCGTCGAGCACGACCATCAGCTGGGCGGCCGCAATTACGGTGAGCGCGAGGTTCGGATGCACCTGCCGATTCGGCCTGTGCTCGCTGCCAGCCATCGCGATCATCCAACCAGCC
>JAICMG010000198.1 GCA_025929365.1 Frankiaceae bacterium
ATCAGAGCCGCCACACGCTGCACCATGTGCGGCGCCAGCAGCGCGATGCCGAGCTCGCGGTCGTGCAGCAACGACGCATCGCTGAGGTTCTCCGAGCCGACGAACGCCGTGGCGCCCGGTAGACCGGCATCGATCGCGAGCAGCTTTGCGTGCAGGTACAGCGGATTCTCGCCGTACATCACCCGAACGTGGGCCCCCGCGCGGGTAAGCGCGGCATAAGCCGGACGCCACGAGTCCGAGTACGTCATCGCGACAGCGACGTGTACGCCTCGCCGCGCGGCAGCGACGAGCGCGGTGACGACCGCCGGACTACTGAGCTCCTCGGACTCAACCAGCACGGATCGGCGGGCACGGCCGACGAGCGCGAGCATGTCCGCCCAGGACTGCCCAGGGCTCCACACCAGGTCATCCGCGGCGGGTGTCCCGCCGCCGCCATGCAAGTCGCCGGCGAAGACGGACTCGATGGCCGCCACGTCGGCGCGGTCGAGATCGACGACGGCGGCATCGCGGCTCGTCGCGTAGTAGCGCGAGGTCAGGTTCAGCGACATCACCACGGCCGTGCTGCCGTCGACCACGAACGCCTTCTCGTGCGTGACGAAGAAGTGCGACGACGACCACACGACCCGCACGCCGCGATGACGCAGATAGGCGTACGCCGGCTCGTTGCGCGTCCGCTCCAGCCGGCCGTCGAGGATCACCCGCACGCGCACCCCGCGTGCCACCAGGCTGCCGAGGATCTGCTCGGCGGTCGGGTCCTCCAGCTCGTACATCGTCAGGTCGAGCGAGCGTCGAGCGGAGGACAGCAGCGCGTAGATCGGCGCCATCCCGTCGTCGGGCTCGACGATCAACCGATCATCGAGCGCAGCCCGAGGCGCCGCCGAGGGCAAGACGGCGTGCGGCCGAGCGGCATGACGAGCGGCATGCCAGCCGAACGCGGCAAGCGCAGCGGCGACAGCCGCGAGCCAACGACGGGAACGCATGCGCGCCACGCTCCGCAGCGCTGCCGACAGGTTCGAAGGAGGATCAGCCGGCTGTGGACGCGCGAGGCCTCGCGGTCCGCTGTGCCTTCTTCGCGGGTGCCTTCTTCGCGGGTGCCTTCTTCGCGGGCGCCTTCTTGGCCGGCGCCTTCTTGGCCGGCGAGTCCTCGGGGGGCGGGGTGTCCCCGCCCAGATCTTCGATCCCGGGGCCGACGCTGTCCGGCGGCCTGCCGGAGCTCGCGAGCGAGGAGATCACGGCGTAGACGACGGCAACGGTCGGGACGGCAAGCACCGCGCCGTAGATGCCCTCGAGCAACCCTCCGCCCGCGATCGACACCGCAACGGCGAGCGGGTGCAGCTGGACGTACCGGCCGACGAGGAACGGCTGCAGGAGGTGCGCCTCGATCTGGTTGTCCAGGACGAGGATGCCGATCAGCACGACCCCGAGGATCCATCCCTGGGTGACGAACGTGACGGCGACGGCAAGTCCGCCGAACAGGAATGCACCGACGATCGGCAGGAAGCTGCCGAAGAAGACGAGCAGCGCCAACGGCGCGACCAGAGGCACGCCCATCGCCCACAGCGCGATCGCGACGACGACGCCGTGGAACAAGGCGATGAAGAAGGTCCCTCGCACGAAACCGCCGAGGCGGTCCCACGCCTGCACGCCCGCCTCGTGGGTCCGCGCCCTGCTTCGTGGGGGGACCAGGCGGACGAACCAGTCCCACATGTTGTGGCCGTCGTACAACATGAAGAAGGTCATGAAGAACCACAGCACGATGCCAGCGAAGGTCTCGGCGATCGTCGCGATCCCTGACAGCGCGCCGGAGGCCACCGTGGACTTGTGGTCGTTGAGGTACTTCGTGATCGTGTTCTCGAGATGCTGCGTCGAGGACGCCTTGACGTGCAGGTCGACCGTGAGGAAGTGACGGAACTTCGTGACGGCGGCGCTCGTCTGGTCGACGAGGCTGGGGTAGTCCGTGACCGCCCGGTTGATCACGAAGATCGCGACGCCGCCGAACGCCAGTGCGGACACCAGAATGAAGACCCACGTCGCGGCCGCGCGCGGGACACCCTTCCGCTGGATCCACGTCACCACCGGATAGCCGAGTGACGTCGCGAACAGCGCGGCAAAGAACGGGAGCACGATGAAGTAGAGGATGTCGAGCAGCTGCACCAGCAGGTAGCCGGCGAGCGCCAGCAGCAGACCCCGCCAGGTCCAGCCGGCCAGATCTCGCAGCAAGGGCGGCACCGGCATCGGCGATGGCCTGGCGACATCCCCCGAAGAGTCGCTCACCCGGCAACTCTGGCATCGCCGGCGCGGGATTCCGTGGACCCGCGCCGAGGCGCGATACGACGAAACCGGCTAGCGAACGGGGATCGGGTGTCCCGCCGCCTCGGCCAGCATCCGTACGCCGGTGACGATGCCGCCCACGAGGTCCCCGCCGGCGAACGATGTCGTCATCGACAGCGCAGCGAGCGCGCACGCCCGGTCGGTGAGCCGACGCGCGGCCGCCTCACCCGTGACGATCTCCAGGAACCGGTCGCCCGGTGCGATCACGATCAGGACGGTGTGCGCCGCGCGCGCGCCGAAGCTCGCGTGCTTCGCCTCGGCAGCGTCCCGCATGTCGCCTTCGACGGCACCAACGAACAGCGAGAACACAAGCCCGGTGTCCGCATTGGCGAGCTCGATGACCCGCTCGATGTCGCGCTGCTGAGCGTTGGTGAAAGGCTCACCACTCGGCACTGGCGCCGCCTCGTGCACCGGCGTCAGCCGGATTGGCATCGTCTGCCGCGGCGGCCGCGCCCTCGGCCGGACCACCGAACCACTTCGAACCCTGTTCCCAGGGCTTGCCTGGGCGGTAGCGAGGGCGGTTCAGACCCGATGGCAGCACTGACAGCGCCGCGATCACGAGGAACGCCCCGAGCGGGATCACGACGAAGTAGACGATCGTCAGACCGGTGCCGAGCGACGGGTAGTGCGTCGCCGTGCCGTCATCGTGCTTCAGCGCCACTGCCGGCGCCGCCATCGTCAGCACGGGCACGGCGGCGCCGACTGCGAGCGTGACGAGCCGGGCAACCGAACGCCGTCCCTCAGTGCGAGTTCTCACGACCTGAAACTTATCGAACCGGTTGCGATCGACTCACCAGCAGGCCGGTCGCCGCGCCAGCCACGGTTGTGCGGCCTCGAGCTGGGCGGCCAGCGACAGCAGCGTGGGCTCGCCGTACGGCCGCCCTATCAGCTGCACGCCGATGGGCAACCCCCCGTCCGTCCAGTGGATCGGCACCGTCACCGTCGGCTGGCCCGACATGTTGTACGGCGCGGTGAACGGCGCGAAGCGCTTCTGCGCCTCGAAGTCGGCCTCGGGGTCGTCGTCGTCGCGGAGCGCGCCCACCAAAGCCGGTGGTTGGGCGAGCGTCGGGGTGAGGATCGCGTCATAGCCCGCGGATGCGGCCAGCTCGGTTCGTACCGCCTGCCGCAGCGTGGCGAGCGCGGCGTAGACCTGCTGTCCGGTCGCCGACCTGCCGCGCTCCCGGATCCACTGCGTGAGCGGTCGCGTCTTCGCCTCGTCCTCGGGGGTGATCGGCAGCATCAAGAACTCCGCCGACCACACTGTCTCGAACGCGGCGACCAGGTCCGCGGTGAACGTCGGCACGTAGTCGAAGACGTAGTGGCCGAGGTCGGACAGCAACGCGCTCGCGGCGTCGTAGGCCGCCAGGCAGTCAGGGTGCGCCGGCGCGTCCGCGAGCACCGGCGCGGAGAACCGCGCGATGTTCATCCGGCCGGGCGAGGTATCGCACGCCGACCGGAAGCTCATCGGGGGCGGGGGCGCCCAGTGCCAGTCGCTCGCCGCCGGGCCGGCCATCGCGTCGAGCAACGCCGCGGCGTCACGGACGGTGCGGGCGATCGGGCCGTTGACCGCGAGACCACTGATCTCGGCCGAGACGGGAGCATTCGACACCCGCCCCCGCGACGGCTTGATGCCGAACAGCCCGCACACGCTCGCCGGGATCCGGATCGACCCACCGCCGTCGCTGCCCTGCGCAGCCGGCACGAGTCCCGCCGCGACCGCCGCCGCGGCGCCCCCGCTCGACCCCCCTGCGGAGCGCGACAGATCCCAAGGCGTCCGGGCCGGCGGGGCGATGTCCGGCTCGGTGTAGCACGGCAGCCCGAACTCCGGCGTGTTGGTCTTGCCGAGGCAGATCAACCCGGCGCCGCGCAGCTTCGCCGACACAGCGTCGTCCCGATCGGGCGTCAGCGGCGGCCACGCCGACGTGCCGAACCGGGTCGGCACCCCGGCGACCAGGTTCAGGTCCTTGATCGCGATCGGTACGCCGTAGAGCGGCGGCAGGTCGCCGCCGTCGCCGACCTGCCACTCCGCGGCTTTGGCCGCCTCGAGCGCCAAGTCGGACGTCACGGTGACGAACGCGCCAACCGCGTCACTGCCCGACTCGATTCGCCCGAGGTAGTGCTCGACGAGCTCCACCGGCGACACCGAACGGTCGCGGACGGCGGCCGCCTGCTCGAGCAGCGTCAGGTCGTGCAGCTCGCCCACGCG
>JAICMG010000011.1 GCA_025929365.1 Frankiaceae bacterium
CTACCTCGAGGAGAACGTGGCCGCCTGCGACGTGACCATCACCGACGAGGACAAGCGGCGGCTCGACGAGATCGCGCCGGTCGGCGTCGCCGCGGGCGGCCGGTACCTTGCGTCGGCCGGGCTCGCCACGACGTACGGCGACTCGCCACCGCGCGGCTGAAACCTGTCGTAGGGGATACCTACCGTCGAGGTGTGGCGCCCGACCTGGCCTGGCAGCCGTCCCTGCTCGACGGCGGTGAGCCGCGCCTTGACGTGTCGTACGACGGGCTGCGCCGGATCGTCCTCGACGACCGATCCTGGGTCGACTACTGCCCGGGATGGCTGGCGGGTTCGGACAGTGTCTTCGAGCTGCTTGCGTCTACGGCTCGCTGGCAGCAGCGCAGGGTGACGATGTGGGACAAGGACGTGCTCGAGCCGAGGCTCACTGCCGGGTGGTCGACCGATGCGAAGCACGTGCCCCCGGTGCTTGCCGAGATGTGCACCCTGTTGTCCCAGCGCTACGCCGTCGACTTCGACAGCGTGTGGGTCAACCTCTACCGCGACGGCCAGGACAGCGTCGCCTGGCACGGTGACCGCAATCGGCTGGTGATGGACCGCCCGATGGTCGCGACGGTCTCGCTCGGCGCGCGCCGGCGTTTCTTGTTGCGGGAGAGAGGCAGCGCCCGGATCGCGCACGAGCTGAGACCCGGCGCGGGCGACCTGGTCGTGATGGGTGGCGAGTGCCAGAAGGAGTGGGAGCACACCGTTCCCAAGACCGCGCAGCCGGTCGGGCCGCGGATGTCGGTGACCATCCGCCACTCGACTGGTTTGTGAACCGTTAGCCGGTCCAGGGTCCGGACAGCAGTTCACAAATCGGGGTGCCACGCTTTGCGGGTGGGCGTGACTCGGCCGGACCTGCCCGAACCCGTCCAGACGATCATTCGCGCCGCGGAGCGGCTTCCGGTTGCCGTTCCCGGCGTCGTCGCGATCGGGCTCGTCGGCTCTTGGGCGCGTGGCGAGGGCCGAGCCGGCTCCGACGTCGACCTCGTAGTCCTGAGTCGCGAGCCGGCGAACCTCCTCGAGGCTCTGGGCTGGGCCGCCGGCTTCGATCCGCACGCCGAGTTGGTGGCGACTCGCAACTTCGGCGCCCTCCAGGAACGCCGCCTGCGGCTTCCCGACGGGCTCGAGGTAGAAATCGCTGTCGGCCGCCCGGAGTGGGCGGCGACCGGCCCAGTGGATCCGGGCACGGCAGCAGTGGTGGCGGCGGGGCTGATTCCGCTGTTCGACCCGGAGGGGCTGCTGGCGTCGCTCGTCGACGTCGAGGTCGGCGAGCAACGCACGGCGGCGCTGGCCCAGATCGCCGGCCGGCTCACGGCGAAGGACCTTGGCCATCCGTTGCGCGTCGGCATCGACGGCGTCTGCGGCGCCGGCAAGTCGTGGTTCGCCCATGACCTGGCCGTCGTGCTCGCGCGCGGGCCCCGCCCGGTTGTGCTGCTGAACTCCGACGGCTTCCATCACGTCCGACAGCGCCGCTACCGCCAGGGTCGGGACTCCGCCCGCGGCTACTACGACGACGGGTACGACTTCGCGGCGCTTGCCGACCGCGTGCTGCGACCGCTCGGTCCAAGTGGCGACCGCGTCTACGCGGTCAAGGTTCACGACCTGGATACGGACGAGGAAATCCGGGACGCCACGGCGGTCGCGCCAAAGGACGCCGTACTGCTCTTCGACGCGACGTTCATCCAGCGAGGCGCGCTCCGCGAGCTCTGGGACGAGGTCATCTATCTGGACGCCGACGAGCACGTGGCCATCAGGCGTGGCGTGGCGCGGGACGCTTCTGCTCTCGGCGGGAGCGAGGCGGCGCGGGCCGCGTATGAATCCCGCTACATGGCGGCTTGCCGCACCTACCTGAGCGAGGAGGATCCCCGAGCCAGAGCGAGCATCGTCGTCGAGCATTCCGACCCGCGGGCCCCGGTCCTGCTCCGTCCACATACCGTGGGTGGGTGAGCGAGGAGCCGGCGCAGTTTCGGCAGTACCGCTATGCGCCGCCGGCCGGCGCCACCGTCCTCCTGCTGGTCCGCCACGGCGAGTCCGCGCCCGCGGTGGAAGGGGTCGAGGGACCGATGCGGGACGGTCACACCGATCCGCCGCTCGACCCCGTCGGCGAGGAGCAGGCGCGCCTGGTCGGTGAGCGACTGGGCCACGAGCCGATCGACGCGCTGTACGTCACGACGCTGCAGCGCACCCACCAGACCGCCGCGCCGCTCGCTTCGAAGCTCGGCCTCACACCGACGGTGGAAGCCGACCTGCGCGAGGTCGGGCTCGGCGAGTGGGAGGGCTACCGGTTTCGCAAGTACGTCGCCGAGCGGCACCCGATCGCCGTACAGATGTTCACCGAGCAGCGGTGGGATGCGATCCCTGGCGCTGAGTCCAACGACGGCTTCGCGGCTCGGGTCCGGGCGGGCATCGGGCGGATCCATCAAGCGCATCCGGACCAGCGCGTCGTCGCGTTCGTGCACGGCGGGGTGATCGGCATGACGATGGCGCTCGCGACGGGGAGCCGGCCGTTCGCCTACATCGGCGCCGACAACGGATCGATCTCGGAGATCGTCGTGCTCGGCGAGGACTGGGCGGTCCGCCGGTACAACGACACGGCGCATCTCGACCCGAGCCTGACGATCACGACCGAGCCACTGATCTAGCGGTCTCTCCCTAGGGCAGTAGCCGCCGCTCGCTCGCCCAGCGAGTGAGCTCACGGCGGTTGGACAGCTGCAGCTTCCGCAACACCGCGGACACATGCGTCTCGATCGTCTTCACCGACAAGAACAGCTCCTCTGCGGCTTCCCGGTAGGTGTAGCCGCGGGCGATCAGCTGCAGCACCTCGCGTTCGCGCGGAGTGAGGACGTCGAGCTCGCTCGGCTCCGGCGCGACGACGACATCGGAGGTGAACGCGTCGAGGACGAATCCCGCGAGTCGCGGTGAGAAGACCGCATCGCCAGCCGCGACCCGCACGACGGCGGCGGCGAGCTCCTCGCCGCTGATGGACTTGGTGACGTAGCCGCGCGCGCCCGCGCGGATGACGCGAATCACGTCGTCGGGCGCATCCGAGACGGACAACGCGAGGAACCGCGTGTCCGGCAGGTCGTCGTGCACGGCCTGGATCACCGCGTCACCGGTCCCGCTCGGAAGGTGTACGTCGAGCAGCACGACGTCCGGTGCCGTCTCCTTGATGCATGCGACGGCCTCCGCGACGTCGGCGGCCTCCCCAACGATGTCGAGCCGGTCGCCGAGCTCGCTTCGCACTCCGGATCGCACCAGCGAGTGATCGTCGACAAGGACGACCCTGGTCCTACCCATCAGCGTGTGGCCATCAGACCGCTGCCGTCGTTCGTAACGGAAGTGACAGCCGCACCTCGGTGCCGTTGCGTCGCGACGAGCGGATCGTCGCGGTGCCGCCGTTGCGCTCCATTCGTGCGACCACCGACTCGCGCACCCCGAAGCGGTCCTCGGGGACTGCATCGGGCTTGAAGCCCTTACCGCGGTCGCGCACGAAGATGGTGAGCTCCGAGGCAGTCACTTCTCCATAGATCGAGATCTCCCGAACGCCGGAGTGCTTCGCCGCGTTGACCGCGGCCTCCCGCATGGCCTGCACGACGGGCTCGACGTCCGTTGTCGCAGGATGCTCGCCGACCATCACGAGGTTGATGGTGACGTCGTACTCATCCTCGACCTGGGCGCATGCCGCCGCGACCATGGCGCGCAGGGAGGCCGCGGGCTGGGCCGTTCGATACAACCAGCCCCGGAGCTCGCGTTCGGAGTGCCGGACCAGCCGGCGGACTTCTTCGGGATCGTCGGCCCTTCGCTGGATGAGCGTCAGGGTCTGCAGCATCGAGTCGTGGATCCGGCCGGCGAGCTCGACCCGCTCGTGCTCGCGGATGCGCGCGGTCCGTTCCTCGGTCGCTTCGCGCCAGTAGCGCAGCAGCCACGGGCCGACCACGACGACGATCCCGAGCGTCGCCACCAGGACCGGTAGGAACGCGCGGCGGGCGAGCGGAAATGCGTCCTGCGTCGCGAGGAACGTCCCCATTCCCGTGAGGACCAGCAGGATGCCGCCGATGTAGCGAACCGCGGTGCGACCCCGCGCGCCCGACAGGGCGGCGCGTTGACGCTCGGCGACCGTTCGCCACCGATTGCGGCTGGACTCGTCGGCTTGCCGCCACAGCAGGGCCGCGCCGGTGATGGTGGCAGCGGCAGGCCACAGCAGGGCGGCGCCGAAGCCGAGCAGCTGCGCCAGCAGCAGCATCGCCGCACCGAGCGCCGCGAATCCGACGAGCTGCACCCGGGCGCCGCTCCGGTCGTGGGAGGGGGCGTCGTCGCCGCCTTGCGGGACCACCACCCAGAAGGCCGCGTACAACAGGACACCAAGGCCACCGAGGACGATGCTCGCCACGAACGCGATCCGCAGCAGCACGACGTCGATTCCGAGATGCTCGGACAGCCCGGCGGCCACGCCCGCGACGAGCCGGCCGTCACGACGCCGGTAGAGGCGGCGGGTCGACGGCACGGCGGAGGGTACGGCCATGCACAGATGGTCACACGGTACGACACGCCCGAACTCGCCCCGGCGAAGGTTCAGGGTGGATCTCAGGGTCGGCCCCTGATGGCATGACGCCACGAACGCCCGACCATCGACGGCATGACCACCGCTGAGATGCCCACCGTCGGGCGCCGCCTCACCAGGGCGCGCGAAGGCCGGGTGATCGCGGGCGTCTGCCAAGGCGCCGCGCGCTACTTCGACATCGACCCCGTGATCCTGCGGATCATCCTCGCCGTACTGACCGTCTTCGGCGGTGCCGGCGTCGTGGTGTACGCACTCGCTTGGCTGCTGATTCCCGAAGAGGGAACGCCCGAGACCCGGCTCGAGCGGTGGCTGCACCGAGGCCGGATGGACCTGCGCCGGTTGCTGCTGCTCGCCGTCATCGCGATCTGCCTCGTGATCTTCCTCGGCAACACGAATGTCTTCGCCCACCGGGTGGGGGCCGCGGCGGTCGCCGTCGTGGCGGCATTGCTCGTCACCGACTTCGTGGGACGCCGGCGCGGCCACGGCTTGTTCGCATCGCACCGCGACGCGTCGCCTGCCTACTACGGTCCCGAGGTTGCGCCCACCGCGCCAACCGCCGCGACACCGGCGACGCCTGCGCTGCCGGTGCCGACGCCGCTGCCTCCTCGAGAGCGCGCCTGGCTCGGTTGGCTCACGTTCGGGGCGGTGCTCGTCACCGCCGGCGTGATGTCGCTGGTCGCGAGCTCCGGTGCCGCCCATCCGCAGCCGGCGGACGTGGTCGCGGTGTGCGTGGCAATCGCGGGTGTGGGACTGGTCGTGGGCGGATTCCTCGGCCGGGCACGCGCAATGATCCCGATCGGGCTCCTGCTGGTGCTCGGCCTTGCCGTCACCAACGCACTGCCGCGCGACCTCACGTGGTCGGCCGGGACACGCGACTGGACGCCGGTCGCGACCACTCTTGCCCCGTCGTACGTCCTCGGGGCGGGCAGGGCCGACCTCGACCTCAGCCGGCTGCCGCTGACGACCACGGCCACCATCGATGTGCGAATCGGGGCAGGCAGGCTCCACGTGTTCGTGCCTGAGGGGATAGGAGTGATCGTCGAGGCGAAGGTCGGGGCGGGAAGGCTCCACATCTTCGGTCGCGATCAGGACGGCACCGGTGTGACGGCCCGGGAAGTCATCCCGGCGACTCGTCCTCACGCAGGGACCCTGACTCTGCACCTGCAGGGCGGCTTCGGCGATCTGGAGGTGCTGGATGAAGCAGCATGAGCTCGACCCGGTGTCGATGTTCTTCGGACTCGTCTTCCTGTTCGTCTCGGGTGGCTACCTGCTTTCCCAGACCACCGATGTGCAGCTGCACTGGCTGCTCGTCGTCCCGGCCGCATTCATCGCCGCTGGTGTCGCGATCCTCGCCGGCGTGGTGCGGCGGCTGCGGCGAGAGCCCGAGAGCCGGCCGGAGGCGTAACACTCAGCGTCGGGACGGCGATTTGTAGAGGAAGCCCCATTGGGGACCCTCGCCTGGAGGTTCAACTCGTGCCTATGCCGTCCACTCTTGCCGCCCTTCTCGCCGGGAAGGCGAAGGCTGCAACGGTCGTCGCGGCCGCCGCGCTCGCCAGCACCGCCGGCGGGATCGCCGTCGCAAACGTGGCGACGTCGAGCAACCCCCACGCTGCCGCCGGGCAGGCGCGGGCCGCTTCGGCGCACGCGACCGAGTCGGAGTCCCCGGACAGCGAGGACACCAACTCCCCGTCGACGGGCGCTCCCGCTGTCGACGAGACGTCGACGGCGGACGTGACGCCGACCGACACCTCGACGCCGGCTGTGACCAACCATGGCAGCTGCGTCTCGCTGGCGGCCCACAGCACGCCGGCGCCGACGGACTCGCCCGACGCCCACGGCAAGCTCGTCTCCGCCATCGCGCGGTCGGACTGCGGGAAGAGCGCGCACGGCAACGGTCAGTCCGGGACGCACGGCCAGTCTGGCCAGCCCCATGGCAAGTCGGGTCAGCCGCACGGCAAGTCCGGCGAGCCCCACGGCCAGCCGACCGCCAGCGCCACCGAGACCAGTGACGTCCAGGGCGACGACTCAGGTAACCCGGGTCACGGCAAGCCCACTTCCAACCCCGGCCACGGTCACGGACACAACGGGTAGGTAGCGCGCTCGGTCACAGATCGACGTCCACTACGACAGGTGCGTGGTCGGACGGGCCGGTTCCTTTGCGGGCATCGCGGTCGACGTAGGCGTCCTTGACGCCCGAGGCGACCGCTTTGCTTGCGTACACCAAGTCGATGCGCATGCCTTCGTTCTTGTGAAACATGCCGGCGCGGTAGTCCCAGTAGGTGTACGGCGTCGGGTATTTCATGCCGCGCGGGATCACATCGGTGAGGCCGAGGTCGCGTAGCGCCGCGAGCGCTTTGCGTTCGGGCTCGGTGACGTGCGTCGCCCCGACGAACTTCGAGGCGTCCCACACGTCGTCATCGGTCGGGATGATGTTGAAGTCACCGGTGACGACGAACCGCTCGTTGGCGTTGACCTCGGGTTCGAGCGCATCGCGTAGCGCGGCCAGCCACTCGAGCTTGTAGGGGTAGTGCGGGCTGTCGAGAGTGCGGCCGTTCGGCACGTACACGCACCAGATCCGCAGCCCTCCGCAGGTTGCACCCACGGCGCGCGCCTCGACCTTCGGCGGCTCACCGATCAGCGCGGGGTCGTCCTCGTCGGGCGGCGGCGCGTAAGCGGGCTGACCGGGGAAGTGCCGCGTGACGTCGTCGAGGCCGACCCGGGACAGGATCGCCACGCCGTTCCACCGGCCTTCACCATGTGCCGCGATCTCGTAGCCCAGCTCCTCGGCGCGCTCACCCGGGAACGCGTCGTTCGCGCACTTGATCTCTTGCAGGCACAGGACGTCGGGCTCGGCCAGCTCCAGCCACTCGTTGAGCCGGGGGAGGCGGGCGCCGACCGAGTTGACGTTCCACGTCGCGATCCGCACCACGTCACCCTAGGGTGCGGGAATGACGGCGCCGGACCGGGATCTCGACCTGGTCGCGCTGCCGAAGACGCACTTGCACCTTCACCTCACCGGAGGGATGCGGCACGCGACCCTGGTGGAGCTTGCCGACACGTACGGCGTGCGGTTGCCCGAGCGGTTGATCGAAGAGGAGTCGGACGACTGGCGGGTGCTCGGCTGGCCGAGGTTCCAGCGGCTTTACGACCTGGCCCGCGGCGTGCTGCGCACCGCTGCCGACCTCAAGCGGCTGATTCGTGAAATTGCCGAGGACGAGGCCGCGAACGGCTCGCGGTGGCTGGAGCTACAGATCACACCGAGCGGCTATGCCGCGCGGCTCGGCGACCTCGTCACCGCGATGGAGGTCTTCTGCGACGCCGCTGCTGACGCCGAACGCGCCACCGGCGTCGGGATCCGGCTGATCGTCGCGGCGAACCGCACCCGACCGGCATGGGAAGCCGAGACGCAGGCCCGGCTCGCCGTACGGTTCGCCGACCGCGGTGTCGTCGGCTTCGGGCTGTCGAACGACGAGCGGGTGGGCGCGCCAGAGGACTTCGCGAAGGCGTTTCGCATCGCTCGTGACGGCGGCCTGTCCGCGATGCCGCACGCCGGAGAGCTGCTCGGCGCCGACTCGGTCGAACGAACAGTGCGGGCGCTGCGGCCACTGCGGATCGGGCATGGCGTGCGCGCGGTCGAGGACCCGGACGTCGTCGCGCTGCTTGCGGACCAAGGCATCGCGTGCGAGGTATGCCCTGCGTCGAACGTCGCGCTCGGCGTGGTGACCGGCCACGACGAGCTTCCGCTGCGGCGCCTGGAGGATGCAGGCGTCCCCGTGGTTCTTGCGGCCGACGACCCGTTGCTCTTCGGTGTGCCGCTGGTCGAGCAGTACGCCGTCGCGCGCGACGTGCTCGCGTACTCGCGTGCGGAGCTCGCCCGGCTGGCAAGGTCGTCGGTGCGCTGCTCCACGATGCCCGACGCGCTTGCCAAGGAAGTCCTCGCCGGCATCGACACCTGGGAGCACCAGAGGTTGTCAGAACGTGGTCCGGCTACAGCCGGATGAGGTTCTGACAACTTGGAGCGCCGCCACCCGTAGCCTGGTATGTCGTGGCCCAACGCTCCGACCTTCGCAACGTGGCGATCATCGCCCACGTCGACCACGGCAAGACGACGCTCGTCGACGCGATGCTCTGGCAGTCGGGCGCCTTCACCGCGCACCAGGCCGACGAGGGAAGCGTCGCCGAGCGCGTCATGGACTCGATGGACCTCGAGCGCGAGAAGGGCATCACGATCCTCGCGAAGAACACCGCGGTGCGCCACGGCGACCTGACGATCAACATCGTCGACACGCCGGGTCACGCCGACTTCGGCGGTGAGGTCGAGCGCGCCCTGTCGATGGTGGACGGTGTTGCCCTGCTCGTCGATGCGAGCGAAGGCCCGCTGCCGCAGACCCGTTTCGTGCTCCGGAAGGCACTTGCGGCCAACCTCCCCGTCGTCCTGATCATCAACAAGGTCGACCGGTCCGACGCCCGGATCGGCGAGGTCGTCGACGAGACCTACGAGCTGTTCCTCGACCTCGATGCCGACGAGCACCAGATCGAGTTCCCGATCGTCTACTGCCAAGCCAAGACCGGGCAGGCCTCGCTGAACCGGCCCGCTGACGGCACGAGCCCCGACAGTCCCGACCTCGAACCGCTGTTCGCTGTCCTGCGCGACACGATCCCGGCACCGACGTACGACGAGACCGCGCCGCTGCAGGCGCACGTCACCAACCTCGACGCCTCGCCGTACCTCGGCCGGCTCGCGCTGTGCCGGATCCACAACGGCGAGCTGAAGAAGGGCCAGACGGTCGCGTGGTGTCGCCACGACGGCAGCATCGAGAAGGTTCGGCTGACCGAGCTGCTCGGCACCGAGGCGCTCGAGCGCGCTGCGATCGACGTCGCGGGCCCCGGTGACATCGTCGCGATCGCGGGCATCCCGGAGATCATGATCGGCGACACCCTCGCCGATCCCGACGACTCACGGCCGCTTCCCGTCATCACGATCGACGAGCCGAGCATCTCGATGACGATCGGCATCAACACCTCGCCCCTCGCCGGACAGAGCGGCAAGAAGCTGACCGCACGGCTCGTGAAGAACCGGCTCGACGCCGAGCTGGTGGGCAACGTCTCGATCCGCGTGCTGCCCACCGACCGCCCCGACACGTGGGAGGTGCAGGGACGCGGCGAGCTCCAGCTTGCGATTCTTGTCGAGCTGATGCGCCGCGAGGGCTTCGAGCTCACCGTCGGCAAGCCCCAGGTCGTCACCCGCGAGATCGACGGCAAGCTGCACGAGCCGGTCGAACGTCTGACCATCGACGCTCCGAGTGACTACCAGGGCGTGCTGATCCAGCTGCTGGCGTTGCGGAAGGGCCGACTCGAGCAGATGGTCGACCACGGCACCGGCTGGATCCGCATGGAGTACCTCGTGCCGGCCCGCGGCCTCATCGGCTTCCGGACCGAGTTCCTCACCGAGACGCGCGGCACCGGGCTCCTGCATCACGTCCACGAAAGCTACGAACCCTGGTTCGGCGAGCTCCGCACCCGTCCCACCGGCTCGCTCGTTGCGGACCGAAGCGGCGAGACGACCGCCTTCGCGCTGGCCAACCTGCAGGACCGGGGCACGATGTTCGTCGGTCCGGGCACCAGCGTCTACGAAGGGATGATCGTCGGGGAGAACTCACGGTCCGACGACATCGACGTCAACCCCACCAAGGAGAAGAAGCTCACCAACATGCGCGCCAGCACCGGCGATGTGCTGGTGCCGCTGATCCCGCACCGCACCCTGAGTCTCGAGCAGTCCCTGGAGTTCTGCCGGGAGGACGAGTGCGTCGAGGTCACCCCCGCGACCGTCCGCCTCCGCAAGGTGACCCTCGGCGCCGCCACCCGCTACCGCGAAGCGAAGCGGCGCGGTAACTGACGGCGGTCAGTCCTTGAGGGCGTCGTAGGTGACGCCCGTCAGGTCCTCCGACGCCGACCACAACCGTGCGGCCGTCTCCGGGTCCTTCGAGGCCGGAATCGAGTCGACCCGCTTCGGGTAGCCGAACGACTCGGCGATCCCGTTAGGGCCGAAGTACTCGCCGCCCTTCACATCGGGCGCGGTTGCCGCGTAGAGCTGCGGGAGCGCGCCCTTCGCGGCGGACTGGCTGATCAGCCTCGCGCCGGCAGGCATCACGAGCCGCTTGATGACGTTGTCCTGAGCGCTCACCGAGACGAGGTTGGTGGCCGACGTACCAGGGTGTGCCGCGACGCTGATCAGGCCGGAGCTGCTCGCCGACAGCCGCCGCTGCAGCTCGTAGGCGAACAGGAGGTTGGCGAGCTTGCTGTCGGAGTACACCTTCCACTTGCGGTAGCTGCGCTCGTGTTGAAGGTCGTCGAAATCGATCCGCCCCGGCTTGTGGGCGGTGCTGCTCACGGTCACCACGCGTGCCTCTGGCGTCCGCACGAGCAGCGGCAGGAGCAACCCGGTAAGCGCGAAGTGGCCGAGATGGTTCGTGCCGAACTGCATTTCGAATCCGTCCGCGGTCAGCTGACGCGGGATGGCCATCACGCCGGCGTTGTTGATCAGCAGGTCCAGTGATGGGTACGACGCCTGCATTCCGTCCGCGAACGACCGAACACTGGCCAGATCGGCCAGGTCGAGGCCCCGGAGATCGACGTCGGCATCGGGGACCTCCGCAATGATCCGTGCGACAGCTTCCTTGCCGCGGACATCACTGCGCGAGGCCACGACGACGCGCGCCCCGTGCCGGGCGAGCTCGAGCGCCGTGTGGTAGCCGAGTCCGCTGTTGGCGCCGGTCACCACCGCTATCCGGCCCGACTGGTCGGGGATGTCCCGTGCTGTCCATCTCGCCATGGCGCGAATGATCGCACGCAGCCCGGGAATGCTTGCCGCCCTGCGCTACGTTTAGACCACGGACGCCGCAAGGGGTCCGCCGACTCGATCCATGGCCCCCGGTCCCAACCTTTGTCGCTTCGAGCGAACCATTGCCGAGAGGCAGACCTGGCGAGTCGGGCGCGAGACCTCGGATGAGCTAGTGGTCCGAGGTTTTCGTGTTTCTACGACGCTCCAAGCGGCCGAAGAAGACGGGCTCGTTCAGATCGACGTCGGCGAGCGCGGCGCGCAGGAGCTGGAGCGCGTTTCGGGTGAGCGCGTCTGCATCGGCCGGCTCGAGCTCGAGCTCGACGGCCACCCCGGCGGCACCTTCGCCGAACCCGATCGCCACCACCGCTGCCGCACGCTCGGCGGGCGGAAGCGTGGCGAGAGCCTCGTAGAGCCGAGCGGTCAGCTCGGCATCGTCGATGCCCTCCGGCGCGGACACGTTGTCCGCGATCGTGCCCGGTGAGATCGGCCGCAGGCGCGGCGGGCGGTCGGCAGGCACGTCGACCACGCTACGCGGGAGCGAATGCGTCGAGGACCTGATGAGCGACGTCGACCGAGCGGGCCGGGTCGGCGTCGGGGTTTCCGATGGCCTCGTCGAAGTTGAGGTCGAGGAACACCTCGGTGGCGCCGGCCTCGGCGTACCGGTCAAGCCCCGCCCTGATCACGTCGGTGGGTCCGGTCAGTGGACCGGCGTCCGGATCGGGGGACTTGCGCAGCCGCGCAACACCGCGAATCACGACCCGGACCGCCTCGGGGTCGCGCCCCGCCTCGCTCGCCCCGCTGCGGATCACCTCAACAGCGCGCGGAATGTCGGCGATGTCGACCCTGCTCGAGGAGATCCACCCTTCACCGAGGGCGCCGGCCCGGCGGAGCGCCGCGTCGGCCGTCCCGCCGAGGAGCACCGGCGGATGGGGCTGCTGCACCGGCCGCGGGTCGGACCAGCCGCGTGGTACGCGGTAGAACTCCCCGCTGAACTCGGCCGGGTCGCCGGTCCAGATCTCGGTCAGGCACTTGAGGTACTCGGTCATCCGGACGCCGCGGCGATCGGTCGGCGTGCCGGTCGCTTCGTACTCGTCCGGCGACCAGCCGATGCCGAGCCCGGCATCGAGGCGGCCGGCCGAGACGATGTCGAGGCTGGTGAGCGACTTGGCGAGCGCGATCGGCGGATAGAACGGCGCGTTGACGACGGCGAGCCCGAGTCGGATGCGCTGCGTGACGCCCGCGAGGAACGAGGCGACGACGATCGGATCATGGACGCTGCGGTACGGCGACCCCAACCGCATCGGCTCCGGCCAGTCGGAATAGATCAGTCGCGAGAAGGTCCACAGCGATGCGTAGCCAAGCTCGTCGGCGCGTCGCGCGATGGCGATCTGGTTGTCGGGTGTTGCCCACGATCCGGACACCGGCGCACCGAAGCCGATCAGCATGCGCCCATCCAACACCCGTTCGCTTCTCACCCGCGGTACGAAGCGAGAATGAACAGGTGAGCTCGCCGTATCGAATCTGCTTCGTCTGCATGGGCAACATCTGCCGCTCGCCGATCGCCGAGGTCGTGATGCGCACGAAGATCGCCGCAGCGGGCCTCGACGACCGGGTCGTGGTCGACAGCGCGGGTACCGGCGACTGGCACGCCGGCGGGCCTGCCGACGAGCGAACGATCGAGACGCTGCGCGCGCACGGGTACGACGACGGTGGCCACATCGCTCGGCAGTTCAAGGCCGACTGGTTCGACGAGGTCGACCTCGTCGTGGCGATGGACGGCAAGAACCTGCAGTCGTTGCGATGGTTGGCGGACGGCGACAGCGCGGGCAAGATCGTGCGGCTGCGATCCTTCGACCCGGCGAGCCGCGGTGGCGACCTCGACGTGCCGGATCCCTACTACGGCGACACCGACCACTTCGAAGAGGTGCTCCGCATGGTCGAGGCCGGCTGCGACGGCCTGCTCGACCATGTGCGGTCGTTGCTGTCATGACCGCGCGGTGAGGATCGCCTGGTCCGGCAACCTCGTGTGGGCGCAGGGCGGCGTGCGGCTCATCGACGCGGCGCGCGCTGTGGACGGTTGACGGCGGTCCACCACCTCGTGCCGGCGCTCGTGCGCGGCGCCCGGGCGCGCCGACCTGGCGCGCATGACTCGACCAACCAAACCCACCATTCGCCTCAGCTCGCCCGGAGACATGGCCATCGCCATCCCGATGCTGCTCGGCTACCACCCCGAGGAGAGCCTCGTCGTCAGCTGCCTCAACGGCGCGGCTGTCGACCTGACGATGCGGTTCGATCTCGCGAATCTGTCCGCGACCGATGCGTTTGCCGATGAGCTTGCCGGCCGAATCGCTCTCACCCCCGCCGACGTCACGTTCATCGCGGTGTTCACCGACGCTCGACCGGCGTCCGGCGTGCTCCCGCATGCGGACGTCATCGAGGAGCTGTACGACGACCACCGGTTTCGGGTGGTCGAGGCCGTTCTGGTCAGCGGGCGGCGCTGGTGGTCCTACTTGTGTCCGGATCAGACCTGCTGCCCGGCGGCCGGCCGGCCGCTTGACGACAGCTCCGAGGTCGCGACGAGCCTGAGTGCTGCGTTCGCCCTCGCCGGCGCCGGCGTCCTCGCCGACCGCAAGTCGCTCGTTGACTCGCTGTCGGTCGCCCCGGATCTCGACCTCGCGGTCGCGCGGCGGCAGCTGAGCACGGCGACGCAGCGCTTGGCGACAACGAACGCCGCGCAACGGCTCGCCGAGAGCCGAAGCCTTGTCGACACACTTGCCGACCGCTTCGCCGACCCTCGCGCGGAGCTCGCCGACGCCGAGGCTGCCTCACTTGCCGCAACGCTGCGCGATGTCAGCGCACGCGATGACCTGCTCGTGCAGGCAGTGCCGCCGCAACGGCGGGAGGCGATCCTGCGTGTTCTGCGTGCCGCGGTCCGCCGGGTGTCTCCGCCTCATGACGCCCCCATCTGCACTGCGCTCGCATGGTTCGCCTACGCCGACGGAGACGGCACGACCGCGAACATCGCGCTCGACCGGGCGCTGCAGTCCGACTCGGAGTACTCACTCGCACGGCTGATCGAGGCGAGCCTCGAGCGTCAGCTGCCGCCGGCGGCGCTCGTGGAGGTGATGAAGGGGGCCGCACGCGACATCGACGCGCGTGATGCGGCAGGCTGATCGGATGGTGGCGATCGTGGTCGGCGCCGGCCCCGGGGGGCTGGCCGTCGCGGCGATGCTGCAACGACGTGGCGTCGACACCGAGATCGTCGAACGCGCGGATGCGGTCGGATCAGCGTGGCGCGGGCACTACGAGCGGTTGCACCTTCACACCGTGCGCTGGCTGTCGCACCTGCCGGGCTACCGCATCCCGCGCGAGTTCGGGCCCTGGGTCAGCCGCGACGATGTCGTGCGATACCTCGAGGCCTACGCGGCCCATCACGGCCTCCGGCCGTCGTTCGGCACGACCATCGAGATGGTTCAGCGCGACGGCGGCGACGGTTGGCTGCTGCGAAGCCCGCAAGGCGATCGCCGCGCGCGGCATGTGGTGGTCGCCACCGGGCACAACCACTCGCCGCTGCTGCCGGACTGGCCGGGCTCGAGTGACTACACGGGCGAGCTTCTGCACGCCAGCGAGTACCGCAACGCGAGGCCGTACGTCGGCAAGGACGTCCTGGTCGTCGGGGCGGGCAACACGGGTGCGGAGATCGCGCTCGACCTGGTCGAGACCGGTGCGGCGCGGGTGCGCATCGCGGTGCGGACGCCGCCGCACATCGTCCTGCGACAGCAGGGCATCATCTACAACCCGATCCTCGGAGTCTTCGCCCGCTACCTCCCGCCGAAGCTCTTCGACCCGGTTGCGTTGCGGATGCGACGGCTGACTCTGGGCGACTTGACGCCGTACGGGTTGCCCGAGCCGCCGGAGGGTCTGCTCGCCCGAGTGGCTCGTGACGACCAGATTCCCCTGGTCGACATGGGGTTTGTCGCGGCGGTCAAGGCGGGCCAGATCGATGTCGTCGCGGGGGTCACCGGATTCGGCGGCGGATCGGTCCGGTTGTCCGACGGGACCGCGATCACGCCGGACGCCGTCGTTGCGGCGACCGGCTACCGGCGCGGCCTGGAGCCGCTGGTTGGGCACCTCGGCGTCCTCAGCTCCGCCGGCCGTCCTAGCGTGCATGGCACCGCGACGCATCCGGCGGCCCCGAACCTGTGGTTCACCGGGTTCACCAACCCGGTCAGCGGGATGTTCCGCGAGATGGGAATCGACGCGCGCAAGATCGCGCGCGCGGTCGCGAGCAGAGTGAAGGGACACCGATGAGTGGGATCAGCCGGCGCGGACTGCTGCAAGGCGGTGCGGCGCTGTCGGTGGCGGCGGGGGTCGGCACGGCGCCGTCGATCGCCGCGGCTCAGACCGCGAAGCGCCGGCATCGCGACGTCGATGTCGTCGTCGTCGGCGCAGGTCTCGCCGGGCTGTCTGCGGCTCGCCGGCTGCAGGACCACGGGCACTCGGTTGTCGTCCTGGAGGCACGCGACCGCGTCGGCGGCCGCACGCTCAACCATCCGCTGCCGCACGGCTACCACGGTGATCTTGGCGGCACCTGGATCGGGCCGACGCAGACCGAGATCGCGAAGCTCGCGAAGGAGATGCACGTCCACCCGTTCACTCAGCCCGATGCCGGCAACCAGGTCTACTACGACGGGAACGTCACGACGTACAGCGACAGCACTCCGTTGCTGGGAACCGCGCCGCCGGATCCGACCATCCTGCCGGACATCGTCGCGGTGATCCCCCTGATCGACCAGCTCGCGACGACGATCCCGCCGGACAAGCCGTGGGAGGCGCCCAACGCGGCGCAGTACGACCGGGAAACTCTCGACACCTGGCTACGCGGCGTGGCAGTCGGGGAGACGGACAAGTTCATGAAGGTCGTGTCTGCGGCCTTCGAGGCGCTGGTGGGCTCCGAGGCTCGAGAGGTCTCGATGCTCGACGCGCTCGCCTACGTCGCGACGGCAACCGACGGATCGTCGCCGGGAACCTTCGAGCGTCTGATCGACACCCGCGGCGGCGCGCAGGCGGCTCGGTTCGTCGAGGGCTCGCAGATGATCGCGATCCGGCTGGCGAAGCACATCGGGATGAAGCACGTGCTGCTCAACAACCCGGTCTACAAGATCGCGCAGCACCGAACCGGTGTCACGGTCGTCGCGGAGCACGTGACTGTGCGCGCGAAGTACGTCGTCGTGGCGATCCCCCCGACGCTCGCCGGTCGAATCGAGTACGACCCGTTGATGCCGTCGGCGCGGGACTCACTGACGCAGCGAAGCCCCCAAGGGGCGCTCATCAAGGTGGAGGCGTTCTTCGACAAGCCGTGGTGGCGGGACAACGGGCTGAGCGGCGCGGCCGTCAGCACGGTCGGCCCGGCCAAGACGACGTTCGACGTCTCGCCGCAGGACGGGAAGATCGGCGGGTTACTGGGATTCGTCGGCGGTGACGAAGCGCGGAAGTTCAGTGGCCGGCCCACGGCGCTCAAGCACGCGGTGCTCGCCAACTTCTCCACCTTCTTCAACAAGGGCAAACCGATCCCGAAGCCGACGTCGGTCGTCGTCATGGACTGGACCCGCGAGCAGTGGACGCGCGGCTGCCCGGTGGCCATCGCCGGCCCGGGCGTCATCACCGAATACGGTCCGCACATCGCCAAGCCGGTGGGTCGCATCCATTGGGCCGGCACCGAAACCGCGACGTACTGGCACGGCTACATGGACGGGGCCGTTCGGTCGGGCTACCGCGCCGCTGCCGAGGTGCAGGCCAAGCTGTGAGGGCACGTCTCCTCGCTGTCGCGCTCGCGTCGGCTGCGCTGGCCGTCGGCCCTGTGGCCTCGGCGCAGGCAGGACGTACCAACGGCACGATCACCGTCTTCGCACGCGTCGGGGCTCCGGGTGAGCCGTCGTTGACTCTCGTCACGCCGGACCGGCATGTGTTCGTCGGGACATTCGAGGACGTGACGGGCTCGGACACCTCGGCGTCGAAGGTGTTCGAGTACGACGCGCACGGCAAGCTGCTGCGTACCTTCGTGATCAAGGGGCAGACACCGAACAAGGCACACGGAATCCAGGTCGCGGCACGTGACCGCAAGGGCCGGCTCTACCTCCTGGATCAGAGCCCGGCGCGGGTGTTGACCCTTGATCCGAGGACCGGCGCGCAGCGAACGTATGCGACGTTCGCCGACCTCCCGACGTGCGGGACCGGCGCAGCGACGGCGTGCAGCAACTCGGTGCTCGACAACGCGCCGGAGCCCGACTATGCCGCGTGGCTTCCCGACGGGAGCATGCTCGTCACTGACTTCGCGCAGCAGCTGATCTGGTGGGTGCCTGCGGGTGGCGGGAAGGCGCGGGTCTGGTTCAACGACGCGCGCCTGGACGGGGAGCTGTTCGGGCCGGCCGGCATCGTCCTGATGCCGAAGCACCACAGTGTCCTCGTGACGGCGGCCACTGGCGGGATCACCACGATCGATCCGACCGATAACTCGACGCGGGGCAGGCTCTACCGAATCGGGATCGCGCGGCACGACCGGGTGGGCAAGGTCAGCACGCTGTGGTCGAGCAAGGCCACGCAGGCGCCGGACGGCTTCGCGGTGTCAGCGGATCACCGTCACGTCTTCGTGGCGATGGCGGGTCCGGTCGCGAACTGTGTGGTGGAGGTCGCACACCAGCGCACCGGCTGGCACCAGGTCTGGCAGGTCCCGTCGTGTGGCGTCGGCGCCGGCAGCAGCTCACCGGTGCAGTGGGACACGGCCACGAGCGTCCAGTTCCTCGGCCGCAGCATTCTCGTGACGAACCAGGCTTACTTCACCGACATCGCGTCGCACTGGGTGATCTTCCGGGTCACCGAGCCGTTGCGCGGGATGCCGATCTACGTCCCGCGGAGCGCCGGGCAGGGTTGAGCGCTTTGCCGCGGCGGGCCGACCAAGCCTTTGCGGTGCCGATGATGACCAGGTCGAAAAGCAGGGTCGACGTCGGCGCGAGGCGCGCGTTGAGCATGTCCCACAGCTGCCGGTCGGCGTGGGTGGGCCGTCCTTTGCTGCGGTGTACGACGACCACGACGCCCGGCGCCGCCACATCGGTGATCATTCGCTCCAGATAGCCGGCGAGGAACTGGTCGGCCGTGTCCGCCGGGGCGGTTTCTTGCGGGGTCTGGGTGAGCCCGATCCGGCCGCCGTCGCGGACGAAGAGCAGCCGGATCGTGCCCTCGAGCGAGGCTCCCGCGCAGGCGCGGCGGACAGCGGCAAGGGAGGGGTGACGGGCTGGCACGGGATGAGCCTCGGTGAGGGCATTGCGGCGCCGCCATCCCCAACTTGGTGATGTGGACAAGACTTGGAACGGTGCGGCGCGCGGAGGTGGTTCCGGCACCCGTGCTCGTCCTTGCCGGAATCGCGAGCGTGCAGAGCGGCGCGGCGATCGCCACGAAGCTGTTCCCCCTGGTCGGCGCCGGCGGCGCGGTGTTCCTTCGGCTCGCTCTGTCGGCCGTGATCGTCGGGCTGTTCGTGCGGCCCGGGTTGGCCCAAGTCCGCGGCGACATCACGTTGATGGTGGTCTTCGGCGTCGTCCTCGGCGGGATGAATCTGGCGTTCTATCTCGCGCTCGCGCGCATCCCGCTCGGGGTCGCTGTCACGATCGAGTTCCTCGGTCCGCTGGCCGTCGCGATCGCGGGGTCCCGGCGGCTGCTCGACGTGGCGTGGGTCGTGCTTGCCGCGGCCGGTGTGCTGCTGCTGGCCGGCGGCGGCGGTCACCTGAAGGCCTCTGGCGTCGCGTTCGCCGCGGTGGCCGCGGCCTGCTGGGCGGGTTACATCGTGCTCGCGCAGCGGGTCGGCCGGGCGGTGCCGGGGATGACCGGGCTCGCAGTCGCCCTGGTCGCGGGCACCCTTCTCACCGCGCCGTACGGAATCGCGGTCGGCGGAACCGCTCTCGTGCGCCCTGGGGCCCTCGCCAAGGGTCTCGCGATCGCGGTCCTGTCCTCGGCCGTGCCGTACTCGCTCGAGCTCGCGGCACTCCGGCGACTGCGCGCCGCGACGTTCGGGGTGCTGATGTCCGTGGAGCCCGCGGTCGCCGCGCTTTCGGGGCTGGTCTTCCTCGGCCAGCGCCTGCGGGCGCTCGAGTGGGTTGCCGTCGGCTGCGTGATGGTCGCCTCGGTCGGCACGACCTCGTCGTCGACGTCGGCGGAGCCCGTCGAGATGATCGACGGGTGAAGCTCGAGCTGCTCCAGGACGCGGAGCGCCCGGCAGGGTGGTGGTTGCTGGTTGGCGGCTCCGAGCAGTCGTTCGTCGACATCGACGACCCGTCTCATCTCGAGTTCGAGTACGTCCAGATGATGGGCTACGTCATCGACACCGCGTTCCCCAACGACCTTCCGCTGGTCGCGCTGCATCTCGGCGGGGGACTGTGCACGGTGCCGCGGTGGGTGGCCGACCGCTACCCCGGCTCGCGGCAGCGCGTGATCGAGGCCGACGAGGAGGTCGCGCGGATCGCCAAGTCGCTCGGGCCGATGCCGCGGATCGACCTCGTCATCGGCGACGCCCGGCCGGCGCTGGAGCAGACCAAGGCGGCATCGGTGGACTTGCTGGTCAGTGATGTGTACGTCGGTCCGGAGACGGTCATGTCGCTCTACCCGCGTCCCGCCCTCGAAGCGGCTCGAACGGTGCTGCGCGCGCGGGGGGTGTATGTCTGCAACCTCTCTGACGCGGCGCCGTTCGAGCTCGCGAAGGCCGTCGCGGGGATGTTGCGTGGTCTCTACGAGCACGTCGCATTGCTCGCGGAGCCGGCGGTGCTGCGGGGCAGGCGCTCGGGCAACATCGTGCTGGCGGCGACGGACGGCGACCTCGACGTCGATGCGCTCGCTCGGCGTACGGCGGGCGGCCCGTTGCGAGTCCGCCTCGTTGTTGGCGACGCTCTCGACGCATTCATCGGCGCCGCGGAGCCGGCACACGACGAGGCCTCGCTTCCACGGTCCGGAGAGTCAGGAGCGCGCCGGCTCCGTTGACTGCTCGCCGGAGACATGGGCGAGGGTGTCGACACTGTCGATCAGCGGATCGAGATGTGCCGCGAGAAGGGCCACCCGCCTGGCATGCAGCCCGGTTGGGTCCTCCGCGTCATCGGCGTCGAGTGCCTCCTGCATCTCGCGCAGCCGCGAGACGTCGGCAGGTTGGTGGTGCGCGAGGGCCTGCAGCGCGTGCACGATGCCATCGCGGAGCTCGCGCACCTCCGGCACTGCAGTGTGCGCGGTGGCGTCCTCGACCGTCGCGCGTAGTGCATGCAATGCGATGACGATGCGGCGCGCGGCGGACAGCCGTCCCGATGCCGTCGCCACGTCGGCGCCGCCCCGCGCCGGCTCCGCTGCCGCGCGCGTCAAGGACGCCATCGCCGCCAGACGTGCGCGCCGCGCCCCTGACGCGGCAGCGTCGGCCGCTGCGGGGTCGCTGCGGTCCGGGTCTATGTAGCGGCCGAGCACCGCATCCGCGTAGGTCGCGAGCGAGGCGAGCAGGGCATCGACGGCGTTGGTCAGCGACACGCCCTCCCAGGTCGGCCACAGGAGGTATCCGGTGAGGGCGAGGCCCCCGCCGACCAGCGTGTCGAGGCCCCGGTCGGCGACCGTCGAGAGGTGGTTCCCGCCGAGCGGAGCCAGCAGGAGCACCACCAATGCGGTGATCGAGATCGAGTAGAGCGCGTAGGACGCGGCGAAGCAGGTGTAAGCGGCCCAGGTGGCAACCGCGATCAGGATCGCGAGCGCACCTCCATCGGGATGGAGCGTCTCGACCAGCGTGCCCGCCGCGATCACCCCGATTCCGGTGCCGATGATGCGCGCCAGGCCGCGCTGCGCAGTCGTCGCGTAGTCGGGCTTCAGCACCACGAGGGCAGTGAGTGTGACCCAGTAGCCGCGCTGCCAGGGCAGTGCCCGGCTGATCGCCTCCGCGGTCGGCAACAACACGGCGAGGCGCACCGCGTGGCGGAACGCGGACGACGTCGGATCGGTGGCCGCGGTGAGGATGCGTTGCACGGCCGAGGCGGTACGGCGAGGCAGCGCGAGCACCGCCTGTCCGGTGCCGGGTCCGCGGGGCAGCAGCATCAAGCGGATGCCGGCGACCGCGCCGGTGAGCCGATCAGCGGCGCGCAGCTGGCCGGCGAGCGCGGATGCCCGCGCGGCCGCGTAGCGGGTGGGAGTCCCGCGCCTGCCCGAGGGCGCTGCATCACGCGCCGCTCGGAGTCGCTGTTGGGTCCGGCCGAGGGCGGGAGGTTCGCCGGGACCGGGCCTGGCTTCCCGAATCGCCGCGCTGATCCCGGTCAGCCAGGTCGCCGATGCCACACGAGTGTGACGGGTTTCCTCGACGGTCGTCACGGTGGCCAATGCCTGGAGCTCCAGCCGGATCCGTTCGGACTCGTCGACCAGCCCGCGAAGCAGGTCGACGTCCTCGCCGGGCCCTCTTCGTGTGACGAGATCCCTGGCCGTCGCCGTCAACGACGCTGCGGTCATTCCGCTGCGCTCGACGTCGCGAGCCATCTTGGCGAGTTCGGCGTAGACCTCGCTCAGGACCGCGCGCTCGGTCGCGAAGCGTCTCGGCGACCTCACCGTCAGTGCGATCAGCCCCTGTAGTCCTGCGCCCGCCAACACCCAGCCTGCGTGCCCGACCGAAGCGGCGACGCTGCCGGGGAACCGGCCGAACACCACGAGTCCCATGACGGCTTGGGTGCCGACGATCGTCGCGCTCCGTCCGAGCACCGCCGTGAGGCCCGCGGCGAAACCCCACACCGCGAGGACGACGAGGGTCGGCGCGAGGTGGCCGGCCACCAGACCGCCGACGAAGGTGCTGGTCGCCATCCCGACGGCGGTCGCTGCCATCACTCCCGCATTGGTGCCCGGCGATCCGCCCATCCCGGCGGCTCCGGCGGGCAATGCGCCGGCGGCAGCAATCGCACCTTCGGCGGGATGGCCCACCGCGGCGCCGACGGCGAACGGGATGGCAACTCCCGCCGCACCGCGAAGCGCGATCAGCGGCGCGAAACCGCCGCGGTCGACAGCGATTGCGCTCGCCACGGCGGTACGAACCGCGGCGGGAGGTCTCACCCCCGCCAGGTCTCCAGCAGCCGCAGCCAGATCTCGCTCATCGTCGGGAACGACGGCACGGCGTGCCAGAGCTCGTCGAGGGTCACCTTGCCGACGACGGCGACCGTGGCGGCGTGCAGCAGTTCGCCGACGTCCGGCCCGACGAAGGTGGCGCCGAGCAGCGTCTCGCTCTTCGTCTCGACCACGAGCTTTGCTCGCCCGTTGTAGCCGTCGCGCAGCAGACGTGCGCCTGAGACATCACCGATCTCGTACTCGACGGCCCGAACCGCGTGACCCGTCTCGCGGGCTTCGGCTTCGGTGAGCCCGACCGAGGCCACCTGCGGATCGGTGAAGGTCACCTGTGGGACGGCGCCGTGGTCACTGGTCGCCCGGTACCGCGAGGCATCGAGCGACTCACCTCGGACACGCGCCGCGATCACGTCGCCGCAGACGCGTGCCTGGTACTTGCCCATGTGGGTCAGCAGCGCGCGGCGGTTGATGTCACCGACTGCGTAGAGCCAGTCGCCGCCGACACCGCTCACCAGCATCGTGTCGTCGGTGGCGACGTAGTCGCCCGGCTGCAGGCCGACTGTGTCCAGACCGAGGTCCGCGCTTCGTGGCGTGCGTCCTGCCGCGATCAGCACCTCGTCGGCAACGACCTCCTCGCCGTCGATCGTCACGGTCACGGGCGTGCCGCGAAGCCTGCCCTCGTCCGTCGTCGCGGCGGTGTCGCGCCGTACCGCGGAGATGTCGGCTCCCAGCCGTACGTCGACGCCGGACTCGCGAAGGGCGTCGGCGAGCAGCTCGCCGGCGAACGGTTCGTTGCGGATCAGCAGCCGGTCGTCGCGCGCGGCGAGCGTGACGTGGGCGCCCAGGCCGTTGAGCCAGACCGTCGCCTCGCAGCCGACGACGCCGCCGCCGATCACGACGATGCGGCCCGGGATCTCGTGCATGTTGGTGACGTCGCGGGACGTCCACGGCTCGGCGTCGCGCAGGCCCGGGATGGGAGGCACCGCGGCAGACGTACCGGTCGCGAGGACGACAGCGTGGCGCGCGGTCAGCGTACGGATGGAGCCGTCTGCCGCAGTGACGGATACCTCGCGGGTGCCGCTGAGGCGGCCGTGACCGCGAATCACCGCGATGCCGGCACCTTCCGCCCACTGCACCTGTGAGGAGTCGTCGTGGCCGGCGAAGTAGTCGCGGCGCGCCAGGACCTTCGCCACGTCGAGCCGGGCGCCGATCGGGACCCCGGGCAGCGCGCGGGCCCCCGACGCGACCTCGACCGGACGAAGCAGCGCCTTGCTCGGGATGCAGGCCCAGTAGGAACACTCGCCGCCGACCAGCTCGCGCTCGATGATTGCCGTGCTCAGGCCGCCCTTCGCGGCGTAGTCGGCAGCGTTCTCACCCGGGGGGCCGCCGCCGATGACGATGACGTCGTAGGTATCCGTCTCCGATGGAGTCACTGCGGTGTCGTACCACAATGAGCGGGTGGCGAGACTTCTGGTGGTGCATCACACCCCGTCGCCGGCCACGCAGGAGATGCTCGAGGCGGTGCTCGCCGGGGCGCGGGACGACGCGATCGAGGGCGTCGAGGTGGTCGCTGTCCCCGCACTGGTCGCAGGGCCGATCGACGCCCTCGAGGCTGACGGCTATCTCCTCGGTACGCCGGCGAACATCGGCTACATCTCCGGCGCGTTGAAGCACTTCTTCGACAGCGTCTACTACCCGGTGCTCGAGGCGACGCGGGACCGCCCGTTCGGCGCATACGTGCACGGCAACCTCGGTACCGAGGGTGCGGTGAAGGCGATCGAGACGATCACCACCGGCCTCGGCTGGCGTGCGGTGAGCAAGGTCGTGACGGTCGAGGGCGCGCCCACGCGGGAGGACCGAGAGGCGCTCTACGAGCTCGGCGCGACTGTCGCGGCGAACCTCGCGAGTCGCTGAACCGCCTCGTCGATGACCTCGGGACGCTTGCAGAAGGCGAAGCGGACGAACGGTCCGCCGACATCCGGACTGTCGCAGAACACCGAGGTCGGGATCCCGACCACACCCGCCTGGTGCGGCAGCTCGCGGCAGAACCGGGCGCCGTCGGCAGTGCCGAGTGGCCGCACGTCGGCCTGGATGAAATAGGTGCCCTGCGGGCGGGTCACCCGCAGCCCGACCGACTCCAGACCTGCCGCCAGCTGGTCGCGGCGCTCCTGGAGCGAGGACCGCAGGTCGGCGACCCACGCCATCTCGTTGCTGAGCGCATAGGCGACCGCGTGCTGCATCGCGGGGCTGTGGGTGTAGGTGAGGAACTGCTTGACCGTGTTGACGGCCTGCAACAGCGGCGCAGGCGCGCAGACCCAGCCGATCTTCCAGCCGGTCACGCTGAAGGACTTGCCGGCGCTCGAGATCGCGACGCAGCGCTCGCGCATGCCCGGCAGCGTCGCGATGGGGATGTGCTCGCAGCCGTCGTACGTGAGGTGCTCGTACACCTCATCTGTCACCACGATCAGGTCGTGCGCGATGCAGACCTCTGCGACCGCTTCGAGCTCGGCGCGGGTGAGCACCGTCCCGGTCGGATTGTGTGGCGAGTTCAGCAGCACCAGCCTGGTGCGCGAGGTCACGCTGGCGCGGAGCTCCTCGACGTCGAAGCCGAAGCGTCCGGTCGAGTCGGGGCGCAGCGAGACGGGAACGCGGGTCGCGCCGGCAAGCGCGATGGTCGCGGCGTACGAGTCGTAGTACGGCTCGAAGACGACGACCTCGTCGCCAGGATCGCAGAGGCCGAGCACAGTGGCGCTGATGCCCTCGGTGGCGCCGACCGTGACGAGGATCTCGTTGTCGGCGTCGTACCGGAGCCCGTAGTGATCTAGGCGGTGAGAGGCGATCGCATGGCGGAGCTCCGGCACGCCACGGCCGGGCGGATATTGGTTCTCGCCGTTCCGTAGTCCTTCGACCGCGCGTTCGACCATCGCCGTCGGCCCGTCGGTGTCGGGGAATCCCTGCCCGAGGTTGACCGAGCCGGTGTCGATCGCGAGGGCTGACATCTCGGCGAAGATCGTGGTGCCGAAGCCCCGCAACGCCATGCGGTCAGGGCGCGCTGTCGGTGGGTCGTACGAGGACCCCCACGACAGCGTCCAGCATTCGCGTGGGCATCGCCGCGAGGACCGCCTGGAGGTGGGCGTCGGGGCCGACGAGATAGCGGCCCTTCGGGCGGCGTGCCGTGAGCGCGTGCTCGATGGCCTTGGCGACGCGCTCCGGTGGGATCGCGTGCTTCTCCGACATCTTCGCCGTCTTCAGGGCGCCGTTGAACCAGCGCTCGTATCGGGACCGGATGTCCGCGGGCATCTCCTCGACGCGGTCGAGTGCGGCCGTGGTGCCCTTCTCCCACAGCGGCGTCGCGATCGCCCCGGGCTCGATGAGGGAGGCGCGCACGCCTTGCGGTCTGAGCTCGGCCCGCATCGCATCCATCCATGCGCGCACGGCGAACTTGGAGGCGGAGTACGGCGAGAGGAAGGGCACCGACATGCGCCCGCCGATCGAGCCGACCGTGACGAGACGGCCGTTCGCCGCGATCAGCGCCGGCAGAAGCGCCTGGGTCAGCGCGAGCTGGCCGAAGAGGTTCACCTCGAACTGGTGACGCCACTCCTCGAGCGGCAGCGACTCGAAGACGCCGCTCACGTTCATTCCGGCGTTGTTGACCAGCCCGAGCAGCTTGCCGTCGGCGCGCTCGATGACCTCCTTCGCTGCGGGCCCGATCGAGTCGGGATCGGCGAGATCCAGCAGGACCGGCTTGGTCACCGGCTCGGGCAGCGGTTCGTCGCGCCGCAGCCCCGGGATGACGGTGAACCCTGCGTTGGCGAGCCGAAGCGCGGTGGCGTGACCGATGCCGGTGCTCGCGCCGGTGACGAAGACAGTGCCCTTGGTCATGGCCGAAGCGTAGTTGGCAGGCGGAAGAGTGGGCTTGAATAGATCGGTGCGGGTTGGGGTCGTGCAGTTCCAGGCGGGGCTGGACAAGGCTGACAACCTCGCGCGCCTCGGCGCGCTGATCGACGCGGCGGCCGAGCAGGGCGCGGAGCTGGTGATCACACCTGAAGCGTCGATGTGCGACTTCGGTCCGCCGGATCTAGCGCTCGCGCCGATTGCCGAGCCGCTGGACGGGCCCTTCGTGACCGCACTTTCAGGGATCGCCTCGCGACGCGGCGTGACGATCGTCGCCGGCATGTTCGAGGTCGCGGACGGCAGCCACGTCTACAACACCGTGGTCGCGGTGGGACCGACCGGCGAGCTGGTCGGCAGCTACCGCAAGCAGCATCTGTTCGACGCGCTCGGCTGGAGGGAGTCCGACCGCCTGCTTCCCGGTGACGCGGGCGACGGGCTGGTCCTCGCGGTCGCGGACATGACCGTCGGGGTCATGACCTGTTATGACGTCCGCTTCCCCGAGCTGGCGCGGTTCCTGGCCGACGAGGGCGCCACGTTGCTCGCGATCCCCTCCGCCTGGGTCGCTGGCGACAACAAGCTGCAGCAGTGGACGGCGCTGACGACGGCGCGTGCCATCGAGGACGTCTGTTACGTCGCGGGCGCCGTGCAGCCGCCGCCGCTCTACACCGGGGGCAGCCGCGTCGTCGACCCGTGGGGTCTCGAGATCGCCTCGCTCGATCCCGCGACGGAGGGCATCGTTGTTGCCGAGGTCAGCGCGGATCGCGTCGCCGAGTGCCGCGAGCGAATGCCGAGCCTGGCCAACCGCCGCTGGCGGGTGTCACCGCGGCTGAGCCGGTGAGCTAGCGGTTGCGGCGCCAGATCGCGAGGTTCAGGGCGCCGAGGTAGCTGACCGCGAACAGCGAGGGCAGCATCAGCGCCGCGGCGACCCGATGGCGGCGGCCGAACTCCGCGATGGTCAGTGCCAGCGCGACCCACAGCACGACGGCGTTGATCAGTGCGATGCCGGGCTTGCGCAGCCCGAAGAAGAGCATCAGCCACGCCAGGCTCAGCCATGAGGAGACGGCGTACGACGAGACGGCGGGCACGTCGATCGCGTCGCGGTCGTCGTCGGCGCGCCACGCGAGCCACGCGCCGACCGCCTGGCTCGCCGCGACCAGCGACCACGCCGGCGCGAAGGCGATCGTCGGGCTCGCCCACCGGGGCTTGTCGAGGCCGTCGTACCAGGGCCTTGCCACGTTGATCAGCACCGCGCCGGTGCCGGCGGTGGTGGTGATCCCGCCGAGCGATCCACCGAGCCCTAGTGCCCGTGTGGCAGGACTGGAAGGCACGTTCCGGAGTCTTTCACGCTCCTCGATATCCTGACCAAATGGCTGAGATCACCTTTGACGGACGTGTAGCGATCGTGACCGGAGCGGGCGGCGGCCTGGGCCGCACGTATGCCCTCGAGCTGGCCCGCCGTGGCGCGAAGGTCGTCGTGAACGACCTCGGCGGCTCGGTCGACGGCACCGGCGGTGAGCACGCAGCCGCGCAGAAGGTCGTCGACGAGATCAAGGCCGCCGGCGGAGAGGCCGTTCCGAGCTACGACTCGGTCTCGACGCCCGAAGGTGGCGAGAGCATCGTCAAGACCGCGGTCGACTCGTTCGGCAAGGTCGACGTCGTCATCAACAACGCCGGCATCCTCCGTGACAAGTCCTTCGCCAAGCTGACCTGGGAGGACCTCGACGCCGTCCTCGACGTGCACCTCAAGGGTGCGTTCTATGTCTCGCAGCCCGCGTTCAAGGTGATGAAGGAGAACGGCTACGGCCGCTTCGTCTTCACCGCGTCGAACGCCGGCGTGTTCGGCAACTTCGGTCAGACCAACTACGGCGCGGCCAAGATGGGCCTCGTCGGGCTGTCCAACATCATCGCCATCGAGGGCGAGAAGGCGGGCATCAAGTCCAACGTCATCTGCCCGGTCGCCGCCACCCGCATGACGATGGAGCTGCTCGGCGACTTCGCCTCCCAGCTCGAGCCGGAGCTCGTGACCCCGCTCGTCACCTTCCTGGCCTCCGAAGCCTGCGACGTCACGCACGAGATCTTCTCGGCGGCGGGCGGTCGTTACGCCCGCGTGTTCGTCGGTCTCGCGCCGGGGTGGTACGGCGGGAAGGGCCACGTGCCCACTGCGGAGGACGTCCTCGACAACCTCGCCCAGATCGAGAAGCAGGACGGCTACATCGTGCCGACATCCGTCGGTGACGAGCTGGGTGCTCTCGTGAGCGTGCTCGCCGGGTGAGGGCCCTGCGCGATGTCTGCGCGGTCCTCGGCGCGGTCATCGTCGTTCTCACGAGCATCAGCGTGCTTCGAACGCTGATCGTTCCGCGCGCGAGCATCGGCCGGCTCGGACGGATCGTCGACCGGACGGTCGACGCCGGCTTCCAGCTCGCGACCAAGCGGGTCAAGAGCTACGAGGAGCGCGACACGATCCTTGCCGCGCAAGCTGCGGTCTATCTGGTCGCCTTGCTGGCGGGATGGCTCGCGGCGTACCTGATCGGCTACGCGCTGCTGCTGTGGCCCTCGACGCATCACATCGGCTATGCGTTCCGGGAGTGCGGGTCGTCGATGTTCACCCTCGGGTTCGTCGCGCCGACCGGGGGAGGGGCGTCGGCGATCGACGTCGTCGCCGCGGCGTCAGGGCTGTTCGTGATCGCTGCGCAGATCGGCTACCTGCCGACGCTGTACGGGGCGTTCAACCGGCGGGAGACCGAGGTCACATTGCTGGGCTCCCGCGCCGGTGCGCCGCCGTGGGGCCCGGAGCTGCTGGCCCGCACGAAGTACGGGATCTGGGGCGACCGGGACGATCTCCCGGCGCTCTACATGGACTGGGAGCGCTGGGCGGCGGACCTCGCGGAGAGCCACTCCAACTACCCGATCCTGATGCGGTTCCGCTCACCGCAGCCGCTGTCGTCGTGGCTCGTCGGGCTGCTGGCCGTGATGGACTCCGCCGCGCTGCTCATGGCCGTCTCACCAAGCCGCGAGCGGCTCGAACCCCGGCTGTGCCTCCGGATGGGCTTCACCGCGCTTCGACAGCTCGCCCGCTCGGTCGGGATCCCGACCGAGGACGATCCCGATCCCGACGGCGATCTGCTGCTCACGTTCGAGGAGTTCGAGATGGGCGTGCAGCGCCTGCTCGACGTGGGCTTCGACACTGAACGCACCGCGGCAGAGGCATGGCCGCACTTTCGCGGTTGGCGGGTCAACTACGAGCCATTGGCCTACGCGCTCGCCGCGAAGACCGACGCGGTGCCTGCGCTGTGGTCGGGCCCGCGGCGCTGGGCGCACGAGCCGATCCCGCCGGTTCGGCCGCCCAACCGCGCGCCGACCGCTACGCCACGTCCGTCTGCGCCCGCCTCGCCAAGCGGCTGAGCCGAGCGATCGGCCCGCCGTTGAGCGGACTGGCCGGGATCCATTCCAGTGCTGCCGCGTTGACCGCGCCGATGACCGCGTGCGCGGCCCCGTCCAGAGTGAGCGGTACGGCGCTGACGGGCACCGCATCGGGATTCACGGGCGCGTCGCTCAGTGTCGAGAGGTCGCCGAGGATGTGGACCCCGCTCGCCTTGATGCGAAGGGCAGCCTCGGCCGCAATCTCGTTCGCCTTCTCGATCGCCCACGCTGGTGTGGTGATCCTGGCTTCGTCGCGGCCGGGGGCCCGCAGCTGGATCTGCCGCACGACCCCGCGGCGTACCGCGCTGTGGTAGCGCTTCGACGGCCACTTCCGCTTGTAGAACTCGACGTTGAGCTGTCGGATGAGCTCGGTCTCCGCGGCCGTGAGGGATCGGTTGGTCCAGCCTGTCTCCGGCTCGAGCAGTCCGTCGGGGAGCTCGGTGAGCTTCTCGAAGGTGCGCATGAGGCTGTCCGGGTCGGACTCGTCGACGACGATCACGAGGAGCCGCTCCGGGCCGACGATCGATGCCCAGCGCTCGACCAGTACGTCGTGGTGGTGGCGCTGCCAGAACGTGATGGTCGGCATCTCGTACGGCGGCTGGTTGAACATCGCGTCCAGCCAGTCCTCGTAGGAGTAGCGCAACCGGTTGCGCACGTACTGCTGCCAGGCTGACGGCAGGATCTTCGCGAGCGGTCGCAGCGTGATGACGACGTGAACCCGCTCGCCGCCGAGCTCCTCGACGACCATTCGTGCGACGTCGTCCTTGGCGCCGTCGAAGTACTCACTACTGACGATCACCCGCTTGTCGGCGTGAGCGCGGGCCTCGGTGACGAGCTCGTCCCAGTCGCCTCGCTCGGCCGGCCGATCGCCGAGCAGCCCCTTGCCACCCGTCACGGCGAGCGCGGCCATCTGGTGCTGGCGGGTCTTGCCCGCGTAGATCACGTCGTGCTTGGCCATCTTGCGGCGTGCCTTGCGCATCGCGCCCTGGATCGCCGTCGTGCCGGTCTTGTGGGGTCCGATGTGCAGGAGGAGGCCGCGCTCAGGCAGCCGCAGATCCGATCCGAACACTCGCCAATCCTAGTGACCGAACCGTCATTGGCCGGCGCGCCGCCGCGGCCGCGCGTCGTAGTCCCGCAACGCCGCCTCGGCGGCCTCGAGCTTGGCGCGTAGCGCGGCCCGCTCCGCCTCCACGACGGAACGGCTCGATTCGACCGCCTCGACGATCGCGTCGCGCAGCTGGTCGTCGTCCAGGTGCTCGGCAAGCGCGCTCACCGCGCCCGGGCGCAGGGAGACCGGTCGGGCGACGCGGCGAGCGCCACGCTGTGCCTCGACCGTCCATTCGCCATCTCTGAAGCGCAGGGTGACGGCAAGCGGCGGGACCCGGTTCGCAGTCCGCGCCGCGCGCGGTTTCGGCGCGGCGGTGCGCTTCGTGGCCGGAGCTGCAGGTGCCTTCCGGCCGGCGATGCCGAGCTCGGCGGGCGCGAAGGGCACCTCGTCCTTTCCGAGCCGGACGACGATGAACTCGCCCTCCTTCGGGTTGCCGACGCGGATCACGTTGCCGCGTGTGCCCGCCGCGACCGCGGCCGAGGCGGCCCGGATGACGACGCGCGGCTTCTCGCCCGCGGTGACCTTCTCGCGCAGCTCTGCGACGTCGCTGTCCGTCAACGGGGGCGGCGTGGCTGCGGTTCGACGCGTAGGCACGCAGAAATCGTAGGCGTACGGTTCGGAACGTGGCCTACTACCGCTGCGTTGGCGACGTCCCGCCGAAGCGCCACACGCAGCACCGCGACGCGGATGGGGGGCTGTACGCCGAGGAGCTCATGGGAGAGGAAGGCTTCAGCTCCGCCTCCTCGCTGCTCTACCACCGCGGCGTTCCTTCCGCGATCAGCGCGGCGCGACCGTGGCCGCAGGAGAACGACGCGACGGCGCCCAACGAGCCGCTGCTGCCCCGCCACTTCCGGCTGCACCAGCTGTCGAATGAATGGGAGTCACGCGACGCCGTCACGGGCCGCCTGCTCGTGCTCGGCAACTCCGACGTGCGGATCCGCTATGCCGTCGCCGGCGCGGTGTCGCCGTACTACCGCAACGCGATCGGTGACGAGTGCGTCTACGTGGAGTCCGGTCAGGCGCTCGTCGAGACAGTGTTCGGGCGGCTCGACGCCGGACCAGGCGACTACGTCGTGATTCCGCGCGGCACGACGCACCGGTGGGTTCCCGGTGCCCGCGCTCCCTTGCGGTTGTACGCGATCGAGGCAGCCAGCCACATCTCGCCGCCGCGCCGCTATCTGTCCCGCAACGGGCAGCACCTCGAGCACGCGCCGTACTGCGAGCGCGATCTCCACGGTCCGACCGAACCGCTTCTCGTCGACGGTGAGGACGTCGAGGTGTTCGTGAAGCACCGCGGTGGTCGCGGCATCGCCGGCACCGTCTACACCCAGGTCACCCATCCGTTCGACGTCGTCGGGTGGGACGGCTGCATGTACCCGTACACGTTCAACATCGACGACTTCGAGCCCATCACCGGCCGCATCCACCAGCCGCCGCCGGTCCATCAGGTCTTCGAGGCGACGAACTTCGTCGTCTGCAACTTCGTCCCGCGCAAGGTCGACTACCACCCGCTCGCGGTTCCGGTGCCGTACTACCACTCCAACGTCGACAGCGACGAGGTGATGTTCTACTGCGGCGGCGACTACGAAGCTCGGAAGGGGTCGGGCATCGGCGTCGGCTCGGTGTCGCTGCACCCCGGCGGCTTCACGCACGGCCCGCAGCCCGGTGCGGTCGAGCGCAGCCTCGGCGTCGAGTCCTTCGACGAGCTCGCCGTGATGGTGGACACGTTCCGCCCGCTGGAGATCGGTGCCGGAGCCGCGGGATGCGAGGACTCCGAGTACGCCTGGAGCTGGGCCCGCTGAGCCGGCCGCCGGTCATGACGGAGTGCTATCCGCTCGGCATCTACAGCCGGGCCGACAACCCGCAGGCCCGGCGCGTCGGCGTCCGCGTCGGCGAGCACGTCCTCGATCTCACTCGGACTGCGCAGCAGCTCAAGCTGCCGTGGGCCGAGCTGGTGCGCGGCCCGACCCTGAACCCGCTGCTCGCGGCCGGCGCTGCGGTCTGGCGGGAGATGTACGACGCACTGCCCTCGCTCGAGGGACCGCGCCTGCCGCTGCGCTCGGTGCGGCTTCACCGGCCGTTCGAGGTCGCGGACTACGTCGACTTCTACGCCAGCGAGCACCACGCGGCCCGGCTCGCGCGGATCCTGCGACCCGGTCAGGAGCCGCTGCCTCCAGCGTGGCGCCACCAGCCCATGGGCTATCACGGGCGCGCCGGCACCGTGGTCGTGTCCGGGACGCCGGTCCGGCGCCCGTGCGGGCAGCACCGAACACCACATGGCGATGTGGTGACCGGCCCCGCCGAGCGCCTCGATGCCGAGGTGGAGGTCGGGTTCGTCGTCGGGGTCGCCACGGAGCTCGGGGCCTCGGTCCGGGTCGATGAGTTCGAGGCACACGTGTTCGGGGTCGTGCTGGTCAACGACTGGTCGGCCCGCGACCTGCAGGCGTTCGAGACCGTGCCGCTCGGACCGTTCCTCGGCAAGTCGTTCCAGACCTCCATCTCGCCGTGGGTGGTGCCGCTCGCCGCATTCGAGGCGGCTCGTGTCCCGGTGCCCGCTGCCGGAAGCGAGGTCCCGTCTCATCTGCTCGAAGCGCGGCCGTGGGGGCTCGACATCGAGCTCGAGCTGCGGGTCAACGATCACCTGCTGTCGCGGCCGCCGTACCGGTCGATGTACTGGTCGCCGGCACAGATGCTCGCGCATCTCACATCGAACGGCGCAGCGCTGCGGTCCGGGGATCTGTACGCCTCGGGAACCGTGAGCGGCGCGGGCGAGGACGAGGTCGGATCGCTCATCGAGATGGAGGGTCAACAGTTTCTCGCCGACGGCGACGAGGTCGTCATCACCGCGACGGCACCGGCAACCGACGGCGGCCGGCTGGACCTCGGTGAGGTCCGCGGCACGATCCTGCCCGCGTGACGGTCAGCCGGTCGAGCGAACTACCGCTGCGAGCGCGGCGTCGATGTGGTTGCTCGCCTTGGTGACGCTGCGTGCCCCGCTGAAAAGGAACGAGAACGTCACAAGGCGGCCGCCCTCGGTCTCGGTGTAGCCGGACAGGCTGGTGATGTGGTCGAGCGTCCCCGTCTTGGCGTGCACCTTGCCCCTGACGTGCGGCCCGCACATCCGGTGCTGCAGTGTCCCGCCGTGCTTGCAGGAGACGGCGAGGCCCGTGTACACGACGCGGTACGCGGGTGGCTGGCTCGGCAGCTTGGCAAGCCAGGCGATGAAGCTCCCCGGCGTCTCGCGGTTCGAGTACGACAGGCCCGAGCCGTCCTCGACCCGCCCGACGGGCAAGCTCAGCCGGTGCGCGAACGCGCGCACCGCTGCGACGCCGTGTGCCCGCGTGCCGTGCGCGGCGTACTGGAACCCGAGCTCGCGCAGCATCATCTCGGCGTAGTAGTTGATCGACTCGCGCAACGTCATCCCGACGATCGCGGAGAGCGGTCGCGACTGGTGGGACACCATCGGGAAGCGAGTCGCAGGCGCGGCTGCGACGACCGTCGGGCCGGCGACGTGCACGCCCGCGTTGGTGAGAGCGGTCCGCCACAGTCCGGCGTTCGCACTGGTCGGGTCGGCGAGGAAGCTCGGGTTCGAACGCCAGTTGTCGTTGTCGACGCTGAAGGCATCCACCGCGCCGGACTCGTCGGGCAGGAAGTCGTGCTTCCAGCCCGGCGCGCGGGTCCCATGGCCGTATCGGGTGTCGTCGACCACAAGGCGCCCGGTCACCCGGCGCACCCCGATCGTGCGGAGCTGCCGGGCGAGGCCCCGGAGGTTGTGGCGGGTCAGCGTGGGGTCGCCCGAACCGACCAGCACGAGGTCGCCGACGATCACGCCGCTGCGTGGCTCCGCCGTGGCCGAGACCTGCGTCGTGTAGCGGAAGCTCGGGCCGACCTGCTCGAGCAGGGCGATCGTGGTGAAGAGCTTCTCGTTGCTCGCGGGCGCGCTCGACCGGTTGGGTGCGTGCGCGATGGTGCCGAGCCCGGAGATCCTGATCTTGTAATCGGGGTGACGCGCGGTGCTGCCGCGCAACGCTTCATGGACGCTGTCGGTGATGCGGGCGAGTGCTGAACCGGCTGTCGGTGAGCTCGAGGGCGTAGGTGAGACCGAGGGAGACGGGCTCGAGCCCGAGGTCGGCGACGACGAGGGCGACGCGCTCGGGCTGGGCGATGGTGCTGCAGCGCCTGTCGTGACCCCCACGACGGCAGAGGTGATCAAGGCCGTGGCGAGCACAGCCAGTCTGGGGGAGGCCATCAGGGCACCTACCGTATGTCGTCATGGACGGGGACGCGGCCGATCGGGACGTGGGTGTCGGCCCCTGTCCGAAGCCCTGGCCGACGGATGAGCGGCTCGATCCCGAGCTGCTCCGGCATGGAGACCGTCGCAACGTGGTCGATCGTTACCGCTATTGGTCCAACGACGCGATCGTGGCCGACCTTGAGCAGTCTCGGCGCGACTTTCACGTGGCGATCGAGAACTGGCAGCACGACTTCAACATCGGGGCGGTCGTGCGCAACGCCAACGCCTTCCAGGCGGCCGCGGTGCACATCGTCGGCAACCGCCGCTGGAACCGCCGCGGCGCGATGGTCACCGATCGGTACGTCGAGGTCCGGCACCACGCTTCTGTGTCCGCTCTGGCGTCGTGGGCAGCGAGCGAAGCGATGCCGTTGGTCGGGATCGACCTGCTGCCGGGTTCGCAGAGCATCGTCGATGCGGACCTGCCACGGCGATGCGTCCTCGTCTTTGGCCAGGAAGGCCCGGGGTTGTCCGAGGCCGCTCGGGAGGCGTGCGCAGCGGTCCTGCACATCCCGCAGCACGGCTCGACCCGCTCGATCAACGCCGGTGTGGCAAGCGGGATCGCGATGTATGAGTGGCTACGGCGTCACGATCACTAGCGAACCGTGCAGCGGGCTGGCAGGACGTTCAGCGCGATCGGGTAGGCACGGCAGATCGGTGGTCGCTCGTCGTGCGCCGTGCACAGTCGCGTCAGCGAGTCGAACCGGTCGCACTGGTAGGCGTGCATCCCGTCCCGCCGCTCGCCCGTGGGCCGCCAGTGATCGGCGGCGAAGCCGAGATCCTGGCTGCGAGTCGTGCCGGCCGACTGCCGGATGTCCGCGGGCCCCAGGGGAAACCAGATCGGGTCGCAGCAGTCGCCGCACGCCGTACACGCTCCTGGCACAACCGGCAGGATAGGGCCGTGACCGCACTTCCGGACTGGTTGTCGAGCACCGTCGCCTCCGACGCGACCGGTGGAGCGGGCGTGCTCGACGGGAGCATCCACGCGCTGTCGCCCGACCGCAGCGTGGCGGGGCCGGCTCTCGTCGTCGAGCTGTCGCTCGACGACAACCTCGCGATGCGCGACGTACCGGCCGCCGTGCCCGGCCCCGGCACCGTCCTCGTCGTCGCGGGGGCGGTCAACTCGCGCACCGCCGTGCTCGGCGACCTGGTTGCGCGCGAGCTGCTGGCCGCCGGCGTCGTCGCGGTCATCACCGACGGACCGATTCGTGACTCCCGTGCGGTCGCCGAGCTCGGGCTCGCGGTCTGGTCGAGAGGGACGACGCCGGTCGCCTCGTCGAAGGACGGGCCCGGCAACGTCGGTGGTGCTGTGGTCATCGCCGGCGTCTCGGTGCACGACGGCGACCTGGTCGTCGCGGACGCCGACGGGGTCGTGGTCTGGCCGGCGGACCAGCTCGACGCGCTGCTCGCCAAGGCCGAGGCCAAGCAGCGTGCCGACGAGGAACGCCTGGCCGCGCTGACCAAGCGCTGATCGGTAGTGCTCGCTCGCTATCGCGAGATCCTTCGCGAGC
>JAICMG010000041.1 GCA_025929365.1 Frankiaceae bacterium
CGACGGCGGAATGCAGCGAGTCCGAGGAGTAGATCGGAGCTGTGCAGCCCTCGACGTAGTGCACGTAGGAGCCCTCGTCGGCGATGATCAGCGTCCGCTCGAACTGGCCCATGTTCTCGGTGTTGATCCGGAAGTACGCCTGCAACGGGATGTCGACCTTGACGCCCTTGGGCACGTAGATGAACGACCCACCCGACCACACCGCGGTGTTGAGCGCGGAGAACTTGTTGTCTCCTGCCGGAATGACGGAGGCGAAGTACTCGCGGAACAGGTCCTCGTGCTCACGCAGACCCGTGTCGGTGTCGACGAAGATGACGCCGAGCTGCTCGAGGTCCTCGCGAATCTGGTGATACACGACCTCGGACTCGTACTGCGCCGCCACGCCCGCGACGAGACGCTGCTTCTCCGCCTCGGGGATACCGAGCTTGTCGTAGGTGTTCTTGATGTCCGCCGGCAAGTCGTCCCAAGTAGCCGCTTGCTTCTCCGTAGAACGCACGAAGTACTTGATGTTGTCGAAGTCGATGCCCGACAGGTCGGCGCCCCAGTGCGGCATCGGCTTCTTGTCGAACAGCCGCAGTCCCTTCAGCCGCATGTCGAGCATCCACTCGGGCTCGTTCTTCAGGGCCGAGATGTTGCGCACGACGTCCTCCGACAGGCCGCGCGCCGCGATGGCGCCGGCCTCGTCCGAGTCGGCCCAGCCGAACTTGTAGCGGCCGAGACCCTCGAGCTCTGGGCGGGCGAGGTCGGTCATGAGCTGGTCACCTCTGGTGTTGCAGTGGCCTGACGGACTTTGACGTCCGTCAGCGGAATGTGGGTCGTGCAGACGCCGTCGCCACGCGCGATGGTCGCGAGCCGCTGCACGTGGCGGCCGACGAGCCGCCCGATCGCTTCGGTCTCTACCTCGCACAGCACCGGGAACTCCTCCGCGACGTGCTGCACCGGGCAGTGGTGCTGGCAGACCTGCACGCCGAGCGCGGTGTCGTGCACTGTCGAGGCGTAGCCGTCCTCGGCAAGCGCCTCGGCAAGCGCCTCGGCGCGTTCGTCGAGTGGAAGGGAGGCGATCCGCTCGGCGTACCGCGCTTCCCATGCCGCCATCCGGCGTCGCGCGAAGTCCTCGACCGCGCGCTCGCCCACCGAGTCCCGCAGGTAGCGCAACGCGTCGATCGCGACGTCGTCGTACGCCGTGGGGCCGGCCGAGTGGCCGGCGTCGGTGAGCGAGAAGCGCTTCGCCGGACGGCCGCGGCCACGGTGCCCGCGTGGCCGCTCCTCGCGAGCGACGATCAGGCCGTCGGCAACGGCGGCGTCGAGGTGGCGACGGATGGCGGCCGAGGTGAGGCCAAGCCGCTGCGCGAGCTCGGCGGCGGTGGAAGGGCCGTGCTCGAGCAGGGACCGCGCCACCCGGTCGCGGGTACGCCGGTCGGCGGCATCGAGCCGCACCGGGTTGTCACCCGTGCGCGCCTCGACGGTTTTCACAACGACATTGTTTCGTAAATGGATTCGTTGCGCAAATCGGAGGCCCCCTCGGTTCGAAGTAGCACACAAAGCCGGCCGCCCTGGGTCGTTTTGTCCGCTGTTGTCCGCTTCTGACGCGGGATGGAGGCCGGTTGTGTGCTACTTCGTGGGAGGGCCGAGACTTGTCGGGTGGCGGCGGCGGTGGAGGTGAACGGCCTGGTCAGGCGCTACTCCCCCACTGCGGGCATCAGCGACGTCTCCTTCACCGCGCCTGCCGGGGCGGTGACCGCCCTGCTGGGCCGCAACGGCGCCGGGAAGACGACCACCGTCGAGATCTGCTGCGGGTTGCGCCGCGCCGACTCCGGCCAGGCACGCGTCCTGGGCCTCGACCCGGCGCGCGACCACCGCAAGCTCGCACCCAGGCTGGGCGTGATGCCGCAGGCCGGCGGCTCGGGGGCGAGCGGCGTCTACCCGTCCGCGCGGGTCGAGGAGGTCCTCGCGCTCTACGCCGCCATGTACGCCGACCCGCTGCCGGTCGAGGACCTGCTCGAGCGGTTGGACCTGCGGCGGGTCCGTCGTACGACGTGGCGGCGGCTGTCCGGCGGCGAGCAGCAGCGCGTCTCCCTCGCACTCGCGCTCGTCGGCCGGCCGGCGGTCGCCTTCCTCGACGAACCGTCCGCCGGTCTGGACGTCCACGCCCGCCACACGACCTGGGAGCTCGTCCGCGAGCTCCGCAGCGCCGGCGTCGCGATCATCCTCACGACGCACGACCTCGCCGAAGCGGCCGTGCTCGCCGACGCCGTGGTGATCATCGATGCAGGGCGGGTCGTGGCCTCGGGAAGCCCGGCCGACCTCACCCGCGACGCGAGCGCGCGGGGGCTGCGCTTCGAAGCCCCGCCCGGACTTCCACTCGGCGACCTCGAGGCAGTGCTGCCAGACGGGGCGTCGGCCCAGGAGGTCCGGCCGGGCCACTATGCCGTCGGGCCACGCGTCGACCCGGACACCGTCGCGGCCGTGACCGCGTGGTGCGCGAAGCAGGGCGTCCTGGCCGACAACCTCACGACGAGCAGCCGATCGCTCGAGGACGTCTTCCTCGCGCTCACCGCGGAGTCGTCGTGACGACGTTGGACCTTGCTCCCGGCCGGGGAGCTGCTCCGCGCCGCCGCGCCTACGCGGCTCAGACGCGGATGGAGCTTCGACTGCTGCTGCGCAACGGTGAGCAGCTGTTGCTCACCATGATCATCCCGATCGCACTGCTCGTGCTGTTCGCGAAGGCGCCGATCGCCGACGTACCGAAGCCCCGCATCGACTTCGTGATGCCCGGGATCCTCGGCCTGGCGGTCATGTCGACCGCCTTTACCGGCCAGGCGATCGGCACGGGGTTCGAGCGCAGGTACGGCGTCCTGCGACGGCTGTCGACCACGCCGCTGTCACGCGCCGGTTTGCTCGCCGCGAAGACTTCCGCCGTCGTCCTGGTCGAGACGCTGCAAGTCGGCATCTTGTGTGCCATCGGCGCCGCGCTCGGTTGGAGCCCGCACGGCAACGCCGGCGACGTCGTCGGCGTGCTGCTGCTCGGAACGGCGTGCTTCAGTGCACTGGGGCTGCTGATGGCCGGATCGCTTCGCGCCGAGGCGACGCTGGCCGGCGCGAACCTCCTCTACCTGGCGCAACTCGGGGTCGGCGGCGTGGCGTTCCCGCTCAGCGACCTCTCTCCCAGCCAGCGCCACCTGGCCGAGCTACTGCCGTTAGGCGCGATGTCCGAGGGGCTGCGTCACGTGCTCAACCGCGGCATCGGCGTCCCGCTGCACGACTGGGTCACGATCGCCGTGTGGGCAGTAGCGGGAGCGGTCGCCGCATCGCGCTGGTTCAGGTGGGACTAGGAACGTCGTCGACGCCGATCCCGTCGCGCGCCGTTGCCGCTTGACGACGTTAGAAGGTCTTCAGGCGGCAATCGCGTGATCGTGAACGCCGGATTGCCGCCGGCTCGGTTCGGGAAACCACCGCGGTCCACATGGTGCAGTGGCCGACACCGCCTGATCTCAGGCAGCTTCGACGGCGTCGATGCTGAGCGTCGCGACTTCGCCGGGCTCGGTGTAGTGGTACTTGCCACCGCGAGTCCACGAGGCCCAGGCCGCGAGCAGGCTGACCACGATCGCCGGGTCCAGGGCCGCGTGCAACCCGGTCCGGAACGGCCCACTGATCACGTTCGGAAAGAACGTCCGGCTCGACAGCACGGCCTGCTGGTGCGTCGTCAGTCCGGCGAGCACGTGCGGCCCGACCAGGTGCTGGATCGGGTTGTAGCCCAGGAACGCGGCGAACAGCGTCGACACCGGCGGCAGGTGCGAGACGTGGTGGGCCACCGGCGCGGGGACGCCTTGGGAAACCAGGCCGTGGTACAGGCTCGACGGCAGCGCAGAGGACAGCCCGACGATCATCAGCGTGAAGAACATGCCGATGGACAGCACTTGCGCGGAGTTCTGGAAGGTTGAGTTCATTCCCGAGCCCGCGCCGCGGTGCCGGGCCGGCAACGCGTTCATCACCGCAGCGCGGTTCGGCGATCCGAACGACGCCATCGTCAGGCCGATCACGAACAGCAGTACGGCGAACATCGGGTAGCTGAAGTCCATCGGGACCAGTTCGAGCACGCCGAAGAAGACGGCGGTGCCGATCATGCCGCCGGTCGCGAACAGCCGCGCGCCGAACCGGTCGGAGAGGATGCCCGACAACGGCCCCGCGATCAGGAAGCCGAAGGTGAGCGGCAGCATCGCGAGGCCCGCTTTCAGGGGCGTGTCCGCAAACGACACCCCGTGTCGCGGCAACCAGATTCCCTGCAGCCAGATGATCAAGGTGAACATCAGGCCGCCTCGCGCGAGCGCCGCCAGGAAGCTCGCCAGCACACCGGCCGTGAAAGCGCGGATGCGGAACAGCTGCAACCGGAACATCGGTTCGGGCACGCGGGTCTCGATCACGCAGAAGGCCGCGATCAGCGCGAGTCCGCCACCGAGCTCCCCGATGACCGCAGGGCCGCTCCACCCCATCGAGTGCCCGCCGTACGGCTCGATGCCGTAGGTGAGGCCGATCATGATCAGCACCAGGCCCGCGGCGAACGTCAGGTTGCCCCAGATGTCGAGCTTCGCGTGATGCTTCTCCGCGAGCTCGCGCAGCCGCAGGTACCCCCACACGGTCGCGAACAGTCCGATCGGCACCGAGACCAGGAAGATCAGCCGCCAGTTGATCGGCGCCAGGACACCTCCGAGCACCAGGCCGAGGAACGTCCCACTGAAGGCCGCCGCCTGGTTGATGCCGAGCGCCATGCCGCGCTGGTTCGCGGGAAACGCGTCGGTGAGGATCGCTGAGGAGTTCGCGATCAGCATCGCGGCACCGATTCCCTGGAACAGCCGCATCACGATCAGGTAGATCCCGGCCGCGTGACCGGAGTTCCAGGTCACGGTCAACATCAGCGAGAACAGCGTGAAGACGGCGAAGCCGAGGTTGTAGATGCGCACCCGGCCGTAGATGTCGCCGATCCGCCCGAGGCTCACGACCAGGACGCTCGTGACCACGAGGAATCCCAGGATCATCCAGAGCAGGTAGAAGCTGTTGCCCGGTTGCAGCGGGTCGATGTGGATGCCGCGGAAGATGTCCGGCAGCGCGATCATCGTGATGGAGGCGTCGATGGTCGCCATGAGCACGCCGAGCGTGCAGATGAACAGCGCCGTCCACTTGTAGCGATCGGTGGCGGCGGTCACCCGCTCACGTTACTTGCGAAGGACAACTACCTCGGGCCTGGGCGGCGCGTGTCACGCCACCTTTGCGAGGAAGCCGAGCAGGTCGTCGGCGTGCTCCTCCTCCACCGACAGGATGTCCTCGATCAGCCGCCGGGTGGTCGGGTCGTTGGTGCCGAGCCAGCCGATGATCTCGGTGTACGACGCGATCGCGACGCGCTCCGCGACCAGGTTCTCCTTGATCATCTCGACCAGGTTCTCCGAGGTCTCGTACTCCGAGTGCGACCGCGCCGTGAGCGTGTCCGGGTCCATGTCCGGCGTGCCGCCGAGCTGGGCGATCCGCGCCGCGAGGCGGTCGGCATGGTCCTGCTCCTCCGTGGCGTGGGTGAGGAACTCCGCTGCCACCGGCTCCGCGTCCAGACCCTTGGCGGCGAAGTGGTGCTGGCGATAGCGCAGCACACACACGAGCTCCGTCGCGAGCGCCGCGTTGAGCACCTCGATGACGCGGGACACGTCCGCCTGGTACGCCGAGGTGATCGGGCCCTTCTCGATCTCGTCCCGCGCCTGCTTTCGCAGCGTCTCCACGTCAGTGAGGAAGTCGGCCATGCACTGGCCCTACCCGCCGTGGCCGGGGTCTAGACGAACTGGCTGACTGCGACGGCCGCGAAGAGCAGCGCAAGGTAGGTGATCGACGCGTGGAACAGCGTCATCGGCCGCGGCGCCTCGCCGCGCAGCACGCGGCGGTGCAGCCGGTGCGCCTCGACGAGGAACCCGGCGCCGAGAACGCCGGCGGCGACCGTGTAGACGATGCCCGCGCCGAACGGCACCAGGATCAGCGACGCCGCCACCATCGCCCACGAGTAGCCGACGATCTGGCGCGTCACGGCCGACGGCGCCGCGACGACCGGAAGCATCGGGACGCCCGCTGCGGCGTAGTCGTCCTTGAAGCGCATCGCGAGTGACCAGAAGTGCGGCGGCGTCCAGAGGAAGATCACCGCGAACAGCACGACCGCCGGCCACCCGACGTCGCCGCGGACCGCCGACCACCCGATCAGCACCGGGAAGCAGCCCGCCGCCCCGCCGATCACGATGTTCGATGGCGTACGGCGCTTCAGGCCCAGCGTGTAGACGAAAACGTAGAAGAGGATCGCGCCATCGGCCAGCAAGGCCGACAGCCAGTTCGCGCCCAGCCCGAGCAGCAGCGTGGCCGCCGCGCCCAACGCGATGCCGAAGCGCAGCGCGTTGGCGGGAGCCACCTGCTGGCGCGCCAGCGGGCGCCGGCGGGTCCGGTGCATGACCGCATCGATGTCGCGGTCGACCACGCAGTTGATGGTGTTGGCGCTGCCCGCCGCGAGTGTGCCGCCGACGAGCGTGGCGAACGCGGTCCACAGCGACGGGAACCCGCGCGCCGCCAGCACCATGGCCGGCAGAGTGGTCACGAGCAGCAGCTCGACGATTCGAGGCTTGGTCAGCGCCACGTAGCTGCTGACCCGGTCGCGCACGTACGAATCCTAATGGGCTGCTTGGGAAGGACTGTCACCGAGTGGCCGTACCGGCAATTGCAGCCGTCGGCGATCTCACTACGCTCGGGCTTGATCGCTAACAGACAGGAGTGCACCAGGTGAGCGCAGCGCGCCAGCCGCTCGAGTGGAGCGACGCCGACGAGCTCGCGGTGAAAGTGATCCGGGGCCTCGCCATGGACGCCGTCCAGGCGGCGGGCAACGGTCATCCCGGTACGGCGATGAGCCTGGCGCCCGCGGCGTACCTTCTGTTCCAGCGCCTCATGGAACACGACCCGACGGACCCGCAGTGGATCGGGCGGGACCGGTTCGTGCTGAGCTGCGGCCACTCGAGCCTGACGCTCTACATCCAGTTGTTCCTGTCCGGCTACGGCCTGACCATCGACGACCTCAAGCTGCTCCGCCAGTGGGGCTCGCTGACCCCTGGCCACCCAGAGCACGGTCACACGGCTGGCGTCGAGACGACGACCGGCCCGCTCGGCCAGGGCGTCGCCAACGCGGTGGGCATGGCCATGGCCGCCCGTTACGAGCGCGGACTGTTCGACCCCGACGCGAGGCCCGGCCAGAGCCCGTTCGACCACACGATCTGGTGCTTCGCCTCCGACGGCGACATGGAAGAGGGCATCTCGAGCGAGGCGAGCTCGATCGCGGGCCACCAGCAGCTCGGTAACCTCGTCCTGCTCTACGACGACAACCACATCTCGATCGAAGGCGACACCAGGGTCGCGCTCTCCGAGGACGTCGCTGCCCGCTACGAGGCCTACGGCTGGCACACCATTCATGTTTCGGACGTCAACGACGTCCAGGCGATGTACGACGCCTTCACGGCGGCCCGTGCCGAGACCGCGCGGCCCACGCTGATCTCGGTGCGCTCGATCATCGGCTGGCCCGCGCCGAACCTGCAGAACACGGGCAAGGCCCACGGCGCCGCGCTGGGGGCCGACGAAGTCGCGAAGACCAAGGAGATCCTCGGCTTCGACCCCGCGGTCTCCTTCTTCTGCCCGGACGACGCGCTGGCCCATACCCGCAAGGTCATCGACCGCGGCCGCGCGGCCCACGAGGCGTGGCAGCGGCGATTCGACGCGTGGGCCGCCGCAAACCCGGAGCGCGCGACCGAGCTGACGCGGATCTCGGAGCGGCGCCCGCCCGCCGGCTGGGACGCGAAGCTGCCCGACTTCGCCGGCGAGACCTCGGTGTCAACCCGCAAGGCGAGCGGCGCCTGCATCAACGCGATCGCGCCGGTCATGCCGGAGCTGTGGGGCGGCTCCGCGGATCTCGCCGAGAGCAACAACACCGAGATCGAGGGCGCCGACTCGTTCCTTCCCGACGCGCACGGTGGGTCGCCGTACGGCCGGATCCTGCACTTCGGGATCCGCGAGCACGCCATGGGCGCGATCATGAACGGCATCACGCTGCACGGCGGGACGCGCGTGTTCGGCGGAACGTTCCTGACGTTCTCCGACTACATGCGCGGGAGCGTTCGGCTCGCCGCGCTGATGAAGCTGCCCGTGATCTACATCTGGACCCACGACTCCATCGGCCTCGGCGAGGACGGGCCGACGCATCAGCCGATCGAGCACCTCGCTGCGTTGCGCGCGATCCCCGGCCTCGACGTCGTGCGGCCCGCGGACGCCACCGAGACCGCGGTCGCCTGGCGCACGATCATCGAGCGCACGGACCGGCCCGCCGGGCTGGTCCTGTCCCGCCAGAACCTGCCGGTGATCGACCGATCCGTCCACGCCTCGGCTGAGGGCGTCGCGCGCGGTGCCTACGTCCTCGCCGAGGCGTCGTCCGGACGCGCGGAGGTGATCCTGATCGCGACCGGCAGCGAGGTCTCGATCGCCGTCGACGCACGGGAGCAGCTCGAAGCCGAAGGCACTCCGACTCGGCTCGTGTCCATGCCCTGCCGCGAGTGGTTCGAGGCGCAGGACGCGTCGTACCGGCAAGAGGTCCTGCCGCCGGAGATCAAGGCGCGGGTGTCAGTGGAGGCCGCGGTCGCGATGGGCTGGCGCGACTTCGTCGGCGAGACCGGTGAGAGCCTGTCGATCGAGCACTTCGGAGCCAGCGCGCCGTATCAGATCATCTACGAGCAGTTCGGCTTCACACCCGACCGGGTAGTAGCCGCAGCGCACTCGAGCCTGTCGAAGGTCGGCGCGACCAAGGGTTCGACGACAGGCAACTAGCGACCGGGAGACAACATGACCGACGCGCTCAAGCAGCTCTCCGACGCAGGTGTCGCGATCTGGCTCGACGACCTGTCACGCGAACGACTCGTGGGTGGCGGCTTGGAGACCCTCGTCCGGGACAGCCATGTTGTCGGTATCACGACCAACCCGACGATCTTCCAGAAGGCGATCAGCGGAAGCGAGATCTACGACGACCAGGTGCGCGACCTGGCGACGCGGGGAGTCGGCGTCGAGGAAGCGCTGCGCATGATCACCGCGTTCGACGTGCGCGAAGCTTGCGACGTGCTCCGAGCCGCGTATGAAGCCAGCGACGGCGTCGACGGCCGCGTGTCGATCGAGGTTGGTCCGGCCCTCGCGCACGACACCGCGGGGACGATCGCCGAGGCGAGAGCACTGTGGTGGCTCGTCGACCGGCCGAACCTGTTCATCAAGATCCCGGCCACGAAGGCCGGCTTGCCCGCGATCTCCCAGATGCTGAGCGAGGGCATCAGCGTCAACGTCACTCTGATCTTCTCCCTCCAGCGCTACGACGAGGTGATCGAGGCTTTCTTCGACGGGATGGAACGGGCGCGCGTCGCCGGACACGACCTGTCTCGCATGGGCTCGGTCGCGTCGTTCTTCGTCTCCCGGGTGGACACCGAGGTCGACGGGCGCCTCGACAAGATCGGCAGCGAGGACGCGAAGCAGATGCGAGGCAAAGCCGCGATCGCCAATGCGCGCATGGCCTACAAGCTGTTCGAGGAGAAGTTCGACTCCGACCGCTGGCGCGCGTTGCAAGGAGCCGGCGCCAAACGACAACGTCCGTTGTGGGCGTCGACATCGACCAAGGACCCGTCGTACGACGACACGATGTATGTCGTCGAGCTGGTCGCGAACGACACCGTCAACACGATGCCCGAGCCGACGATCCACGCCGTCGCGGACCATGGCCGAATCACCGGCGACACGATCCGGCCGAACTACACCGACGCGCAGGCTGTGCTCGACGCGCTGGCGGGGCTCGGCGTCGACTACGACGACGTCGTGAAGGTGCTCGAGGACGAGGGGGTCGAGAAGTTCGCGGCGTCCTGGAACGAGCTGACCGAGTCGACCCGCAGTGAGCTCGAGCGGCTCGCCCCGACGTGACAGGCGACCCGCAGTCGGTCAGCGCAGCGGGGGTGACCGTCCGCTGCGACGGTGAGGAGGTCATCACCGCCCGAGACCGTGCGCTCGCCGAGAACCTGGGAATCGCGGCGCGGATCGCCGGCAAGGACGCAGGCCTATGGGGACCCGAAGCCGCCGCCGAGGCAAGCGTCCGGCTGGGCTGGCTCGACTGCGCAACGGTCTCGCGTCCCCTGGTGGCCGAGATCGAGGAGCTGCGCGCTGCTCTGCGGGCGCGCAGCGTCGACCATGTCGTGCTTGCGGGAATGGGCGGGTCCTCGCTCGCGCCGGAGGTCATCGCAGCGACCTACGGCGTCGAGCTCACGACCCTCGACACCACCGACCCGGGCCAGGTCGCGGCCGCGCTCGCGGACCGGATCGACCGCACGGTCCTCGTCGTCTCCAGCAAGAGCGGCGGCACGCTCGAGACCGACAGCCATCGCCGCGCGTTCGAACAAGCCTTCCGTGATGCCGGGATCGATCCGGTCGAACGGATCGTCGTCGTGACCGACCCGGGCTCGCCGTTGCATCGCCTCGCCGACGATGCCGGCTACCGGGTCTTCGAGGCCGATCCCAACGTGGGGGGCCGCTACAGCGCGCTGACCGCGTTCGGCCTGGTACCGACCGGGCTTACCGGCGTGCCGATCGCCGAACTGCTGGACGCCGCCGAAGGAGTCGCCGCCACCCTGGCCGGTGACTACGGCAATGCCGCGCTCGCGCTCGGGGCGGCGCTCGGCGGTTACGGGACCCAGGGCCACGACAAGGTCGTCATCGCCGACGGCGGGTCGGGGATCAAGGGGTTCGGCGACTGGGCCGAGCAGCTGATCGCCGAGTCGACCGGCAAGAGCGGTCGCGGCCTGCTCCCCGTCGTGGTCGCCTCGCCGGACTCCCCCGGGTTCGACACAACCCCGGACACGCATCTCGTGACGATCGGCGCCGAACCACCGGTAGTGGGAACCGCCGTCGATGGCGCGCTCGGCGCGCAGTTCCTGGCGTGGGAGTTCGCGACCGCCGTCGCCGGTCGGTTGCTCGCGATCGATCCGTTCAACCAGCCCAACGTCCAGGAGTCCAAGGACAACACGAAAGCGGTGCTCGAGGCCGCCAAGGACGGGCCATTGCCGACTGGTGAGCCGCTGTTCGCCGACGGGCCGATCGAGGTCCACGCCGGTGAGGGCACCGACCTCGGTGACGCCAAGGACGTCGCCGGCGTCATCGACGCGCTGCTGGCCGCCGTGCCGGCTACCGGCTACCTCGCCGTCATGGCATACCTCGATCGTGTGAAGGATGCCGCTGCTGCCGACATCCGCGACCGGCTCGCCGCGCGGATGGCGCACCCCGTGACGTTCGGGTGGGGGCCGCGCTTCCTGCACTCGACCGGTCAGTTCCACAAGGGCGGACCACCGGTGGGCGTCTTCCTGCAGATCACCGGTGCCGTCGCGAAGGACCTCGACATCCCGGGCCAGCCGTTCAGCTTCGGGAGGCTCCAGCTGGCGCAGGCTCTCGGCGATCTCCAGGCGTTGCAGGGACGTTCCCGCCCCGTCGTACGCCTGCATCTCACGGACCGCGCGGCGGGCATCGCGTCGCTCCTTGGGGCGGCCGGGCGATGAGCGTTCTCTCCGGCACGGCGGGAAACCCGCTGCGCGATCCGCGCGACCGCCGGTTGCCGCGCGTCCCGGGACCGTGTGCGGTCGTGGTCTTCGGCGTCACCGGCGACCTGTCGCGCAAGAAGCTGATCCCCGCGATCTACGACCTGTCCAACCGCGGGTTGCTGCCGCCTGGTTTCGCGCTGCTCGGCTTCGCCCGCCGCGACTGGGACGTCGGGGACTTCGAGTCACTCGCCCGCAAGGCCGCGCAAGAGCACGCGCGGACCGAGTTCCGCGAGGACGTGTGGCGCCGGGTCGCGGCATCCCTGCAGTTCCTGCCCGGCGCCTTCGACGACGACAACGCCTTCGACACGCTCGCGCAGACGCTCGTCGACCTCGAGGCGAGCCATGGCATCCAGGGCAACGCCGCGTTCTACCTGTCGATCCCGCCGGCGGCGTTTCCGGTCGTGCTGAAGCAGATGCAGCGCACCGGCATGGCCGACAACGACCAGGCGGGCGGCTGGCGACGCGTCGTCGTGGAGAAGCCGTTCGGCCACGACCTCGCGTCAGCGCGAGAGCTCAACGCGCTGGTCGACGACGTGTTCACCCCCGGCGACGTGTTCCGGATCGACCACTACCTCGGCAAGGAGACCGTGCAGAACATGTTGGCGCTGCGGTTCGCCAACACGCTGTTCGAGCCGATCTGGAACTCGCACTACGTCGACTCGGTGCAGATCACGATGGCTGAGGACGTCGGGATCGGTGGTCGGGCCGGTTTCTACGACGCCGCGGGAGCCGCCCGTGACGTCCTGCAGAACCACCTGTTGCAGCTGCTTGCGCTCACCGCGATGGAAGAGCCCGTCTCCTTCGACGCCGAGGCGATTCGCACCGAGAAGCTGAAGGTCCTCAACGCGATCTCGCTACCCGACGACCATGCGCGTTACGCCATTCGCGGCCAGTACGACCAGGGCTGGCTGGCCGGCCAGCGGGTGCCTGCCTACCTCGACGAACCCGACGTGCCCAAGGACTCGCGCACCGAGACGTACGCCGCCGTGCGGCTCGGTATCGAGACCCGGCGGTGGGCGGGTGTCCCCTTCTACCTCCGCACCGGAAAGCGCCTGCCTCGGCGGGTCACCGAGATCGCGGTCGTCTTCAAGACCGCACCTCATCTGCCGTTCGACGTCACCGACACCGTCGAGCTCGGGCACAACCAGCTCGTCGTACGGGTGCAGCCGGACGAGGGCGTGACACTTCGCTTCGGGTCCAAGGTGCCCGGCTCGGCGATGGAGGTCCGGGACGTGTCGATGGACTTCCTGTACGGCGAGGCCTTCACCGAGTCCTCGCCTGAGGCCTACGAACGACTCATCCTCGACGTGCTCCTCGGCGACGCGACGCTGTTCCCGCGAAACGAAGAGGTCGACGCATCGTGGCGAGTGATCGACCAGCTCGAGGAGTTCTGGGCCGGCAGCGAACCGGAGAAGTACCGCGCCGGCGAGTGGGGGCCGCGCGGCGCGGACGACATGCTGGCCGCCGACGGTCGCGTCTGGCGGCGACCGTGACGCCGGGCAGGGCCGGGCGCCGCTGGACGGCGGTGCGCTGATGGCGACCACACTCTGGGACACGACAGGGACCGACGTCGTCAAGGCGCTCGCGGCCGAGCGGCGTGCAGCCGGAGCGCTCGCATCGGGCCTCGCCCTCACCCTCGTCGCGGTCGTGGACGAGCGGCGGGTCCAGGAAGCTGAGCAAGCAGCAACGATCGCTGCGGCGGCACATCCCTGCCGCTTGGTGATGGTCGTCCGGCACTCGATCACCGCGGACATCCGGCTGGACGCCGAAGTTCAGATCGGTGGGCGGCTCGGCTCGACCGAGGCCGTGGTGCTGCGCATGCACGGGCGACTGGGCCTGCACGCCGAGTCCGTCGTCCTTCCGCTGCTCGCCCCGGACGCACCGGTGGTCACCTGGTGGCACGGCGTACCGCCCGAGGAGATCGCGACCGACGCGCTCGGCGTCCTCGCAAATCGCCGCGTGACCGACTGCGCGCAAGCCCCGGATCCGGCGGCAGCCTTGCGGCAGCGAGCCAGCGACTTCGTGATCGGCGACACGGACCTCGCGTGGACCCGGTGCACGCCGTGGCGGTCGCTGCTCGCCTCCGCGCTGGACGGGGTGGACGGTGAACCGGTGTCCGCATCCGTTGCTGCCGAACCGGGTAACGCGAGCGCTCATCTGCTGTCGGGGTGGCTCGCGTCTCGACTTGGCGTGACGGCGTCCCTCGACACGAGCGGTGGACCGGGCATCACGTCGGCGGAGGTGGTGCTGCACCGCGAGGACAATACTGACTACGTCGTCCGGGTCGAGCGGCCGGACGGGTTCTCCGCGACGCTGCACCGCGGCGACGAGGAGCCACGCGTGCTGCCGCTGCCGCGACGCGGTCTCGGCGACCTCCTCGCCGAGGAGCTGCGGCGCATGGACCCGGACGCGGTCTACTCCGATGCGCTGTCGACGACGACGGGCATCACTGTGGACCGCACGCCGCGGACGCGGGTCCTGGTCTGGCGCGATCCTGCCCTCGCCGACTCGTGAGCGCGCCCCTCGTGGTCGTACACCGCGACGCGACGCTCCTCGCCAAGGCAGTGGCGGCACGGATCATCACCGGGATCGCCGACGCCCAGGCGGCTCGCGGCTCGGCGTCGATCGTCCTCACCGGCGGCGGCATCGGCGGCGCGACGCTTCGCGAGCTGGCCGCCTCGCCCGCCCGTGACGCGATCGACTGGGGACACCTCGACGTGTGGTGGGGGGACGAGCGCTTCCTGCCGAGTGGTCACCCCGAGCGCAACGAGACCCAGGCGCGCGAGGCCTTGCTGGCCCATGTGCCACTGCGGGCCGAGCGCATTCACCCGATGGCAGCTACCGACGGGCCCGATGGCGACGACCTCGACGGCGCGGCCCTGCGGTACGCCGACGAGCTGCGCACAGCAGCGCAGCCCGAAGACCACGGGCCGGTGCCGGCGTTCGACATCCTGTTGCTCGGCGTGGGGCCTGACGGCCACGTCGCATCGCTGTTCCCGGAGTCACCGGCGCTCTACGACGAGCGGACGGTCGTCCCCGTTCGCGGCGCGCCCAAGCCGCCGCCTTTACGCCTGTCGCTTTCAACCGCGGCCATCAACAGCGCCCGGGAGGTTTGGGTGATCGCCGCAGGTGAGGAGAAGGCGCCAGCGGTCCGTATGACGCTAGGGGGCGCGGGGCCTACGGCGATTCCGGCTGCCGGCATCCGGGGCCGAGTCGCCACGCGCTGGCTGCTCGATCGAGCAGCCAGCGCGGACATACCAGTCGCTCTTACGCGAATCAGCAGCCCCTAATCCGTAGCGGCCACCGGCACGCACTCAAGCATTCGTCAGGGCCCGTCTTTCCCGCCTCCCGGGTTACATCTGCCGACGGTGCTGTCGGACACCACGTGACTCCGATCCCATTGCTCAACCCAGCCCTTTACGGCAGGAACGTAGAACCTGAAGTGGACATTAGAGGCATCGTTGCCATCGCAGTCCGCGTAGTAGCCATGGACCGTAAGCGATCCAGTCCCCTGCGCGCTGTAACAGTCTCCCTCCGGATCCTTGCCGGCTCCGCTCGGGCAGCCCGTCTGTTCGATGACCGATTGCGCTCCGGTCGGTCCGACGAACACGAGCTCGTCGATGATGATGTAGATGCTTCTCCCCGAGGTGTCGGAAATGCTAGCCCACTCTTCCTCGAGGTCTTTGGGGCCGATCGCGGTCGGCTGATTGAACTCTTGGGTGATCCACTCGCACGTTGTTACCGTGCCGACAGTCTGGCAAGCCTTGCCCGCGGTGGTCGCCGCGTGCCCAACGCCCGGTACCAGGGCCATCCAGAGCGTGGAACCCAACACGACCGCGACTCTCTTTACCTTTGGACCGCTCCTAAGTGCCCGAATCCGTGTCATCAATCCTCCCAAAGCTCGGTCGACGAATCGCTTTGGGCCTTTTTGCTAGCTCAGGACACCTCGTACCAGATTCGGAAGTCCTCACGAGGTCAGGACGATTGTCCCGATCGAGACATATGAGCAACGGGGCCACCCGGCCGACTCGGAGTGGCTCCGCTGCGAAGCGGCGCAATCCGCGGCGAGCTACTTGAGCGCGAGGCCGATTCCGATGATGCAGCCGAACCAGATCACGCCGCAGATGATCGTGAGCCGGTCGAGGTTCTTCTCGACCACCGACGACCCGGAAAGGCTCGACGACACACCGCCACCGAACAGGTCGGACAGGCCGCCACCCTTGCCGCGGTGCAACAGGACGAGCAGCACCATCAGCAGGCTGACGATGATCAGCACGATGGACAACGTGGTGGCCACGGGACTCTCTTCCTCGACGTACGGCGGACCCCGTCCAGTGTGTCAGATGGCCGACGGCCGCACGACCGGCCGAGCCTGACGCTCAGTTGAGCCGGACTCGTGGGTCGAGGACGGCGTAGATGATGTCGACGACGATGTTCGCGATCACGACTGCCGCCGAGGCGACGATGACGATGCCAAGGATGACGGGCAGGTCCTGGTTGTTGATCGCCTGCACCGCCTCAAAGCCGAGGCCCTGCATGCTGAAGACCTGCTCGGTGACGATCGCGCCGCCGATCAGCACGGCGAGGTCGATGCCGAACTGGGTGACGATCGGGGTGAGTGCCGCCCGCAGACCGTGCCGTAACACGACTCGGCGCTCAGTCAGGCCCTTGGCGCGCGCCGTCCGGATGTAGTCCTCGCCGAGCACGTCGAGCATCGACGAGCGAGACAGCCGGGTGTACGCCGCGGCGCTGACGACAGCGAGGGTCATCCAAGGCAGGATCAGGTGGTGCACCCATTCCCACGGATTGTGGGAGAACGCCACGTAACCCGCCGCCGGGAACCAGGCCAGGTGAAGCTTCGTCGTGAAGTCGAAGTAGAAGATCAGCAGGAGCAGCAGGCCGAGCACGAACGTCGGCATCGAGTAGAAGAACAACGCAATCGTGGTGAAGAAGCGGTCGAGGAAGCTACGGGGCCGCACAGCGGAGAGGATTCCCGATGCCAGGCCCATCGCCAGCCACAGCACCGACGCGCCGATCGCAAGCGAAAAGGTGATCGGTGCGGCCTGATAGAGGATGTGGGTCACCGGCTCGCCGAAGTAGTAGTCCCTGCCCAGCCCGCCCTGAAGCAGGCCTGGGCGGCCGGGTGCGCCCCACAGGAAGTGCCAGTACTGCTTGTACAGCGGCTGGTTCAGCCCGAGATCGTGGATGATCCGGTGAAGCTGCTGCGTCGTCGCCTGCCGGCCACCGATGCGGCGGGCCACCGACATCGGGCCGGACGGGTCGATGAAGAACAGGCAGAACGCCGCGATCGTGACGAGCCACATCACGAGGAGGCCCTGCAGGATGCGGCGGACGAGGAAGCGGCCCATCAGACGAACAGCCTGTCAGCGCGCGGGTCGAAGGCGTCGCGGACGCCATCGCCGAGGATGTTAAACGCCAGCGTCGTGATCAGCAACGCCAGACTTGGGAACACGAGGAACCACCACGCGACCTGGTACAGCCCGCCTTGCTGGGCCTCGAAGATCATCTGCCCCCAGTCAGCCGTCGGCGGCTGGACACCGATCGAGAGATAGGACAACGTCGCTTCGCTGACGATCGACAATGGGATGAGCAACGACGCGTAGACGATCACCTGCGCGATCACGTTCGGGAATATGTCGATGAACATGATCCGCCAGGATCCGGCACCGAGCGACCGGGCGGCTTCGATGTACTCGCGCTCCCGGATCGACAAGACCTGACCACGGACGATCCTCGCGACCGACGACCAGCCGAACAATGCGAGCACAGTGATGACAAGGGTGATGCTCCCCCCGCCTTCGACCGCGGCAAGTGCGACGGCGAAGAGCAGGAACGGGATCGACAGCGTGACGTCAATGATGCGGCCGACGATTGTGTCGACCGTCCGACCGAGGTACCCGGCCATCAGGCCCAGGATCGCGCCGATCGTCACCGTGATGGCCGAGGTCACGACGCCGACGAGCAGCGACACTCGCGCACCGTAGGCGATACGAACGAGTACGTCGCGACCTTGGTCGTCCGTCCCGAGCGGGAACTTGCCGCCCACCCCGGTCGGAAAGCCGTCAGCCTTGAGGCCGATGACGCGAAACTGCTGGTTCACCCCGTGTCCGGTGATGGATGCGAACACCGGCGCAGCGATCGCACACACGACGATGATGAGGATGATGACGGCGGAGATGACCGCCGCCCGGTCGCGCCGAAGCCGTTCATAAGCCAGCCGCCATGGGCTACGTCCTTGGATGACCTTCGCGGCCTCCGGGGCTTCCTCGACCGGGCCGGTGCCGGTGACGAGGTCGAGCTCGCCAGTGGCGCCTACATTGCCAATCGTCACTGGGACCCTCCGCTCCAGACTCGGCACCTAGGCATTGCCGATCAGTCCTCCCTCGATGACGCGCTCCGATTCGCTGATCTGCGGCGTCGACAGGCTGATGTCCTCCCCGACCTCGACCGGGAAGTGGCAAGCCGCCGCGTGGATCGGCGGGTCGCCGAGGCGTGGAATCAACGGCGGATCCTCCGAGACACATGTGTCACGGGCCTTCGGGCAACGCGGGTGGAATCGACAACCGGTCGGCGGATTCAGCGGCGACGGGACGTCGCCGGCCAGCACGATTCGCGCCCGCCCCTCCATCTTGCGCGGGTCCGGCACCGGGACCGCCGACAGGAGAGCTTGCGTGTAAGGGTGGCGGCCCTTCTGGTAGATGTCCTCGCTGGGGCCGATCTCCGCGACCTTGCCGAGGTACATCACGGCGACCCGGTCGCTCACGTGCCGCACGACGGACAGATCGTGGGCAATGAAGATGTAGGTGAGATTGAGCTCCTTCTGCAGGTCGGACAGCAGGTTGATGACCTGCGCCTGGATCGACACGTCCAGCGCGGAGACGGGCTCGTCGCAGATCACCAGCTTCGGTCGCAGCGCGAGCGCGCGGGCGATCCCGATGCGCTGTCGCTGTCCACCGGAGAACTCCGCCGGGAAGCGATTGTAGTGCTCCGGATTGAGACCGACGAGCTCCATCGCCTCCTGCACCCGCCGCCTGCGGTCCTGGCCGCTCGCGATGCCATGGATGGCGAAGGGGTCGCCGATGATCGAACCCACCCGACGCCGCGGGTTCAACGAGCCGTACGGATCTTGGAAGATCATCTGCATCTCGCGGCGGTACGGCCGCATCGCCGAAGCACCAAGCTTGGAGATATCGGCGCCGTCGAACTCGACGGTTCCCGACGTCAGGTCGTACAGCCGGGTGATGCAGCGCGCGAGCGTCGACTTGCCGCAGCCCGTCTCGCCGACCAAGCCGAGCGTCTCGCCCTGCCTGACCTCGAGCGACACGCCGTCGACCGCATGCACCGCACCCACCGCACGACGGAAGATCGATCCCGACCGGACGGGAAAGTGCTTGACGACGTCTGTCGCCCGCAGCAGCACGTCGCCGGATGTCCCCGTGGTCATTTCTTTGCCGCTCTCTTTGCGACCGGCCGTTTGGTCGCCGGCTGGTGCCGCATCCCGGCGCGGGCCTTGCGGTCGGCGGGCAACCAGCACGCCGAGCCGTGGTCGTCCTTGTCGCCGACGTCGAGCAACGGCGGGGTCTCGGTGCAACGGTCGAACGCGTACGGGCACCGGGGCCGAAACGGGCACCCCTCGGGGAGACTGATCAAGCTCGGGGGCTGGCCGGCGATCGGGACCAGCCGCTCGCGCGTCCCATAGCCCGGCAGGGACAGCAGCAGGCCCTCGGCATACGGGTGATGCGCGTCGTAGAAGATTGTGTCGCGAGCCCCCTCCTCCATGACCGCGCCCGCGTACATGACCACGACGTCGTCCGCGACTTCGGCGATCACACCGAGGTCGTGCGTGATCATGATGATCGCGGTTCCGAACTCCTCCTGCAGTCGCTTCATGACCTCGAGCACCTGCGCCTGCACTGTGACATCGAGCGCAGTCGTCGGCTCATCCGCGATCAGCAGCTTCGGGTTGAGCGCCATGGCCATGGCGATCATCGCGCGCTGCCGCATACCGCCGGAGAACTGGTGCGGGAAGTCGTCGACCCGATTCTCTGCTTGTGGAATCCCCACCAGCCGCAGCAGCTCGACCGCTCTGGTCCGCGCAGTGTCCTTCGCGATCGACGAGTCGTGCGCACGGATCATCTCGATGATCTGCCAGCCGACGCGGTAGTAGGGGTGAAGGCTGGACAGTGGGTCCTGGAAGATCATGCCGATCTCGGCGCCGCGGATCTTGCGCAGGGCCTCGCTGTCCATCGTCAGCAGGTCGTTGCCGTCGAACAGCGCGCTTCCAGAGATCCGCGCCCCGCGGACGAGGCCCATGATCGCCTGCGTGGACACGCTCTTGCCGGAGCCGGACTCGCCGACGATGCCGAGCGTCTTGCCCGACTCGACAGTGAAGCTCAGCCCACGTACGGCGTCGAGCTGGCCATCCGGTGTCGCGAACGAGACGCGAAGGTCCTCGACCTCCAGCAGGGCCACTCGTAGCTCCCTTACCCCGACACGCCCGCCTTGTGGGCGGGATCAGCGACAACAGTCTGTACCCAAAGACCGGCCGGTGTCCCGTAACCACGGGACACCGGCCGGCACGTGCTAACTCAACTTGCCCGGTTAAGGCTTCGAGCTACGACAACCAGATGTTCGTGTAGTCGAAGGCCTGGAAGGCCGGGATGTAGATGTCGTTGTGCGTGTTGGACGAGTGCAGCAGGCCCTCGTTCGGATTGGTGATCGGGTAGATCGCCACATCATTGATGACCTGGTCGTCCGCCTTCTGCCAGAGTGCGGCGGCCTCGGCAGCGCTCGGCGCCGCAGTGGCCTGGTCGATCAGGTTGTCCGTCACCGGGTTGTCGTACAGCCCGTAGTCGCTGGACGTCGGAGGAAGCACCTTGCCGTAGAACAGCGGCCGGAAGAACGTCAGAGCACCCGGGCCGTACCAGTCCGGACCCCAACCTGCCAGCGACAAGTCCCATGCACCGTGCTCAGCCGTCTGCGGCTGCTCGAGGTACTTGGTGTAGATCGTGAACTGGCCTGGAGCGTTGAGGCCCTTGACCGTGATCCCGACCTTGCTCAGCTGGCTCTGCACATCCTGGAACATCTTCGTCGACGTGGACGAGATCGCCCGGTAGAGGAAGATCAGCTTCAGGTGCTTGACGCCAGCCGCAGCGAGCATTGCCTTGGCCTTCGTGACATTCGTCGGGAACGCATAGTTCGTGTCCGTCGGTGCACCATCGATGCCGACCGGCAGCACATGCGTGATCGGCGGCGAAAGCTTCGGGCCACCCGCGTCCTGGATCAGGAAGCTCCGGTTGATCGCGGTCGCGATCGCCTGGCGCACCGCCACCTTCTGCAGGGCGCCGTTGTTGTTCGGCGACTTGCAGTTGAAGATGAGGTACGGGTTGCTCGAGATCGACGGCTGCAGGTTGAAGTTCGGGTTGTTCTGTGCGATCAGCTGGTTCTGCTGCGTCGCGCTCGGCGCCAGGTCCCAGTCGGTGTTGAGTGAACCCGCGAGGATCTGCTGCTGGACGGCGTCCTGCTGCTCACCCTCGGTCACCTTGATCTCGTCGACGTAGGCCTTGCGGATCGGGTCCGTCGAGGCGTCCCAAGCCGGGTTGCGCACGAAGTCGATGGACTTCTGCGGGTTCCACGACTTGATGATGTACGGGCCGTCGAACAACGAATGCTGCACCAGCGCCGTGGTGCCCGGCAGATAGTTCAGCTCCTCGACGGGACGGGGGCTGAACGCCGGCAGCGTCAGCATCGCGGAGAGGAACGCCGCGGGGTGCGTCAGGTGGAAGACGACCGTCTCCGGCGTGCTTCCGACCGTGATGCCCGGGAACTTGGCGGTCTTGAGGAACGACTTGATTCCCGCGACCGTGGCCGGTGCCTTGGAGAACGACTTGCAGAACGACTGGTAGCCGACGATCAGCGTGTTGAAGTCGGGCTGACCGCCGAACTGGATCTGCGTCGGGTTGCAGGTGATCTCCACGCCGCGGATGACGTCTGCGGCCGTGACCTGGCGCTTCGGCGTGCTGTTCCAGTCGACGCCCTGCCGGATCGTGATGGTGGCCGTCTTGCCACCGTTGGAGACGACCGGGTCACCCGTCGCCATGTCGGGCACCGCTTCTGTGGTGTGACCTTCCTGCGGTGAGTACCCGTACAGCTGGCGGTTGTAGATGCGCGCGGCGAGTTGGCCCGTGCTGCTGTAGGTGACGTTCGGGTCGTAGTAGTCCACGTCCCCCGCACCGGCGACCTTGAGGACGCCACCGGTCTTCGGCGTGCCACTCGAGTTCGTCGAGATCTTCTGGAACGTACTGC
>JAICMG010000185.1 GCA_025929365.1 Frankiaceae bacterium
CCATCGCAGAAGGTGTGGTGGCCAGCAGGAGCCGCCACGGCATGGATCGGGTTGTACGCGAGCAGCGCCATCGGTGAGGACATCACCAAGGCGATCACGCGCCGGCGGGACGGGTTCATTCAAAGCTCCTTCAGGTCGGCGGGCCCCCAGGACCGTTCGTTGCTGTTATCGCCAGACCGCCTCGGGAGGTTACGCACCCGGTCGGGTGAAGTCCGCCGCTCAGGTGCAGGGCTGGCCGCCGACTCGCCCCAGCGGGGTGATTCGGGCGCGATCGACCCGATTCGCGTCGAATCTGCCGTGGCCCACACCGCGGCCGGAGGTCAGCTCGACGAACGCCCCGAGGTTCGAGTTCCGGTAGCGGCGACCGATCGCGGGCCCCATGTAGATCGCCTGCTGGCACGAGAACGCCCTCAGGGTGTACACGACGCGGACCTTCCCCGGGAGCAGGGCATGCCGGATCGCGGCAAGCGCCAGTTCCGCCGTGAGCGGTGGCGAGAACCGCACGAGCCTCCGGTACGTGCTGCCGGAAGCGTGGCGGTGCGCCGAGGCGATCTCGCGGAGGATCCGCAGCGCCAGGTGGTGACAGTTGGTATGACGCGGCGCATCCGCGACCAGCACGGCAGCCGCGGCGGCATGCGGCGCGTGGACCTCCAGCCGGTTGCCGGTGATGCCGCTCGCCACGATCTCGACCGCGTTCGCGATCCGTGCCACAGCCGCGTCGGTGCACCGGTTATGCAGCCGTCGCACGGGGCGGAGGTAGACGGCTCTGCGCGCCGGCACGCCGTCCTCGCGAGCCAAGTCGATCGCGACGTTTGCGAGCGTCGTCGCATGCCGCGCGGCCTGCGGCGAACCAGCGGGCACGCCGGTGCTACTCGTCGCCGGCGCGCAGCCTGCTGCGACGGCAAGAGCCGCCACAGCCGCAAGGCGCTTGATCAGCTGTGCTCGGGGCCCGGGCCGAACTCCGTGACGGCCTCCATGATTCCGGCGAAGTACCCGCCGACGCAGCCACCGACGAACAGCGCGACACCGATCCAGAACGCCGGCCAGTTCCACTCGATCAACGCGATGCCACCGAGGATCGTGCCGGCGATGATCACGAAGGTTGCGATCCAGATTCCGGGCGCGACATCGTGGCCACTGTTGTCGCTGGCCATTACTCCTCCTCGGTGCGTCGTACTGGGCGTGATCAGAGCCTAGGACTCATGGGCCAGCGCCTCTTCCTTGGCCCTCGCCTGCTCGGTCTCCGGCTGCGGCCAGAGCCGGTCGGTCTCGGCGTTGAGCTCGGCGCCGAGCAGGATCGCCAGCGCCGTCAGATAGAGGAACAGCAGCACCGCCACCGGCGCGGACAGCGGCCCGTAGGTCGCGGTCTTGCGGAACGCCCAGTCGAGCCACGCCCGCAGCACGATCGACCCCACGATCCACAGGACAACCGCCATCGCGGCACCGGGAAGCGCGCGCACCCACGGCGTACGGACCGGCAGGGCGCGGTGATACAGCGTCGCGAGCAACGCCAGCGACATCAGGATCACGAACGGCCAGTACGCCGCCACCACGATCCCGTTGACCACGTGATGCCACCGGTTGGGAAACGCATTGGTCAGGTGTGATGGGCCGAGGACGAGGACGGGCAGCAACACGACGCTCACCAGCACGAAGTAGACGTACAGCCGCAGCGCGAGCAGGCGGCTCTTCACCGCGCCGCGCTCCTGCCGCAGCCCGTAGGCGATGGTGATGGTGTTGACGTAGGTCGCCATCGCCGAGGATCCGGTCCACAGCGACACGATGAAGCTGATCGACACCACGTCGATGCGGCCACCGAAGAGGATCCGGTGCAGCGCCGGCGCAATCGTCGACTGCACGGCACTCGGCACGATCACGCGCGCGAGGCCGTGGTCGATCGAGCGCTGCAGGTCGTTGAGGCTGTCCGCGCCGAGCAGACCGTTGAAGTAGCCGATGACCCCGAGCACGGCGAGGATCATCGAGGGCAGCGACAGCAGCTGCCAGAAGCCGGCCTCTGCCGCCAGCCCCAGGACCCGGTCGTGCCACGCCCGGCGCAGCGTCGCGCCCGCAAGCTCACGAACGGACGCCACGAAGGAAAGGTACGGCCATCGCGGGTGCCAGACTTGAAGTCATGGCCGCGACACACGAGGTGACCAACCAGCCGCCCCCGCTCGTCGACTACGACGTCTTCACCAGTGACGTGGCCCTCGTCGAGGGCGTCCAGCGTCACAACGCGGGGTGGGCGATCGAGGATCTCGCCGCACTCGGGCGCCGCGCGGGCAGCGAGGAATGCCAGCAGTGGGGTCGCCTCGCCAACACGAACCCCCCTCACCTGGTCACCCACGACCGCTACGGGCACCGGATCGACGAGGTCGAGTTCCACCCGGCCTGGCACCAGCTGATGACGGTCGCAGTCGAGCACGGCCTGCACTCGAGCTCGTGGACCCGCCCCTTGCCGGGCGCCCACGTCGCCCGCGCCGCCGCCTTCTCGGTCTGGTCGCACACCGAAGGCGGCCACGGCTGCCCGATCTCGATGACCCACGCCGCCGTCCCGGCCCTGCGCGTCGACAAGACGCTGGCGGACGAGTGGGTGCCGCGGCTGATGTCGAACGTGTACGACCCGGGCCTGCGCATCCCGTCCGAGAAGGCGGGCTGCCTCGCGGGAATGGGCATGACCGAGAAGCAGGGCGGCTCGGACGTCCGCACCAACACGACCCGCGCCGTACCGGCGGCTGACGGCACCTACCGGCTGACCGGGCACAAGTGGTTCACGTCGGCGCCGATGTGCGACGTGTTCCTCGTCCTCGCCCAGGCACCGGGCGGCCTCACCTGCTTCGTCGTCCCGCGGATCCTGCCCGACGGCACCCGCAACACCTTCAAGATCCAGCGCCTGAAGGACAAGCTCGGCAACAAGTCGAACGCGTCGAGCGAGCCGGAGTTCGACGACACCGTCGCGTGGCGGCTCGGCGACGAAGGCGCGGGCGTCCGCACGATCATCGAGATGGTCACCTCGACACGACTTGACTGCGTGATCGGTACGGCGACGCTGATGCGCGAAGCCGTGGCGCAGGCGACGCATCACGCGCGGCACCGGCAGGCCTTCGGCAAGTATCTCGCCGACCAGCCGTTGATGCGAATGGTGCTCGCGGACCTCGCGATCGAGTCGGAGGCCGCGACGACACTGATGACGCGGCTCGCCGCCGCCGTCGACGACGACGAGGGCGCGTTCAAGCGCGTCGGCCTCGCGGTGGGCAAGTACTGGGTCTGCAAGCGCGGGCCGAACGTCGCGGCGGAAGCGCTGGAGTGTTTCGGCGGCAATGGTTTCGTCGAGGACTTCCCGATGGCGCAGCTCTACCGGGAGGCCCCGCTCAACTCGATCTGGGAAGGCTCGGGCAACGTCAACGTCCTCGACGTGCTTCGCGGATTGGCGCGCGAGCCCGGCGCGTGGGAGGCATTCCGCAACGAGGTCGCGCTTGCCGCCGGTGCGGACGCTCGGCTCGACGCGGCCGCAACATCACTCGACGACGAGATGTCGGACACCTCCGACATCGAGGTGCGCGCGCGACGGCTCGTCGAGCACATGGCGCTCGTTCTGCAGGGCTCGCTGCTCGTGCGTTACGCGCCCCCGGCCGTGGCGGATGCGTTCTGCGCATCGCGCCTCGGCGGCGACTGGGGCCACGCGTTCGGCACGCTGCCGTCCGGAGTGGACACCGCGGCGATCGTGGAGCGAGCCACCCCGAAGGTCGCCTGACAACCTGGCTACATGTGGGGGTCTTGCTTGGACATGTCCGGCTGTGACGCGAACTTGGTGTCATCGCCCGGCGCGCTGAGCAGGTCGTTCGCGAACAGATGGCACGTCGAGTACTTCAACCAGTACGTCTCCGTCGGCTTGCCGCGGGTGTCGGCGGCACCACGAAGCAGCGAGCAGGTGATCCGCATGCCCATCGTCGGAGAGACGTTGAAGAAGAAGTTGTCGTTGCCGACCGGATCCGGGCACCCGATCGAGATCCCCGCGGCGGAACACGACGGATCGCCGTTCAGCGGCGGGTTTCCCGAGAACATCGAGCGCCGGATCGGCTCCGGATAGGCCGACAAGGGCGCGACGAAGTAGCCGAGGAAGTCACCGGCCGTGCCGATGTTCATGTAGCCCTGCATCCCGGGCACGTCGCGCCGGACCTCGGCGACGATCTGCGGGTACATCTCCCCCGGGCCGCCGCTGATCAGGATGTCGCCGATGTGGCCGGAGAAGGTCGTCGTGCTGAGCAGGTTCCCGGTGAACCACGGGTAGCCCAGCGCACGCGCACCCGGCACCCCGGCGAGCGACCCGGCGTACTCGAGACCCACCAGCACCGGCGAGTCGATCACGTCCTGGATCAGGTAGCTCGACATGCCGACCGTTGCCGGGCCGCGCACCGGCTGCGCGTGCCGGACGGCATAGCGGATCTTGACCATGACGCGCGCCGCATACCCGTCCAGTGCGCACAGTGACGCGGCCGCGCCCTTCAGCTTCGGGTTCGTGCAGCCGTCGCGCGCCGGCTGGGTGCGGCCGAGCGTCCCGACCTGGTCCATGCCGAAGCCGCCGTACGCCTTCTGGATCTTGTCGTTGAGCCGCCCGACGTAGTCGCCGGTCACGAGCGTGTTGTCCGAGCCGAGCACCGTCGGGTGCGACGAGTAGTTGACGTAGGTGTCGAGCACCTTGCCGGTCCGCGGGCTGCGTGCCTGCAGGACGCGGATCTCGTCGTCCATCACCTGGTTGCGGGCGTCGTTGCTGAACTGGTTGGTGAGCAGCGGGTCGTCGTTGACGCTCGGCGGGTACTCGTTGGTCTCGTTCTCCACGCCCGCGTGGGCGACGCCGTAGGTCAGCGTCGCCGGCCGCATCGCCTTCCAGGCGGCGACCAGCGCCTTCACCGTGCGGTCGTGGACCATGCGCAGGTACGACGTCGGATCGCCGCCCCACACGCCGGCGGTGTCGGCGCCGCCGTGGGTGTGGTCGGAGTCGACGAGGATCTGACGCGGGTACGGGACGGGCGCGTGCGTGGCCTCGGTCGCCGCCAGGGCGGCGATCTGAGCGGAGGCGTCCTTGCGGATCTGCATCGTGCCGAACGGCCCTTGCTTGTACTCGATGAAGTAGCCCTGCGTCTCGATCTGCGCC
>JAICMG010000123.1 GCA_025929365.1 Frankiaceae bacterium
CTGGGCGCCGGCTGGATGGTCAACGCGCCCTTCACCGGCCAGTACGTCAACGTCGTACCGGTGCACGGCAAGGTCGCGGGCATCGTCCGCCCTTGACCGCCGGTCCCTGGAGAGCAGCGCGCTACGGCGTCGCGCTAGGGGTGGGACTCTCGCCTGACAGCAGTGGCAGCGTCGCGGTCGGCGAAGGCGACGGGTTCGGACTGGTTGCCGGCGCGCCGTACCAGGCGATTGACACTCTCTGCCAGCCGAGCGAGCGATAGCCGCTTCGGGTGCGGGCGCCGCTGCGATAGACGTGCGCGTGCCACTGCGCGCCGCGACGCCGCAGCGGCCCGAAGACGTCGCGGTGACGGGTGCAGTGGAACAGCAGCGGATGGCCGTTGACCCGGCGCACCGAACCGGGGTCGAGAAGGCAACGCACGCGGGCGCCGACGCGCATCCCCCACGGCAGACCTTGGTGGTGCGGCCCGGGACCGCCCGACACCGGGTTCGGGACGTGGACCTCGACGACCTCGTGCCGCCAGGGCTTCGCCTGGCAGACGAAGGTCTTCGCGGTCGACGTGGGCCAGCACGGATCGAGGACCACCGCGCGGGCACCGGGTGTGGAGCAGCGGTCGGCGGTCCCGGTCATGTACGACCCGGACTGGCACGTGCCGTGCGCGAGGTGGCGGGTGATCGTGTACCCGGGCTTCAGCGCGCCCGTGCCGTCGACGGGCGACACGGTCCGTATGGATGTCGCAGGTCCGCCTGCGGCGTCGGCCGGTAGTGCGACGACGCCAAAGATCAAAAGCGCAACAACGGGGAGAGTTGGCAGCGTGGTCCTGGCCGCTCTCACACTGCGGACGGTACCCCCGCGGAATTGTTCTGTAGCCGGTCAAAAGCGCTCGATTTGGCGGTGTGGGGAACATTTCCGAGCCGGGACGCCGCGATCTGAGGTAAACCGGTCGACCACCTCGGGCGTCGTACGGTGGTGATCGATGTAGCTGCCGGGGATCGAAGGGGGCGACTCGTGAACCCCCCGAACCATCCGGACGCGGTCGTGACGGCGGACGAGGCGATCGTCGGGCTGTACAGCGCTCACTACCGATCGCTGGTGCGGCTGGCTGCGCTGTTGCTTCATGACACCGCCGCCGCCGAGGACGTCGTGCAGGACGCGTTCGTCGCCACTCACCACTCGTGGCGCCGGTTGCGTGATCCTGAGAACGCCCTCGCCTACCTGCGGCAGTCGGTCGTCAACCGCTCGCGGTCGCGCCTGCGTCACCAGAAGGTCGAGGACCGCAAGGCCCCGCGACCGATGCCGGACGCGCCGAGCGCGGAGTACGGCGCACTGCATGCGGTCGAGCGGTCCGCGGTCATGACGGCGCTGCGCGATCTGCCGCGCCGGCAGCGTGAGGTCCTGGTGCTCCGGTACTACAGCGACCTCTCCGAGGCACAGATCGCGGACGCGCTTGGAATCAGCAGCGGTGCAGTGAAGAGCCACGCCTCCCGTGGCATCGCTGCGCTGCGCGACAGCTTGGAGCCACAGCGATGAGTCACGACGACCGCGATCTCGACATGGAGCGGCGGCTGCGTGAGGCGCTCGCTTCGACGGCGGAGGCCGTGCAACCAGGGGGAGATGGACTGATGCGAATCCAGCAGCGCGTCGCGGAAGGTCGTGGTCGTGACCGCTGGCTGCGGCCGGCGCTGGTCCTCGGCTCGGTGGTGGTGGTGGCCGCCATCGCCGTCGGTGGTGTCGCGATCGCACGGCACGGCACCGGCGCGGCCAAGGTCGGCCCCGGGCACAGCCCGAGCCCGACCCCCACCATCAACCCCGTGGTCAGCGACGGCTTCCCGGAGCAAGCCTTCTTCCCGTTCTCGAACGCGGCGGAGGAGGCGAGCTGGGAGCAGCAGTCCGCGGGCGGACACTCGCCGTGGATCTCAGATCCCGGCGCGGTATCCGAGTCGTGGGTGGACAACTACCTGAAGTTCGGCGCAGGCGTCGGGGCCGGGACGGTGTCGATCACCGGTACGTCGGCCGACGTCACCATGCAGCGTGCGATCGCGGGCAGCGAGCACCCGGTGGCGATCGTGCACCTCGTGAAGTTCCACCACGCGTGGCTCGTCACCGGGGCGAGCTCGGCGCAAGGCGACCTCGTGATCTCGAGTCCAGCGCCCGGCGCAACCGGGAACTCGCCGCTGACCGTGAGCGGGCCCGGATTCGGGGTCGACGAGCGCGCGAACGTCGAGGTGCGCGACGCCGAGACCCCGGCGCTGCTCGGCCAGGCGAAGACCGGCATGTTCGGCGGCGGCACCTCGCAGTGGAGTGCGTCGGTGTCATTCACGCCGTCTGATGAGGGCTTCGGGGTGGTCGTCGTATCGATCGCCTCGCCGGCTGACGGTGGGCTCGGCGAGTTCACTGCGCAGAAGGTGGTGTTCACCACGGCCTCTCCCGTCGCGAAGACCGCCGGTTTCTACGGCGTGCAGGGCGGAGTGATCGAGCGTTTCGACGCGGGCGGCGCGCCGGCTGGACCGGTGGCGGGCTCGAGCGCGCACGGAACCGTCGCGGAGGTACACCACGCTGGCGGAACGCTCTACTTCACTGCCGGCACGACCGACTGCCCGTCGACCCTCTACTCGCTGCCTGCGGGCGGCGGTACTCCGCTCAGCGCGGCTCAGGCGGACCAGGGCTACGGCATCGAGGGATTCGACGTCACGACCGATGGCCTGCTCACTTATTACGAACGGAGCTGCACGCGCCCCATGCCGGACCCGCAGGCGAAGCTGTGGTTCGAGGTGGTCCGCCAGACACCAGGAGCGCACACCACCGGATACATCAGCTTCCCGAGCGAGCCGCCGGCGATCGTCGGCGACCCGGTATGGGAGGCAGACGGCACTCACGTCGATGCGTTCGTGCGGACCGGCATGCAGGGTTACCTGGCGCGCTACGACTCGACCCACGGCAACAAGACGATGCCCGGCGCCGTTCCCTGTGGCCAGTACGACCCTGCCACCCAGCTCACCGGGGCAGTGGCGACGGCGCCCGACGGCACCCTGTGGTTCGCCGGCCAGACCGGGTCCTCGATGCAGGTACTCAGCTGTGACGCGGGCCAGCCCACCGTCAGGTTCACGATTCCGGTCAACGGCACACCGCAGTCGCTCGCGGTCGACTCATCGGGAACCGCCCTGCTCGCCGACTCCGATGGCAACGTCTGGCGAGCCGCCGCGGGCGGCACGCCGAGCGAGCTGTCCACCAAGGGCGGAGTCAGCTCGGTCACCTGGTAGTCATTTCCGCGCGCGCGGCGCGTCCCTCCTGAGCGTGGGGCGCGCCGTACGCCGTTCAAATCGGCGCGATCTCGGACAAGCCGGGTGGGTCGACCCCGTCACTTTGACTAGGCCGAAATCCCCCTGCTTCGCCATGTTCGCAAGTCCCTGGGGTGTCGATCCTGTGATGGGCGCCGAACTTTCTCGGGCGCACCGGGTCGGATCCGACAACCGCGACATCCAGGAGCTTCCACGTGAGTACGCACCACACCCGGACTGTGATCGCGACGGGAACCTGCCTGACCCTCGGCGTCGCGGTGGCGGTGGCGCTCGGTGCAGTGCCGCGCGTCGCGACGGCCGACCGCGCGTCGACTCGCGTCCTGGGCGCTGCCGCCTCCCGCCCGGCCGTCGTGCACGTCATGCCCGGTCGCACCAAGGCTGCCGTCTCACACCACGTCGCCGGACCTGCTCGTCGTAGCGCGCACGGTACGCCGGCCGGTCATGCGATCACCTCCGGTGCGGCGACGTCACCGGCCCAGAGCAACCTGATCTCGAGCCTCACGGTGCAGCCGGCGGTCGGAGCGCCGTCGGCGCAGGCGGCGAACATCAAGCAGGCCGTGCCGCACAAGAAGAAGCACCACCACAAGAAGAAGCACCACCACCGCAAGCCGGCGCCGACGCCGACCATCGCCCCGCGCCTTCACCCCTCAGCGTCGGCGGTGTCCGCTGCCATCGCGGGCTTGAAGCAGTTCGTGAACTCACCCTTCACTCCGACTGCCTCCCAGGTGGCGCAGTTCGGCAACAGCGTCTGCACTGCCTTCGACCAGAAGCACACCTACGCGTACGTGATCACCGAGGTCACCCAGAAGGTGCACCAGATCCCGTTCACGTCCTTGAAGTCCGGCGGTGCCGACTACGTCGTGAAGACGGCCGTGTCGCTCTACTGCCCGGGCTACAAGTCCAAGCTCGGCTGATCCGCGATGCCTGCAGACATCCGCTCCACTGTTGCGCTCGCGCCGGTGACATCCACGGCGCTGTCCGTCGACGGCCTTGTCGCGGACGCGTCTGACGGCACTCGCCTGCTCGATGGCGTCTCGTTCGTCGCGCGGGCGGGCGCGATCATCGCGATCGCGGGTCCGACCGGCGCCGGCAAGACCAGTCTTGCCGCTGCGATCACCGGCGCGATCCCGCTCACGTCGGGAGCAGTCGTAGTCGGCGGCGTCGACGTCTCGCGGCTCGAGTCGGCGCGGCGCGGAATCGGATACGTCCCGCAGGAAGACGCGCTGCACGGCGAGCTGACCGTTCGGCAGGCTCTGGACTACGCCGCGCAGCTGCGGTTGCCCGACTGTGATGCAGTCGCTCGGCAGGGCCGCGTCGACGCGGTGCTCGCTGAGATCCGGCTGGACCTGCAGGCCGGGACCCGCGTCGAGTCGCTCTCGGTCGGACAGCGCAAGCGGGTCAGCATCGCGACCGAGCTGCTCAGCAGCCCGGCGGTGCTGATCCTCGACGAGCCGACGTCGAGCCTGGACCCGGGCTACGAGGCCACCGTGATGGCAACCCTGCATCGGCTGGCCGACCTCGGCCACAGCGTCGTCGTCGTGACGCACAGCGAGCAGGTGATCGCGTCGTGCGACCAGGTCGCGCTGCTTGCGACCGGCGGTGGGCTCGCGTACTTCGGCGCCCCGTCCCGGATGCACTCCTACTTCGGTACGGCGTCGGCCGCCGAGCTGTTCACTCTGCTCGACGAGGCGCCCGACTCGTTGTTCATCCCGAAGCCCGCGGAGGCGGTTCGCTCGACGAGAGCGATCGGGCAGCCGCGCGTCGCCCGCGTCTCACCGCGACGCCAGCTCGTCACGTTGACCAGGCGCTTCGCACGGGTGACGTTCGCCGACCACCGTCGAAGCGGGTTGTTCGCGGTTCAAGGCGTCGTTCTCGGAATGCTTCTGCTTGCCTTCGTCACCCCCGACGGCCTTCGCCGGCCGCTCCACCACGTCACTCGCACCTTGCCGCTGTCCGCGACCGGCATGGCGGTCCTCCTCGTGACGTCGGTGACCTGGCTCGGCATGTCGAATGCGATCCGCGAGATCGTCAAGGAACGCCACATCGTCGTTCGGGAACGTCGCGCGGGGCTGTCCGCGTCGGCCTACGTCGCGTCGAAGCTCGCCGTACTCGGGCCGCTCGTCGCCCTCCAGGCCGCCGTCGTCGCCGCTATCGCGGTACAGCGCCAACTGGTTCCCACCGCCGGCGCCGTGCTGCCTTCCGGGATCGCCGAGCTCGCCGTCACGATGGCCTTGGCCGGCCTCAGCGCGGTGGCGCTCGCACTCTTCGTGTCCTCGATCGTGCGCACCGCCGACAAGGCGCTCGCGATCCTCCCGATGATCGTCGTGGTCGAGTTCGTGCTGTCCGGCCTGCCGCCGGCCGTCGCTTTCCCAGGGCTGTCAGCACTCCGTGACATCGCGGGGTCGCGATGGGCGGTACAGGCGATCGGTGCGACCGTGACGGGCGACAGTCAGGCTTGGTGGCACGCGGTCGGTGCGCTCTCGGCGTTGAGCGCCACGGCGATCGCAGGCACACTCCTCGCCGTCCACCGCTCGTTGCGGACCCGGACGGTACGCCGCAGGCGGACCGCGCTGCGGCCGATCGGGGTGGGCGCGATCACCCGGCTCAACCCGGAGGTGCGGCGGCTCTCACGCGCCGGCGGCGTCGCACTCGCCGCCGTGGCGCTGGTCGTTACGGGTGCGCGGATGGCATTCCCCGTTGGTTCCGCTGCACCGGTCGCGGCCGCATCCGCCTCCGTCCACGGCGCCGTCGATCAGGACGTCGAACCGTCGGAGGTCCTCGCTTCCATGCCCGGACTCGTCGGCGACATGTGGTGGCTGCTGCGAACCGGCACCGAGCTCGGGGTCGGCGTCACCGCGATGGCGTACGCCGCCTCAGCGAGCTCCTGACACTGCCGGCGCCGTCGTCGACACCGGGCTGACGCTCGGTGTCGGGGTCGGCGTCGCGTCGCCCGTCCCCGGCGGCGGGCTGTCGCTCGGATTCGCGTCGGCGCCGGCGCCGGCCGGCGTACCGGTCGCATAGACGCCACCGGCGTCGGACAGACGCACCTTTGCGGATGCCGGCGGGAAGCCCGTGTGGGTGGCGACCTTCATCACGCCGATGCCGTGCTCGACGTCGATCGGCTGCCAGGTAGTGCCGTCCGGGCTGTAGTCGATCGTCGTCGTCCCGGGTCGGCCGACCACGATCAGCCACTCCTCGACGGTCGCGGCACCGTTGCTCTGCGTGGCCTCGGTCGGCACCGTCCACGACGTCCAGGTGAGGTCAGGGGTGACCTGACCGCTGCTCTCGCCGTAGCTCGGAGCGTTGTTGTGCCCCTCCAACCACTGCATGACGTAACCGTCGTGCGGATCGGTGAACATCACCCACTGCAGGCCGTCGGGGTTGGTGCCCGCGGCATAGACGCTGATCTTCTCGGGGCCGGCCGCCCGGTCGTAGATCGGCCGCGCGGCGGCGAGGAACGCCGGATCCACGCGGCCGTAGTAGCGATCGGTGGTCCAGGTGTCCCACCACGGGTCAGCGACGACGTGCTGCGTCCCGACGTTGTGCGAGCCGACGCCGAGCTTGTGGCTGCTGCCCCCGCCGGTGTTGTTCGCGACGACGGCTCCGGTCGTGGCGAGCGCAGCCACGGACAGCACCACTCCGCCCGCAGTCGTCACGCGCCGCACCGTGCGACGGCGGCGGCCGCGCTGGATCGCGGCGTCGGGCAGATCCGGAATGGGCGCGACCCCGTCGGCGGCGTCGTGCAGTCCGTTGCGGAGGCGATCTTCGATGGTCACGACGGAGTCCTTTCGGTGAGGCCGTCCTGGGCAGGCTCACGGAGCGAGGCGAGTGCGCGAGAGATCTGGCTGCGCACCGTTTGCTCGGTGCAGCTGAGGGTCTCGGCGATCTGGTTGTCCGAGTAGTCGGCGTAATAGCGGAGTACGACGGCTGCCCGCTGACGCGGCGGGAGCTCGCGCAACATGCGACGCACGGCATCGGCGTTCGCCGTCGCGTCGGTCGGGTCCGCGGTGGCGACGTCGGGGACGTCAGCGCGAGGCTCGACCCGACCGCGGTGCCGGCGCCACCACGACACGTGGCGGTTGACCAGCATCCGTCGTACGTAGGCCTCCGGCGAAGCGGCGGCCTCGATCCGGCGCCAGCTCGCGTAGGCGGATGCGAGGGTGTCCTGGACCAGGTCCTCGGCATCCGAGCGGTCACGGCACAGCAGCGTGGCCATTCGGGTGAGATCCGGGCCGCGCGCGACGACGAACTCGCGGAACGTCTCGTCGCTCATCGCACTCCCGACTGGTCGTGACCACCCTCACCCATGACAACGCACATCGCGCGTGAGACGTTGCATGGATGACCTCGCGCATCGCGCTGCCGGACGGTGACCAGCTCGACATCGTCAAGGCGCTGTCGTTGCGACCGAAGCTCGCTTCGGCCGTTGGCGCCATGAACGATGCCGTCTTCGCGAGCACGCTGGACTGGCGGCTGCACGAGCTGGTGCGAATGCGGATCGCCCAGATCAACGGATGCACGGTCTGCCTCGCGTGGCGTACGCCGCAGGCCCTCGCCGTCGGCGTCACCGATGAGCTGCTGGCCGCGGTCGCAGACTGGCGCGACAGCACGGACTTCAGCGAGGTGGAGCGAGCGGCGCTTGAGTTCACCGAGCTCTTCTGCACCGACTCGGTGTCGATCGGCGACGAGCTGATGGCGCGGCTCGCGCAGCACTTCGATCCCGGCGAGATCGTCGAGCTGGCACTCGTCATCGGCAAGTACCTCTCCCAGGGACGATTCATGCAGGTGCTCGGCCTTGACCAGGACAGCTGCGCCGTTCCCGCTGGGACAGGGGTGGCCCGGTGAGCGGCCCCTATCGCGTGGTGCAGTGGAGCACGGGCCACGTCGGCAAGCACGCGATCACGGGCATCGACGCCAAGCCCGAGCTCGAGCTCGTCGGCTTGTGGGTCTCGAACCCGGACAAGGTCGGCAAGGACGCCGGTGAGCTGGCTGGGCTCGGTCGCAGGCTCGGAGTGGCGGCGACGAACGACGCGGATGCGTTGCTCGCGATGAAGCCCGACTGCATCGTGCACACGGCGTGGGCCGACGACCGGATCTTCGAGGCGCTCGGCGACCTCGCCCGCTTTCTCCGCGCCGGCATCAACGTGGTGTCGAGCAGCCCCGTCTTTCTGCAGTACCCGTACGGCGTCGCCGACGAGATGGCAGCGGACGTCATCGCTGCCGCGCATGAAGGCGGTGCCTCGATCTTCGTCAACGGGGTCGACCCCGGGTTCGGCAACGACGCCTTGCCGCTGGTCATCACCGGCATCAGTGAGCGCATCGAGGAGGTGCGTTGCATCGAGCTGCTCAACTACGCGACGTACGACCAGGCAGCGGTGCTCGGCGACATCATGGGGTTCGGCGTACCGCTCGACGTGACGCCGTTCATCCTTCACAAGGGTGTCCTCACGATGGCGTGGGGCAGCGTCGTGCACCAGATCGGCAAGGCGCTC
>JAICMG010000104.1 GCA_025929365.1 Frankiaceae bacterium
AGCGGTAGCTCTCTACCCCTTCGCGAGCGGTAGCTCTCTACCCCTTCGCGAGCGGTAGCTCGACACGGAAGGTGGTGCCTTCGCCGAGACGGCTCGCGACTGTCGCCGTACCGCCGTGCGCCGCCACGAGGCCGGCGACGATCGACAGCCCGAGGCCGCTCCCGCCCGAGTTGCGGGTACGCGCCTGGTCGGCACGATAGAAGCGCTCGAAGACGTGAGCCGCGTCCTCCTCACTCATGCCGGGCCCGTCGTCCGCGACCTCGAGAATCGCCACGCGCACCGCGGCATCAGCCGCGACGCGAACCCGAACCGCTGCGTCGGGAGGCGTGTGTCCCAGCGCATTGCGCATCAGGTTGTCGAGGACCTGGCGAAGCCGGGCGTCATCGCCCGTCACGATCGGCGGCACAGGTGTCTCTACGGCGAGATCGATCGCGCGCTGCGGCGCAACGGCACGCGCGTTCGTCACGACATCGCGCGCGATGTCCAGCAGGTCGACGGGCGCCTGCTCCAACGGCCGCTGCTGATCGAGACGCGCGAGCAGCAGCAAGTCCTCGACGAGCAGTCCCATCCGGGCCGCCTCGTCCTCGATGCGCGCCATCGAGTGCACGACATCGACATCCGTGGCCGCGCCGATGCGGTGAAGCTCGGCGAAGCCTCGAATCGAGGTGAGGGGCGTGCGCAGCTCGTGACTGGCGTCGGCGACGAACTGACGCATTCGGCGCTCCGATGCGCGTGCCTGCTGCTCGGACTCCCGCTGGCGCGCGAAGGCGGACTCGACCCGGCCAAGCATGACGTTGAGAGCGGCCGAAAGCCGGCCCACCTCCGTCCGCGGATGCAGTTCGGGCACACGTTGGGAGAGATCGCCCGCAGCGATCGCTTCGGCGGTGTGCTCGACCGCAACGAGCGGGTTCAACGACTGCCGGATCAACAGGTACCCGGTGCCACCCATCAGCACGAGTGCGGCGGCCCCGATGAGGACCTCGACGAGCACGAGGTGATTGACGGTGTGGCTGACGTCCGAGAGCGACGTCGCGATGGCGACGGTGCCCGAACCATCGCGCGACGGAACCGCGATGACCCGCCAGGAGCCCGCCCCGTCGACCGACGAGACCGTGAAGGGTGAACCGGTTCGCGCCTGACCCGAGTCGATGGAAAGTGCCGGCAGATCAGGGGGCGACTGGGCGGTCAGCGGAGCCGCGTCCGCTTCGCCGATCGGAGAGCCGTCGGCGGCGTACACCCTCACGTAGTACGGACTGGGAAGCCGACCTCCCCGGCCGGCATCACCCGCCGCGGGGTCACTTGGCCGAGGTGGACCGGGAACGGGCGCACCGCCGCCCAGGCCCGGGCCGAACCGGGTCCCGTCCGCAATGCCGCGCGCTGCGACTCGCAACTGATCGTCGACCCGGCCGATCAGGTAGGAGTGCAACGCCGTCGTCGCCGCCACGGCAGCGACCGACAGGCCGGCTGCCGCGAGCACCAGCACAGAAGCCACGAGCTTCACTCGCAGCGGCGTGCGGGCGGCGATGCTGCGAAGCGACACCCCTACTCCCGCGGGCCGCGGAGGACGTAGCCGACGCTTCGAATCGTGTGAAGGAGGCGTGGCTCGGTTGTATCGATCTTGCGGCGCAGGTAGGAGACGTACGACTCGACGACGTTCCCGTCGCCGTCGAAGTCGTAGTGCCAGACATGGTCGAGGATCTGAGCCTTGCTGAGCACGCGGAGCGGGTTCTGCAAGAAGTAGCGGAGCAGCTTGTACTCCGTCGGTGACAGCGTGACCGGCTCGCCCGCTTTCAAGACCTCGTGCGAGTCGTCGTGCAGCTCGATGTCGCCGTAGCGCAGGATCGGGGGCGCCCGCCGAGAGTCACCCTGCGCACGCCGAAGCACCGCCCGGATTCGCGCGATGACCTCCTCGAGACTGAACGGCTTGGTGATGTAGTCGTCGCCGCCGAGCGTCAGTCCCGCGATCTTGTCCTCGGTCGCATCGCGGGCGGTGAGGAAAAGGACCGGCACGTGCTGCTGGTTCGCGCGCATCCGCCGAACGACCTCGAAGCCATCGATCCCCGGCATCATGACGTCCAGCACGACCAGGTCCGGTTGGAACGAGTCAACAAGCTTTAGCGCCCGGTGCCCGTCGGTGGCACTCGCGACGTCGAAACCAGCGAACCGAAGGCTCGCCGACAGCAGCTCGACGATGTTGGGCTCGTCGTCCACGACGATGAGCCGGGCCTCACCCGACGTCGCGCCCGCGTCGCCCGCCATCGGCCACCTCCGATCCACCTCGTCGCCGCACCTCGCCCAGAGTTGCAGAGTGCGGGCGAGCCCTGAGCGAGGCGTGAGAAAACGCTGTGAGCTGGCTGTCAGCTTGCGGTGCCGAGCGGGCCGTACGCCAGGGTGAGGAACTCCGAGCGAGTCCGCGCGTCGTCCCGCAGCTTGCCGAGCAAGGTCGACGTCACCGTGGTGGCGCCTCGCGCCCCCACTCCTCGAACCGTCATGCAGGTGTGCTCGGCCCGCAGCACGATGCCCACCCCCTTGGGGGTCAGATTGCTGTCGAGCCAGTGCGCGATCTGGGTGGTCATTCGTTCCTGCACCTGCGGCCGTCGCGCGAACATCTCGACCACGCGGGCGAGCTTCGACAGGCCGAGGATCCGTTCGGCCGGCAGGTACGCGACGACGGCAGTGCCGATGAATGGCAGGAGGTGGTGCTCGCAGAGTGAGGTGAACGGGATGTCCCGCGCGATCACCATCTCGTCGTAGCCCTCGTCGTTGGGGAACGTCGTCAGTGAGAAGCGACGGGGCGTGAGGAGCTCGGCGTACGCCCGCGCGATCCGCCCCGGCGTACCCGCCAGCGTCCCGTCTCGGTGCTCGATGCCGAGCGCGTCGAGCAGCTCACCCGCAGCCTTCTCCGCACCGGCCATGTCGATGTCGCGCTCGCTCATAACGAATCAGCCGGGACGTACGTGCCCCACACCTCACGCAGCGCGTGGCAGACCTCACCGGACGTGGTTCGCGCGGCGAGGGCGTCACGCATGAACGGCAACACGTTGTAGGTCCCCTCAGCCGCTCGCCGCAGCGCGTCCAGCGCGCGGGTCACGTCGGCGTCGCTGCGGTCGGCGCGGAGCTCGGCGAGCCGCTTTGCCTGCTGCTCCTCGATCGCCGGATCCACTCGCATGGGTTCGTAGATCTCGTCGTCGTCGATCGCGTACTTGTTCACGCCGACCACAACCCGATCCCCTGCGTCTATCTGCTGAGACGTCCGGTAGGCGGCCTTCTCGATCTCAGCCTTCTGGAATCCACGCTCGATCGCGGCCACCGCGCCGCCCATGTCCTCGACCGTCTTCATCAGCTCGAGCGCGGCAGCTTCGACCTCGTCGGTGAGCGACTCGACGGCGTACGAACCGGCGAACGGGTCGACAGTGGCGGTGAGGTCGGTCTCGTGGGCGAGCACCTGCTGCGTGCGAACGGCGAGCCGAGCGGCTTTGGCCGTCGGGAGCGCGATGGCCTCGTCGAAGGAGTTGGTGTGGAGTGACTGCGTGCCGCCGAGAATGGCGGCGATGGCCTGCGCTGTGACGCGGATCAGGTTGACCTCGGGCTGTTGCGCGGTGAGCTGCACGCCCGCGGTCTGGGTGTGGAACCGCAGCATCTGCGAGCGCGGGTCCTTGGCGCCGAACTCCTCACGCATCACGCGCGCCCAGATTCGCCGAGCCGCTCGGAACTTCGCCACTTCTTCCAGAAGGCTCGTCCGCGACACGAAGAAGAAGGCCAGTCGCGGTGCGAACTCGTCGACCTCCTGACCGCTCGCGATCGCCGCGCGCACGTACTCGATCCCGTTGGCGATGGTGAAGCCGATCTCCTGCGCAGGAGTCGCACCCGCTTCCGCCATGTGGTAGCCGGAGATGGAGATGGTGTTCCACTTCGGGATGTTGGTGCGGCAATAGCTGAAGATGTCGGTGATGAGCCGCAACGAGGGCTTCGGCGGGAAGATGTAGGTTCCCCGCGCGATGTACTCCTTGAGCACGTCGTTCTGGATCGTGCCGGTCAGCGCACTGGACGCGATGCCCTGCTCCTCGCCCACCAATTGATAGAGGAGAAGCAACAACGAGGCAGGCGCGTTGATCGTCATAGACGTCGAGACCTGGTCCAGCGGAATTCCGTCGAAGAGCATGCGCATGTCGTCGATCGAGTCGATCGCCACCCCGACCTTGCCGACCTCGCCGTGCGCGATCGTGTCGTCGGAGTCGTAGCCCATCTGCGTCGGCAGGTCGAAAGCCACGGACAACCCGGTCGAGCCGGCCTTCACCAGCTGGTGGTAGCGCTCGTTCGACTCCTTCGCCGTTCCGAACCCGGCGTACTGGCGGATCGTCCACGGCCGGCCCGTGTACATCGAGGGGTAGACACCACGGGTGTAGGGGTACTCGCCGGGCTCACCCAGCTGAGTCGCGGCATCCCAGCCGGCAAGGGAGGAGGGGCCGTAGACCGGCTCGATACCGAATCCCGATTCGCTGTCCACTGCCGAACGGTAATCCACGACGGCCGCGTCACGACGACCGGCCCAGGGCCTTTCGGCCCGCTCACCCGAACAGCGCAGACTAGTCACACCTCGTGGCCAGAAATGGCTGAAGTTGATCTAGCCCAATCCGTCGCGCCATGCCGATATTGGGCAATGAGATGAGCACGCTTCCGCTCGGCCGTCCCAGGGCTCGTCATACCCGGGCAAACCCGGGCTGCGCGGACACGGGACTGAGCTTGATAGAGGTGATCGCGGCTATCGCGCTCATATCCATCGGACTGTTCGCGCTGCTCGGCGAGCTCGCGGCGAACATTCGGCAACAGAGCCTCGAGAAGTCGCAGGCAACTGCGCTTCACATAGCGAACGGCGCGCTCGAGGCAACCCGGAGCCAGGCGTACTCATCGCTCGTGAGTGCGGCGGGTACGTCGAGCAAGACGGTGACGATGAACGGTAGGGACTTCACCGAAACTCGATCGTTGTCGGTCTGCTCGCCCACCGACTCCCCGAACACGTGCACGCCGCCTTCGTCGGGTGCGGTCTCCACGGTTCACGCGGTTGTCGATGTCACCTGGGACTTCCAAGGCGAGCAACGCACCGTGAGGATCGCGCGAAGCCTGGTCGACAACGGGACGCTGTCCGTCAGCAGCACCACCAATCCACTCGGCAGCTGCGGCGGCAGCGGCACCACGTTGGTCAGCGGCCACCTGTCACTCTCGCCGTCGAGCGTCACGGTCGACACGGCCGGCCAACCGTCGAGCAGCGTGACAGTGACGCTCACCGAGACGGGTCTGTCCAACGCGACGTGTGTTCCGCTGACCTGGAGCGACGACAACGGCTCCCATCAGGTCTCGCTGACGGGCGACAGCGGCTCGGGCAGCTTTCAGGCCGCCATCCCCAAAACATCGATCAAGAAGGTGGTGTCAACAAGCGGTGGGACGCTGGCGTTCACGGCGACAGTGCCCGGAAGCCAAGCAATCCCAAGCGTGTCGCTCGCGATCGTCGGAGCGCCCGCCTTCTCCGGCAACTGCTCTGTTTCGGTCGCCGGCTTGGCGCTGAATGCGATCTCACTTGTTCCGCTGACCCGTAACACGCTGTTGCCGGCCACGCTGTCCTGCGCGACGGTCAACCTCTCGAGGACCGACACGGTGGTCGCGACCTATCAGAGCGGCACGACGACCAAGACCGCGACTCTGACTAGCAGCAACGGGACGAGCTGGACCGCCACGATCCCGTCGGGCACGGGCATGGTGAAGACGGGTTCGTCCGAGAGCATCACCTTTCAACTGACGCGCGCGGGCGACTCCTCCACCGCCTCGCAGAGCTTGACGGCGACCCTCGCATGACGAATCGGCGCCGACCCGCTGTCGCAGACCCAGGCTTCACGCTGGCGGAGATGCTCGTGTCAGTGGTGGTTTTCGGCGGGGTGTGCGCGGTCGTGACGGAGGCCTCCATCAGCGGTCTCACCCACCAGAGGAGCCTGCAGAACCGCGAGGCTGCGCTGGCGCAGGCGCGTACCGCACTTCAGCGGGTGGACCGCGACATCCGGTCGGCGGCGTATCCGGTGCTGTCGGTCAGCGCCACTCGCCTGGTCCTCGAGGAGGACCAGGCGACGGTGACCCGCGTCATGACTTACTCGGTCGTCGGCACCAAGCTGTACGTGGACGAGACCGACAAGTGGACGTCGGGATCGGTCAGCCAGGCCCCGCGCCGCACCCTCCTCGACGACGTCGTCGGCCTCGGCGCGGACACCGTGTTCTCGTTCAGCTCGTATCCGGGCTACCAGGCCCCATCCGGCACATACGTGAGCACCTCGAGCTGCGCGATGGCCAGCGGGACGGTCGACACGGGCTGCGTCGGCAGCATTCAGGTCGACCTGTCGGTGCAGCCCGAATTCCTTTCGACCCCGGTCGGCGTCACCGACAACGGCACCGAGCTCCGCAACGCGCCATGATTCTCCTGCGACCGAGACGCGACGAGGGCAGCATCATGCTCGCCCTCCTCGGCATCGTGATCCTCACCGCAGTGGTGTCCGTCGGCCTCACCACCGTCATCAACGGACAGACGCAGACTCGTCACGACAGCACCTTCACGCAAGCCCTCAGCGGCGCCGAGAGTGGTCTCGACTCAATGGTCGCTCGCATCAAGGCCGCGCCCTCCGCGACGACGCAAGCGCCGATATCCGGCACGAATTCCTTGACCGGCGCGAGCTACCAAACGTCGGCGAGCGACAACAACGGCAGCTGGCTGGTCGACTCGATCGGCTCCGCCACCACGGCTTCGGGCACCAAGATCAACCGTGAAATTCAGGAAACGGTCACCGTGCGAGGCCTCTACTCGGTTCCACTCTTCGGCAGCTCCGTGTTGACAATGGGATCCGGATCCGGCGTCAACGAGTACGACTCCGGCAGCAATGGCTCGAGCCTCCCGACGTTCTGCGGCGTCCTGGCCAACACCGGGATCCTGGGCCTCGCCTCGACCACGATGTGCACACCGGCCATCACGTCGACCGGCCCGGCCGCGACCAATGGCAGCCTGACCGCCATTGGCACTGAGCTGGGAAACTTCAGCGAGGTCGATCTCGACAACTCGCCTCCGGTCGGCTACACCAACGCGGACGCCACCGGCACCTGCATCGGCGACCAAACGGCGTGTGGCTCCCCCCTGGTCGTTCGCTCCACCACGGCGCTGAGCTACCCGCCCAGCACCGCGTGCTCCAACGGCGTCGGCATCAATGCCTCTGCGGTCACCGGTTCCAGCTACCTCGCGGCGGGAGCGGTCTACAGCGTCAGCGGCAACCTCACCCTCACCGGCGCGGTGACCGCGAACCTGTCCAACCTCTCGTCATCAGCAATCACCCTGTGCTTCAGCACCGACCTGACAATCCCCGCTCTCGGCGTGGGCGGCGTCACCGTGCCGTGGAACAGCTACGTCTATTCGGCGCTGCCGCTCAAGTACGCGGCGCGACCGCCCTCGACGCTGTCACTGATAGACACCGCGACAAGTGGTAACTCTTCGACCATCACGATCGGCAGCGCGGTCGCTTCCGAGACAGCGCTTTCGGCGGTGATCTATGCGCCGAACGCCACGTGCGTCGTCAACGGCCACCTTGACCTGTACGGCGTGATGATCTGCGGCAGCATCACCGCATCGAACGGCATCTCGGTCCACTACGACAAGGAGCTGTCCGCCCAGACCGGGCAGCAGACCGTTTCGGTTTCCAACTGGCACGAGATCCACTGACCTCGCGTCGTCCTCAGCCGGCCAGACCCGGTATCCAGCGGCGAACCTCAGCGCCGTACGGAATGTCGGCGCCGAGCTGACACAGCACCCCGATGCTGCCTGCGCCGACGCGATGCATCAGGAGGTACTCGGGCGGCAGGTTCAGCTTTCGGCCGAGTTGCGCGGCAGGTGAGCGAGGGTCCGCCACGCGTGCCGCCTCACGGCGCAACCAGTTCCGGGTGAAGTGGAAGTGATCCGCGGCGACGGGCTCGATCATCGGCCGGACGTAGTCGAGGATCGCCTGTGCGTCGACATCGACACCCTCCGGGACGAAGCCTTCGGCCCGCAGCCCGTCCAACACCTCTTCCGCCCGTCCCTCCAATGCCAGCCGCCCCAGCGGACCGATCGCGGGGGGAAAGCCGCCTGGCAGCCGGTTCACGGCGCCGTAGTCGAGGACCACGAGCCGGCCGTCGTCGGCGAGCCGGTAGTTGCCCGGATGCGGGTCGGCGTGCAGCAGCCCGCAGCGGGAGGGACCGGACAGCAGGAATCGCGCGAACAGCAGTCCCACCCGGTTGCGGTCCTGTGGCGACCCGTCGCGGATGATCGCGGACATCGGCGTCCCGTCGACCCACTCGGACACGAGGACGTTGCCACTGTGGTCGACGATCTTGGGAACGATGAAGTCGGGGTCGGCGTCGTACGCCGCGGCATATGCGATCTGGGCCTGCGCCTCGAGGCCGTAGTCGAGTTCTTCCTTCACCCGCTCGCGAAGCTCCTTGAGCAGCGGCTTCACGTCGAGGCCGGGGTTGATCACCGCGAACATGCGGGCGAAGCGAGCCAACTGGTTGAGGTCCGCGATGAGCGCGGGCCCGGCGCCTGGGTACTGAAGCTTGACCGCGACCTCACGGCCGTCGTGCCACCTCGCGCGGTGGACCTGGCCGATCGACGCCGCGGCCGCGGGCTTGTCGTTCCATTCCGTGAACCGCTCGCGCCAGTCGCTGCCAAGGCCCTCGGCAAGCACCTCGTGCACGGCCGACGCCGGCATCGGCGGTGCGGCGTCCTGCAGCTTCGTGAGCGCAGCACGGTACGGCGCCGCCAGATCTTCGGGTAAGGCGGCCTCGAAGACGGAAAGCGCCTGGCCGAACTTCATCGCGCCACCCTTGAGCTCGCCGAGCACTTTGAACAGCTGCTCGGCCGTGCGCTGCTGAAGCTCGGTGGCGACGATCTCGGCCGGCCTGCCGCCGATGCGCTTGCCGATCCCGATGGCGCCGCGACCGGCGACGCCGAGCGGAAGGCTCGCCAGCTTCATGCTTCGCGAGATGGCCCACTTCGGGATGTCCGACACCCCTCTATTCTCATTGATCGACACCACATTCAGGGCGGGCGGAGCCCGACGATCGTGGCGGGCGGACCCAACGAGGAGTGAGATGGCCGACTACGCGCTGACGCATCCCGGCGGCGTGATGCCGCTCGAGGCGGTCGACGGCACCGAGACACCCGCCGGGCTCTCCATCAGCAGCCTGCTCAGCACGACCGGCCGGGTGACCTTCGACCTCGGCTATGGCAACACGGCGTCGTGCAGCTCGGCCATCACGTTCATCGACGGCGACGCCGGCATTCTGCGGTACCGCGGCTACCCGATCGAGCAGCTCGCGAAGGGGTCGACCTTCCTCGAGACGGCGTACCTGCTGATCTACGGCGAGCTGCCGTCGAAGTCGCAGCTCGACGAGTTCAGTGACCGCATCGCCAAGCACACGATGCTGCACGAGGACCTTCGCGACTTCTTCAACGGCTTCCGCCACGACGCGCATCCGATGGCGGTGCTCAACTCGGCGGTCAGCGCGCTGTCGACCTTCTACCAGGACTCGCTCGACCCGTTCGACGCCGAGCAGGTGGAGCTGTCGTCGATTCGCCTGCTCGCCAAGCTCCCGACGATCGCGGCGTACGCGCACAAGAAGTCGGTCGGCCATCCGTTCCTCTACCCCGACAACGCGCTCGGGTACGTCGAGAACTTCATCCGGATGACGTTCGGCGTGCCTGCCGAGACATATGACGTCAACCCCGCGATGGCACGCGCGCTCGACATGCTGTTCATCCTCCACGCGGACCACGAGCAGAACTGCTCGACGTCAACGGTGCGAATGGTCGGCTCGGCGAACGCCAACATGTTCACCTCGATCGCGGCTGGCATCGGCGCGCTGTCGGGTCCACTTCACGGTGCGGCCAACCAGGCCGTCATCGAGATGCTCGCCGGCATCGCGGCCGACGGCGGCGACGTGCGGGCGTTCGTGAACCGCGTCAAGAACAAGGAGCCCGGCGTCAAGCTCATGGGCTTCGGGCACCGGGTCTACAAGAACTACGACCCGCGCGCGGCGATCGTGAAGCAGGCGACGCACGACGTCCTCGCCGCACTGGGCGTCTCCGACCCGTTGCTCGACCTCGCAATCGAGCTCGAGGGGATAGCGCTGGCCGACGACTACTTCGTCGAGCGCAAGCTCTATCCCAACGTCGACTTCTACACAGGCGTCATCTACAAAGCGATGGGCTTCCCGACGCAGATGTTCACCGTGCTGTTCGCGCTGGGTCGACTGCCCGGGTGGATCGCGCATTGGCGCGAGATGATGACCGACTCCGACACGCGCATCGGCCGCCCTCGGCAGATCTACAACGGCGCCACCGAGCGCGACTACATCGCGCTCGACGCCCGGAAGTAGTCGCCCTCTTGGTCTCCGCCGACCTGCCGCCGGACCTGGCTGTCCCCGCCGGCGGATGCCTCGTCCACATCGGGTTCGACAAGACCGGCACGACATCCCTACAAGGTGCGTTCCACGCCGATCGGGAGCGCCTTCGCGAGCACGGAGTGCGGTACCCCGGCACCGAGCGCTACCACAAGAGCGCCGGCGTCGCGATCACGGAAGCGCGCGGAAACCTGGGCGATCCACCCATCACGATGGCCGCGTGGACCGATCTCGTCGCCGAGGTACGCGGTGCGGCCGAGGATCGCGTCTTCATCAGCAGCGAGTGGCTCTGCCGCGCGAGCGACAGGCAAGCTCGGCGCGTGGTCCGCGGCCTCGGTGGCGACCGGGTGCACATCGTCGCGACGATCCGACCGCTCGCGAAGATCCTCCCGTCGGCCTGGCAGCAGTACGTCAAGGACGGCTACACCGGCGACTACGAGGAGTGGCTGGAGGGGACCCTCCGCGGCAACCAGGGCGAGTCGCCGACGCCCTGGTTCTGGATCCGCCACCGCCACGACGTCGTGCTGGCACGGTGGGCGGCCGTCGTGGGCCCGTCGCGCGTCACCGCGATCGTCGTCGACCAGCGAGACCACGACCTCCTGCTTCGTCAGTTCGAAGGACTCCTTGCGCTACCGGCCGGCTTCCTCGTCGGCAAGCCGCCCGGGAAGCGCAACGCATCGCTGACCTGGCCGGAGGCACAGCTGCTGCGACGCGTGAACGCACACTTCCGGG
>JAICMG010000004.1 GCA_025929365.1 Frankiaceae bacterium
CCCGTGAGTTGCACGGCACGGTCACGAGCCCAGCGCTCGGCGTCCTCCACATCAGCCAGGGTAAGGCGGGATCCTGAAGACGGCGCATGCTCGCCCACCACCGCCGCGATGGTGTCCACGATGTCCAGATAGCCGATCCGGCCCGCCACGAACGCGGCCACGGCTTCCTCGTTGGCCGCGTTGAAGACGGCCGGAGCCGTTCCACCCCGCTGGCCCGCCTCGCGAGCGAGCCCAACCGCCGGGAACGTCTCGCCGTCGAGCGGCTCGAAGGTCCAGGTCGCGGCCTGCGTCCAGTCGAGCGCAGGCGCCGCGTCGGGGACCCGCTCCGGCCAGGCCAGCGCGAGCGCGATCGGAAGGTGCATGTCGGGCGGGCTCGCGACGGCCACGGTGGTCCCGTCGACGTAGGTGACCATCGAGTGCACGATCGACTGCGGATGTACGACGACATCGATGGCGTCGAACGGGACGCCGAACAGCCAGTGCGCCTCGATCAGCTCCAGACCCTTGTTGACCAGCGTCGCGGAGTTGAGCGTGATGACCGGGCCCATGTCCCACGTGGGGTGGGCGAGGGCTTCTGCGCGACTGACGTCGCGCAGGTCGCTGCGAACGCGGCCGCGGAACGGCCCCCCGCTCGCGGTCAGGACGAGCCGCTTGACGTCGCTTGCCTCGCCCGCCCGTAGGCACTGGGCCAGCGCGGAGTGCTCGGAGTCGACCGGCACGATCTGGCCCGGCTTGGCGCGCTCAGCCACCAACGGACCACCGGCGATGAGCGACTCCTTGTTCGCAAGCGCGAGCGTTCGGCCGGCGTCGATGGCCGCCAGCGTCGGCGCGAGGCCGACGGAGCCGGTCATGCCGTTGAGCACGACGTCGCACTGCCACGACGCGATCTCCGCGGCGGCCTGCGGTCCGGCGAGGAGCTTGGGCAGCTCGAAGTCGCCGCGGTCGTAACCGCGCCGCTGTGCCTCGGCGTACAGCGCGAGCTGTACGTCCTCCAGTGCCGAGGCCTTCGCGATCGCCACCGCCTCGACCCGCAAGTCGATCGCCTGCTCGGCCAGGAGCGCCGCACGGTCGCCGCCGGCGCCAAGCGCCACGACCCGGAAGCGGTCCGGGTTGCGGCGCACCAGGTCGATCGCCTGCGTCCCGACTGACCCCGTCGAGCCGAGGACGACGACCTCGCGCATCGTCAGCCGCTGTTGCGGAACGTGAGCGTGAAGTTCTCCTCCGCCTGCAGCGCGCTGGCCGTGACGAGCGTCGTCCCGTGTCGTACCCACCAGAAGCGGTGCGGGTGGTTCACTCCGAGCGGCCGGCTGTCCACGAGGACGTTCGTGACGTGTGTCCTGGTGAAGGGGTCGAGCTTTCCGCTCACCCCGTCGACATTGATGCTGTTGTCGCCGATGAAGGTCTCGCTGGCGACCTTGCCTGCACCCGAGTGCGTCTTCGACGTACCGGTGGTCGCGTCCTCGATGGTGACCCGAGTCGCCGCGCGCGTGACGCCGACGCTGACGATGACGACATCGCCGGGCGAGAACGTGATCTCGCCGCTGGCAGGAGCCCGGTCGTTGACGATGAAGACCGACTGGTAGAGCGCCTGGCCGCCCTCGCAGGCGATGCCGATGCCCGCACCCGACGTCCGGTGGGCACCGGTCCTCAGGTTGACGTTCGAGTAGACCAGGACAGATGGCCCCACCCCACCGGACTTGTGCTCACACGTGATGGTCGGTACGACGAACGTCGCCGTCACGTGTTTGATGTGCGCGTTGGGCTTCGAGACCTCGTAGCCCGCGAACGTCGTGCTGTGCATCGGGGCGGCGAACGAGGCCGAGGTAGTACCCAGCATCGCGGCCGCGGACAACGCGGCAACGAATGCGGACCGCTTCATGGCAATCCTCCATGTGGTCGTGGACCGACTCACTGCGGCTGTACCGGTTACGACACCGTCGCTGCGAGCTGGCCGCACGCACCGTCGATCTCGCGCCCCCTGGTGTCCCTCACGGTAGTCGGCACGCCGTAGGAGCGCAGAATCCGCACCATCTCCCGCTCACGCTCCGGGGTCGTCGCCGTCCACGCCGATCCGGGGGTCGGGTTGAGCGGGATCAAGTTCACATGAGCAAGCCGTCCGGCGAGCAACGAACCGAGCAGATGGGCTCGCTCGGGTTGGTCGTTGACGTCGCGAATCATCGCGTACTCCAACGAGACCCGACGGCCCGACGACGAGGCGTACCGCCAGGCCGCGTCGAGAACCTCCGCCACCTTCCATCGCAGGTTGATGGGTACGAGCGTGTCGCGAAGCTCGTCGTCGGGCGCATGCAGCGAGACCGCCAGCGTCACCTGCAAGCCTTCCGCCGCGAGCTTGTCGATACCCGGAACCAGACCAACCGTCGACACCGTGATGTGGCGCCGGCCGATCCCCAAGCCGGCCGGGACCGGATCAACCAGGCCGTGCAGAGCGCGGATCAGTGCCGGGTAGTTCGCGAGCGGCTCCCCCATCCCCATGAAGACGACGTTGTCGACGACTCCGCGGCCCCCGACCACCACCTGCTCGACGATCTCTGCAGCCGAGAGGTTGCGCGTGAGTCCGGCCTGGCCCGTCGCGCAGAACGGACAGCCCATCCCGCAACCGGCCTGCGACGACACGCACATCGTGACCCGATCCGGATAGTGCATCAGCACGCTTTCGACCAGCGAGCCGTCGCCGAGCCGCCAAACGGTCTTGCGGGTCTTGCCCCCGTCGCACTCGATGGTGCGAATGTCCTCGAGAAGCGGAGGCAGGAAGTCCGCGGCCAGCCGGTCGCGGTCGCGGACCGGCACGTCGGTCATCGCGCTGAGGTCGCCGTAGTGCGCGAAGTAGTTGCGCGAGAGCTGCTCGGCCCGGTAGGCCGGCTCGCCCGCCTCGACAAGCGCAGCGCGCCGCTCATCCGGATCCAGGTCGGCCAGGTGACGAGGCGGCTTGTGCGGCCTCACGAGCGCCGCGTCACGAGTGCAGCGGCACGAACGCGGCGAGCAGAGCCCACGCGACCGGCGCGGACGGAAGCAGCGAGTCCAGACGGTCCATCGCCCCGCCGTGCCCCGGCAGCAACGTCCCCATGTCCTTGATGCCGATGTCGCGCTTGATCATCGAGACACCAAGATCGCCCAACGTCGCACTGGTGACGAGGGCAAGACCGAACAAGATGCCCTGCCACCAGTACGTGTGCATCACCGTCAGGCACAGCAGCCAGCCGATGAACGCGCACATCGCCGCTGACCCGACAAGTCCTTCCAGCGACTTCTTCGGACTGATCCGCGGCGCGATCTGGTGCTTGCCGAACAGCGCGCCCACCGCGTACCCCCCGACATCGCTCGCGACGACCGTCGCGACGAAGCAGGTCATGCGGCGGTCACCGTCGTGGGCTCCCAACAAGAGGCCGGCGAAGCCGGCAAGGAAGCCTACGAACACCAGGGCGAGGATGCCCGAGGACAAGTCCCTGACCATGCCGTCGATCCCGCGCGGCACGCGCCACACCACGATCAGCGGGATCGTCAGCAGGAAGGCCGTCGTCATGGACTCGCGGCCCACGGCGTAGGAGACGCAGATGATCGCGGTGGACCCGGCGATCAACGGAACCACGGGCGGGTGCATGTCCTTCGCGCCGACCGCGCGGGCGAACTCGTACATCCCCATCCCGATGGCGAGGACGATCACAGCCAGGAACAGCGGCTTGTAGAGGAAGACCGTCGAGAAGTACAGGCCGCCCAGGCCGAGACCGACGGCGAGCGCGACAGGAAGGTTGCGACCCGCTCGCCCTGGCGAGTCGCCCATCAGCGACTCATACCTCGAGCAGCTCGGCTTCCTTGGACCGCAGAGCTTCGTCGACCTGTTCGACGTAGCCGTGGGTGGTCTTCTCGAGCTCCTTTTCCGCCCGTGCCGCATCGTCTTCGCCGACCTCGCCGTCCTTGGCGAGCTTGTCGAGGGCTTCCTTCGCATGGCGGCGGATGTTGCGGATCGAGACGCGACCTTCCTCGGCCTTGTGACGGGCCACCTTGATCATCTCCCGGCGGCGCTCCTCGGTGAGCTGCGGGAAGACGACGCGAATGATGGTGCCGTCGCTCGTCGGGTTGACGCCCAGGTCGCTGTCGCGGATCGCCTTCTCGATCGCGCTCAATGAGCCCTTGTCGTACGGCGAGATGATCGCCATCCGTGGCTCGGGCACGTTGAACGACGCCAGCTGGTTCACCGGGGTGGGTGTCCCGTAGTAGTCGACGACGATCTTGGAGAACATCTGCGGCGTCGCACGACCCGTGCGGATCGTGGCGAGGTCGTCGTGGAGAACGGCAACGGCCTTCTCCATCTTCTCCTCGGCCTCGAACATGGTCTCGTCGATCAACTTCTCACTCCCGCCCGCCCTCAGCCCGCGTCCACGAGGGTGCCGATCGTCTCACCCTTGACCGCACGCGCGATATTGCCGTCGACCAACAGGTCGAACACGATGATCGGCAGCGAGTTGTCCATGCACAGCGTGAAGGCGGTCGCATCGGCGACCTTCAGCTCCCGCGCGAGGACCTCGGAGTAGCTGATGTGCTCGAACCGCTTGGCCGCCGGGTTCGTGCGCGGATCGTCGTCGTACACCCCGTCCACGGCCTTGGCCATCAGCAACACCTCTGCGCCGATCTCCAATGCCCGCTGAGCGGCGGTCGAGTCCGTGGAGAAGAACGGCGCACCAAGGCCTGCGCCGAAGATCACGACCCGGCCCTTCTCCAGGTGGCGCATCGCTCGCCGGGGAACGTAAGGCTCCGCGACCTGGCCCATGGTGATCGCGGTCTGTACCCGCGTCTCGACACCCATGCGCTCCAGGAAGTCCTGCAACGCGAGGCAGTTCATGACCGTGCCGAGCATGCCCATGTAGTCGGCCCGGCCGCGATCCATGCCGCGCTCGGACAGCTGCTGCCCACGGAAGAAGTTGCCGCCGCCGATCACGACGGCTACCTGCACCCCGCTGCTGACCACATCAGCGATCTGGCGCGCGACGTTCTGCACGACGTCAGGGTCGATCCCTACCGAACCACCGCCGAACATCTCCCCGCCCAGCTTGAGCAGGACACGCCCCCACCGGCCCGGCGAGTCAGCCATGCGTCAGGCGCCCACCGCGAACCGGACGAACTTGTTGATCTTCACGCCCGCCTCGTCGAGCACCGCCTGGACTGACTTCTTGTTGTCGCGGACGTAGGCCTGGTCGAGCAGCACGTTGTCCTTGTAGAAGCCCATCAAGCGACCTTCAATGATCTTCGGCAACGCCTGTTCCGGCTTGCCCTCTTCGCGCGCGGTCGCCTCGGCGATCCGGCGCTCGTTGGCCACCGTCTCCTCGGGCACGTCGTCGCGGCTCAGATAGGGAGGGTTGTAGGTCGCGATCTGCATCGCGACGCCGCGCGCAGTCTCGGCGTCGTCCCCCTCGAACTGGACGAGCACGCCGATCTGCGGCGGCAGGTCGGTCGCGCGCTTGTGCAGGTAGGTCGTCGTCTTGCCGTCGAAGTACGCAACCTGGCCGAGGGCGATCTTCTCGCCGATGACCGCGGCGCTGGCCTCGACCGCCTCCGCGACGGTCCGGCCGTCGGCGAGCTTCGCCGCTGCGAGCGCCTCGGCGTCCGCCGGCTTGATACTCGCGGCGAGCGCGACGATGTCGGCGGCGAGGGTCTGGAACTCATCGTTCTTCGCGACGAAGTCGGACTCGCTCGCGAGCTCGATCATCGCGCCCTCGGCGGCGGCGACCAGGCCGTTCGTCGCCTCCCGCTCTCCGCTGCGCTTGGCGGCCTTGGCGGCACCCTTCACGCGAAGGATCTCCACCGCCTTGTCGAAGTCGCCGTCTGCCTCTTCCAACGCCTTCTTGCAGTCCATCATCCCCGCGCCGGTCGCGTCGCGGAGCTTCTTCACGTCAGCAGCGCTGACAGCCATCAGTTGTCACTCGCTTCCGAAGAGGTGGTCTCGCCAGCCGGTGCAGGCGCCGCTGCGGCTTCGGCGGCCGCGCCGCCCTCGAGCAGCTCGCGCTCCCAGTCGGCAAGCGGCTCGTCCGCGCCGAGCTGACCCGGCTCCGGCGTCTCGTCGGTCTCGGCAGCGCCGGCCCGGGCGATCAGGCCCTCGGCCACGGCGTCCGCGATCACCCGGGTGAGGGTGGCGACGGAGCGGATGGCGTCGTCGTTGCCCGGGATCGGGTAGTCGACGACGTCCGGGTCGCAGTTGCTGTCGAGGATCGCGACAACCGGAATGCCCAGCTTGTGGGCCTCGGCGACGGCGATGTGCTCCTTGTTGGTGTCGACCACCCAGATCGCGCTCGGCACCTTGGCCATGTCGCGGATGCCCCCGAGAGTGCGTGCCAGCTTCTCCCGCTCTCGCGAGAGCACGAGGGCTTCCTTCTTGGTCGTGACGTTCACACCGCCCGTGGCCTCGATGGCTTCGAGCTCCTTGAGGCGCTGGAGCCGCTTGTGCACCGTCTGGAAGTTGGTGAGCATGCCGCCGAGCCAGCGCTGGTTGACGTAGGGCATGCCGACGCGGGTCGCCTGCTCGGCGATCGCGTCCTGCGCCTGCTTCTTGGTGCCGACGAACAGCACCGAGCCGCCGTGGGCGACGGTCTGCTTGACGAAGTCGTACGCGCGGTCGATGTAGGACAGCGACTGCTGCAGGTCGATGATGTAGATGCCGTTGCGCTCGGTGAAGATGAAGCGCTTCATCTTCGGGTTCCAGCGACGGGTCTGATGCCCGAAGTGGACGCCGCTTTCGAGCAGCTGGCGCATCGTGACGACGGCCATGGGTTGTGCTCCTCTCGTGGCGCCCACTCTGCACACTTGCGGGCAGAGCGCGACCACTCGGTTTGTTCACCGTGGCCGGGCGGCCACCGTGCCTGACGCCGTCGACGCACCGCACCCCTGTGTTGACTCAACCTGCGTCGAGCCAAACAAGGGACCGTACGGCGCGCCCCGCCCTCGAAGTTCCAGGCGGACTGACGACGTGCGAAGTCGGATCGGTCTCCCGAACCGCTGCGACGAGTCTACGTGTGGCCGTCCACAGGCGCGAAATCCGCGCTTGGGCCCAGTCCGGGCGCGCCGCAACATCGCGGGGTGATTCGCGCCCTCGTCGGCTTCGCCGCCTCGCTGTCCTTGCTCGCTCCGGCGCCGTCGGCCCCGCCACCCCCGGCTCGGGCGGCGAGCTCGCCGCTCACGGCCTACGGCTGGCCGCTGCTGCCGGGACCCGACCGGATCGTGCGGGACTTCGACCCGCCCGCCCAACCGTGGCTGGCCGGAAACCGCGGCCTGGACCTCGCCGGCCGGGGCGGCGAGGCGGTCCACGCCGCCAACTCCGGCATCGTCACCTTCGCCGGGCCGGTCGGCGGGGTCGGCGCCGTCGCGGTGACGTTCGGTGCGCTGCGGACCACCTATGAACCCCTCACGCCGACGGTTCGGCGCGGCCAGCAGGTGCGGGTCGGCCAGCTGATCGGACGGCTCGACACCTCGGTGCTGCACTGGGGCCTGTTGCGCGGGACCGACTACCTCGATCCGCTTGCCCTGCTGGGACTCGAGCGGGTCCGGCTCCTGCCGCTCGCCTAGCGCTCACTCGCTGGAAGGAGCCGGGCCGTTGGCTAGTCCTTCGGCTCGGCGAGCTTGCCGCGCAGCTGCAGGACGGCCTTGGTGTGCATCTGGCAGATGCGGCTCTCGGTCACGCCCAGCACCTGGCCGATCTCGGCAAGGGTGAGGCCCTCGTAGTAGTAGAGGGTGACGACGATCTTCTCGCGCTCGGGCAGCGTGTTGATCGCGCGCGCGAGCAGATACTTGGTCTCCTCGGTCTCGAACGCCGCGACCGGGTCCTCGGCCTTCGTGTCCTCGAGGGTGTCGACGAGTGAGAGCTTGTCGCCCCGCTCCCCCCCGACGTTGAGCAGCTCATCGAGGGCGATGACATTGACGAACGACACCTGGGAAAAGATCGCGTGCAGCTCTTCGAGCTGGATGCCGAGCTCGGCCGCAACCTCGGCCTCACTGGGCGTGCGGTGCAGCCGCGATTCCAGCGCGGCGTAGGCCTTTTCGACCTCGCGCGCCTTGTAGCGCACCGATCGCGGGATCCAGTCGATCGCGCGAAGCTCGTCGATGATCGCGCCCTTGATGCGACTGATCGCGTAGGTCTCGAACTTGATCGCACGACTCACGTCGAACTTCTCGATCGCGTCGATGAGGCCGAAGATGCCGTAGGAGACCAGGTCGGCCTGTTCGATGTTCGGCGGCAGGCCCACCCCGACCCGGCCGGCGACGTACTTCACCAGCGGGGAGTAGTGCAGGATCAGCCGCTCCCGCAGCGACTGATCGCCGCTGTCCTTGAACGACCGCCACAGCTCACCGATCGCCGCATCGACGGTCGAGGCGACGGCTCTCGACTCGTCTTCCTCAAGCGCGACTCGGTCACGCTCGGGGGTGCGCGGACTCATATGTTGCTCTCAGCCGCTCGACGGACACATGGGTATAGATCTGAGTGGTTGCGAGCGTAGCGTGGCCCAGCAGCTCCTGAACGCTTCGCAAGTCCGCGCCCCCCTCCAGCAGGTGGGTCGCCATGGTGTGGCGCAGGCCATGTGGGCCGAGGTCGCCGATGCCGGGGACCGCCGCCAGCCGCTCATGGACCACCTTTCGTGCCGCTCTCGGGTCGAGCCGCCCGCCGCGCGCCCCGAGCAGGAGCGCCGGCGGACTGTCGGCGACCGCCAGCAGTGGCCGGCCACGCGCCAGCCAGTCGGCGGTTGCCCGGGCGGCAGGTACCCCGAGCGGGACGACGCGCTCCTTGGCTCCTTTCCCGAACAGGCGGACGGTACGCCGTTCCCGGTCCAGGTCATCGACGTCGAGGCCGCACAGCTCACTGACCCGCGCGCCCGTGGCATACAGCAGCTCGACGACGGCGGCGTCCCGCAGCCCGGTCGGACTCGCATCCCTGCCGGCCGCGGCCATCACCGCCGCCGCCTGGTCGACGCGCAACACCTCGGGCAGCTTGCGCAGCGCGCGAGGCGTCGCCAGCTTGGCGCCGGCATCGGTGTCGGCAAGCCCGTCGCGGACCGCCCACGCGGTGAACATCCGGGCCGACGACGCCCTTCGGGCCAACGTTGCACGGCTCTTGCCCAAGGTGTGAAGCTGCGCCAGCCACGAGCGAAGCACGCCGATGTCGATCTCGGCGACGGTTGACCGTCGCATCCGCACGGCGTGGCCCAACAGACCGTCTAGGTCGTTGGCGTAGGCACGCACCGAGTGCGGCGAAAGCCCGCGTTCGAACGTCAGGTGCTCGAGGTAGCGGACCCGGGCGTCGGCGAGCTCGGCGGGCAGCTCTCGTCCCGCCTCGCCCGCTTCATTCGCCACACCCTCACGCTCGACGTGGACGTCGGCAGCGTCAAGTCGCCACGCTGCTTCGCGACGCCAGGGCGCCGCGCCACGCAGCGGCAGGTGCCCCGCCTACCACCAGCCGAGCGGAAGCTCCTCCACGGCGGAGCCGCCGCCGCGCCGCTCGGCGCGGCCTTCCTTGCTCATGCACCATCCGCCGTCGCGCGACTCGACCAGGCCGGCGGCCTCGAGCGCGGCGAGCGCTGCCCGCATCGCATCGGGCCGCATGCCGGCCGTGACGGCGATGCGTTCGACTGCGACCGGTCGCATCACGGGGACCACCTCGAAGGCCTTGCTCACCGCGGGGCCCAGCAGGTCGCGCCGGCGTACCGGACCGCTCACCCGTTCGGCGAAGTCCCCGACCGCGCCGACCTGCTCGATCACCTCGTCGACCTTGGTTACCAGCACTGCGTCCGGTCGATCGCGGAGCAGCTGATGGCAGCCTGCCGACAGGATCGAGCTGACCGGCCCCGGCACCGCCATGACATGGCGGTAGAGCTCAGCGGCATGCCGCGCCGTCGACCTCGCGCCGCTGCGCGGCGCAGCCTCCACGACAACCGTCCCCGCCGACAGCGCCGCGATCAAACGGTTGCGCACGAGGAACCGCGCCCGATGGGGCGCCGAACCAGGCGGTTGTTCGCTCACGACGGCGCCCGCCTGCTGGATGCGCTCGTAGAGCGACCGGTTCGCGACGGGATACGCCACGTCAACCCCGCACGCGAGCACGCCGATCGTCTGCCCGCCCGCGGCAAGTGCGCCGCGATGTGCAGCCGCATCGATGCCGAGCGCGAGCCCCGACACGATGGTCCAGCCGCGCTCGGCGAGCCCGCTGGCAAGCTCCGCGGCGAGGGAGGCGCCGTAGTCGGTCGCGGCGCGAGTGCCGACCAGCGCGACGGCCCGTTCACACATGTCGCCCAGCCGCGATGTGCCTCTGACCCACAGGGCGAGACAGCCGGCGTCGACCCGCTCGAGGTCGTCGAGTGCGATGGGCCACTCGTCGTCGCCCGGGCAGACCAGGCGCGCGCCGAGCCTCGCTGCCAGCTCGAGCTCCCGATCGCCGGGAACATCGAGCAGCCGCGTCGCGAGCGTCTCGACATCCAGACCCGCGATCGGCGCGTGACGACGGATGTCCGCCACCGCCTGCGCCGGGCCCACGAGGCGAACGTGACGCAACAACGCGCCTGTTCCTGGTTCCGCGGCGCGCAGCAGCTGCGCGCGCGCCGCGCGTTCGGCATCGCTCACCGTCATGCGGACCTCGCCAGTTCCGCGGTCGAGCCGAACACCCGGAGTGCGCGGGCCTGCTCGACGTCATCCCGGCTCGGTACCTCGCGACCGGCAAGATCGGCGAGCGTCCACGCGACCTTCATCACCCGGTCGACACCACGCGTGGACAACCGCTGCAGGTCCAGATCGGCGGACAACGTCACCAACGCCTCGCCCGGAATCGGCCAGCGCCGACGCAGGTCCGGGCCGGGCACCTCCGCGTTCGTCGACCACGGGGTCCCCGTCAGTCGACGCGCCGCTCGATCGCGGGCTTGCAGCACCCGCTCCCGCACGGCCGCTGTCGGCTCCCCACTCGCACCAGCGGCGAGAACGGCGCGACTCACGGGCGCCAACCGGGCGCGCAGGTCGATGCGATCGAGAAGCGGTCCGGACAGCCGGTTCTGGTAGGTCCGCAGCTGCGGCGCGCTGCAGCGGCAGGACGCCGCATCGCTGGATCGTCCGCCTCGTGCGCACGGACATGGATTGGCCGCCAGCACGAGCTGGAACCTGGCCGGATAGGTAGCCGTTCCGGCGGCGCGATGGATGGTGACGATCCCGGACTCGAGTGGCTGCCGGAGGGCATCAAGCGCGCGGCGTTCGAACTCCGGCGCCTCGTCCAAGAAGAGGACGCCGCGATGGGCGAGGCTGATGGTTCCGGGCGCCGGAACACCGCTGCCGCCACCGACGAGTGAGGCCACCGTCGCCGAATGGTGCGGCGCACAGAACGGCGGCCGGCGTAGCAGTGGGCGCCCCGGTGCAAGGCGTCCGAGCAGTGAGTGGATCGACGTCACCTCGAGGGCCTCGTCTCCCTCGAGGTCCGGCAGCAAGCCCGGCAACCGCTCGGCGAGCATCGTCTTACCGACTCCCGGTGGTCCCGTGAGGAGGACGTGATGCCCACCCGCAGCGGCAACCTCAATCGCGTGGCGCGCCTCGTCCTGTCCCACGACATCGGCCAGATCGAGCGTGGTCTCCTCGACGACAGGCACGGCGGGCACGTCGCCGGTGTGCCCGCCGTCCTCTCCGCGCAACAACGCACACAGCTCGGCGAGTGAGTCGACCGGCAGCACCTCCGCACCCGGGACGAGCGCTGCCTCCGCCGCGTTGCGTCGCGGAACAACGATCCGGCTATGGCCGAGCCTCACCGCACCGATCACGGCGGGTAGCACGCCGGTGATCGCGTGGACGCGCCCGTCGAGACCCAGTTCGCCCAACACGACGAGGTCGCGAACGGCGTCGCGATCGAGCTTGTTCTGCGCGGCAAGCACGGCAACCGCTACCGCGAGGTCGAAGTGGCTTCCGCTCTTGCGAACCGACGCCGGAAACAGACCGACGACGATCTTGTGAGGTGGCCACTCCTCGCCGGCGCTCTCGATGGCGGACCGAACCCGGTCGGCGGACTCGCGCACGGCCGTGTCCGCCAGCCCCGTCCAGGCCGGATTGCCGGGCAGCCGCCCACCGATGTTGACCTCAACCGTGACGACGTGCGCGACCAGACCACTCAGCACGATCGACCGCGTGCAGCCGAGCGCCATCAGCAGACTCCGCGGTAGTGCTGCAGCTGCGTGCGACCGTTGCGCGGCATGACGATGCTGATCACGTCGAATCGAACGGACCGCGACGTCGGGTTCTCCCGCAGCCAGCGCCACGCGAGCTCACGTAGCTTGTCGGCCTTGCGCCAGGTCACGGCCTCTGCGGGCAGGCCGTAGTCGGTGGACGTTCTCGTCTTGACCTCGACGACGACAAGGTCGGCGCCGTCGAGGGCGATGACGTCGAGCTCGCCGGCGTCACACCGCCAGTTTCGGTCCACGATCTGGAAGCCGGCGCCAATCAGGTGCCGTACGGCGAAGTCCTCGCCGTCCTTTCCGAGCTGATCCTTTGCACGCATGCGACGACCGTGCGTGCGGCCGGTGACTCATAGCGTGGTCGCGGAGGCACCCTGTGGGCGAAGGTCACGCGGGGTCCGGCTGTGGGCGCCTAGCGCTCCTCGGGAAGCTCCAGGTCCGAAGCCGGGAGCTCTTCGACGTTGACGTCCTTGAAGGTCAGGACCCGAACGTTCTTCACGAACCGTGCCGGGCGATACATGTCCCAGACCCACGCATCGTGCATCACCGCTTCGAAGTAGGTCTCACCGCCCTCGGCGTGCTGGATCACCTGGACGTCGTTCGTGAGGTAGAACCGCCGTTCCGTCTCCACGACGTAGCTGAACAGCCGTACGACGTCGCGATACTCCTTGTAGAGCTGCAGCTCCATCTCGGTCTCGTACTTCTCGAGATCCTCGGCGCTCACGAGACCCATTCTTCATCATCGACAACGAGGTCGTCGTCATCATCGACGGCGGCTTCGGCGTTCCTCACGTTCACGTAGGAGCGGCGGTGCTCGGGGCACGGCCCGTGCGCCGCAAGCGCACTCTGATGCTCCGCTGTCACGTACCCCTTGTGACGGGCGAAGTCGTACGCGGGCCACGTGTCGTGCATCGCGACCATCATCCGGTCCCGCGTGACCTTGGCCAGCACGGATGCCGCCGCAATGCAAGCGGCGACGCGGTCCCCCTTCCACACCGCGAGACCGGGAACGTCGAGTCCCGGCACCGCGAAGCCGTCGGTCAGCACATAACCCGGGCGCAGCGACAACGACGCGAGGGCGCGCCGCATGCCCATGACGTTGCTGACGTGCAGGCCGATCCGGTCGACATCGGCCGCCGGAATGACGACGACGGCGTAGGCGGCGGCGCGACGGACGACCTGCGTGTAGACGCGTTCGCGGGCGAGCGGAGTGAGCAGCTTCGAGTCCGCAAGACCGGGAACCTCGCCGCGCTTGCCAGGACGCAGGACCGCTGCAGCCACGACGAGCGGTCCGGCGCAGGCGCCTCGGCCGGCCTCGTCGACGCCGGCTACCGGCGTCAGGCCTCGCCGCTCCAAGGCCCGCTCGTAGCCGTAGATACCAGCGTCACGGAACCAGGGAGCAGAGGTTCGCACCGCCGACAGAGCCATCGACCGCGAGCGTATGCCGAGGAACGCTCAGCGTGCAGGACGGCTGCGCCGCTTGCGGCGCCTCGACCGCACGATGCCGATGGGTGCGACGACCGCCGCGCCCGCGACCAGGGGAGCGCCGGGACTTCCGGCCGCCGCCAGACCGACCTGCTTGAAGGTCGACGGGACCGGAAGTGTCTTCCAGTCCGAAATCGGCCAGATCACGACGAATGCGCGGCCGATCACGTCCTTGACCGGAACGAAGCCGTTGACTCGGGAGTCGTCCGAGTCGTCACGGTGGTCGCCCATCACGAACAGCTCACCCTTGGGCACCGTCTGGGTCTTGTTGTTGAAGCTGCTGCCGGGGCCCTCGCAGGGATGCGAGCCGGGATAGAGGTACGACTCGTGCAGAACGCGCCCGTTGACGTAGAGAACGTCGTGCTTGCACGAGACGGTGTCGCCGCCGACACCGATGACCCGCTTGATGAAGTCGCTGCCACTCGACGGCGCGATCCCGATCGCCGAGCCGACGTTGTGGAAGAACCGCACCACCGGGTTGCTCGGCGCCGTGAACGGGTTCTCCTTCGGCCACCCGGGCGGGCCTTTGAAGACGACGATCTCGCCGCGATGCGGAGAGCGGAAGTCGTACACGAGCTTGTTGACCAGTACGCGGTCGTACGGATGCTTGCCCGTGGCGGCCGAACCCAGGAAGGCGCCGCCGCCCTGCAGCGTGTTCTCCATCGATGCCGATGGGATGTAGAAGGCCTGCACCAGGAAGGTCTTGATGAGCAGCGCCAGCACGAGCGCGATGAGGACGAGAAACGGGAGCTCGCGCCAGAACGATCCGCGATGGGACTCGGGGGGCTTCGGTCCGTCTTCCGCGCGGGCGGTCTCCGAAGCCTCGCCGGGCGCCGAAGGATCCGGGGTGGCGACGGGCTCCGGGCTGGCTACGGGCTCCTGGAGGGCGTCCGCGTCGGTGGCGGGATCAGTCACGGGGTCGGGGCGGCGATCAGCTCGCCGGCGTGGCGTCGCGGCGCTCCTTGATCTTGGCCTTCTTGCCGCGAAGCTCACGCAGGTAGTACAGCTTCGCCCGCCGGACGTCGCCGCGAGTCACCACTTCGAGGTGGTCGATGATCGGCGAGTGGACCGGGAAGGTTCGCTCGACGCCCACGCCGAAGCTCACCTTGCGGACCGTGAAGGTCTCGCGTACGCCGCCGCCGTGGCGGCGGATGACCACACCCTGGAACACCTGCACGCGGGTGCGATTGCCCTCGACGACCCGCACGTGGACCTTGACCGTGTCCCCGGGCCGGAAGACCGGAACGTCGCTGCGCAAGGAGGCGGCGTCGATCGCATCAAGCGTCTGCATGGTGGTCTGATCCTCGTTCGGGGCACGCGCACACAACGGCGCGGTCGGTCATGCGGTCTGTCCACTGTACCCGTTACGGCAGGAGGTCGGGCCGCCGCTCACGCGTGAGGCGCTCGGACTCGGCCTCGCGCCACCTGGCGACCGCCTTGTGGTCTCCCGAGCGCAGCACCTCAGGGACGTCCAGCCCCCGCCAGCTCGCAGGCCTGGTGTACGCCGGCGCCTCCAGCCGTCCGGCGGAGAACGAGTCGTCGAGCGGGGACTCCGGGTTACCCATGAATCCGGGGAGCAGGCGAACGACCGCTTCCACGAGCACCAGTGCCGCCGCCTCCCCGCCGGCGAGCACGTAGTCGCCGATCGAGACCTCCGCGACCTCCATTCGGGTAGCCGCGTCCGCGGCGACCCGCGCATCGATCCCTTCATAGCGGCCGCAGCCGATGATCAGCCAGGACCGGTGCGACCAGTCCGTGGCCATGGGCTGCGTGAAGGGCCTGCCCGCCGGCGTCGGCAGCACCAACAGTGGCGAGGCTCCCGGTGCGGGTGGGTGGGTGAGCAAGGCGTCGAGCGCCCTGCCCCACGGCTCGGGACGCATCAGCATGCCGGGTCCGCCGCCGTACGGAGCGTCGTCGACCGTGCGGTGCACGTCGTCCGTGTGATCGCGCAGGTCGTGGACGCGAACGTCGATGTCGCCGCGATCGTGCGCCTTGCCGAGGAGTGACACCGACAGCGGCCCGAAGTAGTCCGGGAAGATCGTGACGATGTCGATTCGCATCAGGCTCTGCCCAGGTCGAGCAGACCGTCCGGGGGGTCGATCGTCAGCCGTCCGGCGGCCAGGTCGACCGCCGGCACGAGCTCGGTCACGAAGGGAACGAGCGCCTCTCCGGCATCGCCCCGATCGATGACCAGCACGGCAGGCCCCGGCGGGTGGAGGACGTCGCTGATGGTGCCGATGTCCGCGCCGGTCGCGTCCACGACGCTCAGCCCGACCAGGTCGTGGTCCCAGTAGTCATCCTCGCCGCCCGCTCGGCTCGTCTGCGAATCCGCGACGAGCAGCGTGCCCTGCAACGCCTCGGCAGCATTTCGGTCAGCCACCCCCTCGAAGCGAATCAAGAGCCGGCCCGAGTGCCAGCGAACGGCCGCGATGGTCAGCGGGCCCTTCTCCGGCGGATCGGTGTCGAGCGATGCACCGTGCGCGTAACGGTGGTCCGGGTCGTCGGTGCGTACGTCGACGGCAACCTCGCCGGCGATGCCGTGGGCTTTGGCGATCCGGCCGACTACGAGCTGCATGGAGTCGGTGGCGAGCCGTTAGTCGACGAGGTCGACGCGGATGCCCTTGCCGCCGATCGCGGTCATGACCGCACGCAGCGCTTTTGCGGTGCGCCCGGCGCGGCCGATCACCTTGCCGAGGTCGTCAGGGTGAACCCGCACCTCGAGCACCTTGCCGGAGCGGCGCTCGCGCAGGTCGACGTGCACGTCGTCGGGGTGGTCGACGATCCCCCGGACGAGGTGGTCGAGCGCCTCGGTGAGCATGCGCTACTCGGCAGCCGGCTCGTCGGGCGTTTCTGCCGCCGGGGCTTCCTCGGCAGCGGCCTCAGCCGCCGGGGCTTCCTCGGCAGCGGCCTCTGCCGCCGGGGCTTCCTCGGCAGCGGCCTCAGCCGCCGGGGCCTCTTCGGCGGCCGGGGCCTCGTCGGCGGCCGGGGCCTCCGCGGCCGGGGCCTCCTCCGCAGCCTTCTTGGCCGGGGCCTTCTTGGCGGTCTTCTTCGCCGGGGCGTCGGTGAGAGTCTCCTTGGCGGCGGCCTCGAATGCGGCCTTGCGGTCCGGGCGAGCGGCGGCCGTCCTCACGCCCTCGGTCGGTGCCGGCTGTCCCTTGTGCGCCTGCCAGTCGCCGGTCAGCTTGAGGATCGCGGCGACCGGCTCGGTCGGCTGAGCACCGACGGACAGCCAGTAGCGCGCCCGGTCCGAGTCGACCTCGATGAGCGACGGGTCGGACTTCGGGTGGTACTTCCCGATCGTCTCGATCACCCGCCCGTCACGCTTCGTGCGCGAGTCCGCGACGACGATGCGGTAGTACGGGGCGCGGATCTTGCCGAGCCGCATGAGTCGGATCTTGGTTGCCACGAGGCGCTGCTCTCCAAAAACTGATGTCGCGGGATTTGCTGGTCGCGCGCACACGTTCGCCGCGCCGCCGGAGGAGTCTACCCGGACGGCAACGAGCCTGCTTTCCAGATGTCGCGCAGGGCCCACGGCATGATCACGAAGACCCAGATTCCCAGCCCTACGATCTCGAGCCCGCCCGAGACGATCGTCCCGATGACCAGCAGCGGCAACGGGATGAACAGCGCGATGGTGCAGAGCACGCGGCCGAGCGGCCCGAAGGTCGTGGGCGTCTTCTTCCACCGCGTGGAGACCATGGGGCGCGGACCGGCCGACGCGGCCAGGATGTGGGTACCGGCCATGATCGAGCGCTCCCCGACCTGGGGCCCGGGGCCCGGCGCCGGGGCGGCCGCCGCGCGCGGCAGGTAGCACTGGGTGCACCATTCGGCGCTGGGGGCCATCGCCGCGCCGCATCCGGCGCAGTGCTCCCCCAGCGGGAGATCCGCGCTCAGGTCTACCCCCTCAGTCCGCCCCCGGCAGCTTCAGGTTAGACAGATCGGGAGCCAATCCGGGAGGGAGCTTCATCCCTGGCGGCAGCCCGAGGCTCTGCTGCATTTCTGGCGGTAGTGCCGCCCCTGGAGCGATCGCACGAGCCGGACCGCGTCCCCGCTTCGAGCCGCTCTTCTTGCCCTTGCGCGACGACGACCGACGCGGGCCGGCGAGGCCGCCGGTCATCTGCTTCATCATCTTGCGGGCGTCGAAGAAGCGGTCGACGAGCCGGTTGACCTCCATGACGGTCGTCCCGGAGCCCTTCGCGATCCGCAGGCGCCGTGAGCCGTTGAGGATCTTCGGGTCGTGTCGCTCGGCGGGCGTCATCGAGCGAATGATCGCGGCGATCCGGTCGAGGTCGCGATCATCGATCTGCGCGATGGCCTCTTTCATCTGCCCCATGCCCGGCAGCATTCCCAGCAGGTTCCCGATCGGGCCCATGCGGCGGACCATCATCATCTGCTCGAGAAAGTCCTCGAGCGTGAGCTCGCCACCGCCGAGCATCTTCTCGGCCATGCGCTCGGCCTCGTCGGCCTCGAAGGTGCGCTCGGCGTGCTCGATCAACGTGAGCATGTCGCCCATGCCGAGGATTCGCGATGCCATCCGCTCGGGATGGAAGACATCGAAGTCGGCGAGCTTCTCGCCGGTCGACGCGAACATGATCGGTCGTCCGGTGACCTTCGCGACCGACAGCGCGGCGCCGCCGCGGGCGTCGCCGTCGAGCTTCGTCAGTACGACGCCGGTGAAGCCGACGCCGTCCCGGAATGCCTCCGCGGTGGTGACGGCGTCCTGGCCGATCATCGCGTCGACGACGAACAGCGTCTCGTCCGGTGCGACCGCATCGCGAATCGCGACGGCTTGCGCCATCATCTCGGCGTCGATGCCGAGGCGCCCGGCGGTGTCGACGACGACGATGTCGTGACCCATGCGCCGCGCGTGCTCGATGGCGCTGCGCGCCACCGCGACCGGGTCCCCCACGCCGTCGCCGTCCGGGCGCGATCCGGTATTGCCGGGCTCGGGCGCGAACACATCCACTCCCGCCTGACCGCCAACGACCTTCAGCTGGTCGACGGCGTTGGGGCGCTGCAGGTCGGCGGCAACGAGCAGCGGTGCGTGGCGCTGCTGCTTGAGCCAGCGCGCAAGCTTGCCCGCGAGCGTGGTCTTGCCGGCACCTTGCAAGCCGGCAAGCAGCACGACGGTCGGCGCGGTCTTGGCATACGTCAACGGCCGGGTTTCACCGCCGAGGATCTCGACGAGCTCTTCATTGACGATCTTGATGACCTGCTGCGCCGGGTTGAGGGCTTGACTCACCGCTGCGCCGCGGGCGCGTTCCTTGATGGCGGCGATGAACTCCCGGACCACGGGCAGAGCGACATCGGCTTCGAGCAGGGCGATGCGGATCTCGCGCGCCGTCGCATCGATGTCGGCGTCGGAGAGCCGGCCCTTGCCGCGCAGCGAGGTGAAGACCGACTCGAGCCGGTCCGAAAGGGTGTCGAACATCGCACCCTCAGGTTAGTTGTTCCTGCGCTTCGCGCAGATGTGAGCCGGGGCCGTTCTTCCTGCGCTTCGCGCAGATGTGAGCCGGGGCCCCAACCCCGGCTCAGTCCGGCACGGACTAGCCAACCGGGCCGTTAAGCCGTGGCTGCCTCGGGTGGCGGGCTGACCTCGACGCCGGCGCCGTCGTAGATCGACTCGACGAGCGCGCCGTAGCGGCCCAGCACGCCGCGCCGCTTCAGCTTCATGGTCGGCGTCAGGACATCGGTGTCCGGGAGCCACTCCTCGTCGAGCACGGCGATCCGGCGCGGCCGCTCGACTCGTGACAGCCGCTCGCTCGCAACCGCCACACCGTGGGCGATCTGGGCGACGATCTCGGGATCGCCCGCCACGTCCGCGATCGAACGGCCCGGAAAGCGAGTGGCCACCGCATCAGGATCGAGGGTCAGCAACGCCACCAGATACGGCTTCGCGTCACCGATCGCGATCGCCTGACCGACCAGCGGCACCGTCTTCAGAACGGCTTCGACGTTGGCCGGCGAGACGTTCTTGCCGCCGGCGGTGATGATCAGCTCCTTCTTGCGATCGACGATCTTGAGGTACCCGTCGGCGTCGAACTCACCGATGTCACCGGTGTGCAGCCAACCGTCCGCGTCGAGCGCCTCCACGGTGCGCTCCGGGTCGTCGAGGTAGCCCGGAAAGACGATAGGTCCGCGGCAGAGCACCTCGCCGTCGTCGGCAGTGACGACCTCGGTGCCCGGATAGGCACGGCCGACCCTGCCGACCTTGACGAGGAACGGCTCCCACGTCATGCCGCCACAGTTCTCGCTCATGCCGTAGACCTCGCTCATCGGCAAGCCGATGTCGCGAAGGAAGTCGATCACCTCCGGCGGCACGGGTGCCGCGCCCGAGAACACGAACTCGGCCTCATCGAGGCCGATTGCCGCCCGGATCGGGGCGAAGACCATCGCGTCGACGAACTCCCAGTTCGCCGCAAGCTCGCCTGTCGGCTCCTCGCCGCGCGCGCGAAGCTGCTGTACCTCGCGGCCGATCCGCAGCGCGTCCTTGAACTGCTCTCGTGTCTCGGCATCGCGCGCCGCGACCTGCGCCTGCACGCCGGCGACGAGCTTCTCCCAGACCCGCGGCGGACCGAAGAACCCGCCCGGCCGCACCTCGACGAGGTACTTGGGCAGGTCGTTGAGGTCAGCCATCGGGACCACGGTGGAGCCACGAAGGATCGGGCTGTAGTGGGTGACCATCCGCTCCGCGATGTGCGCCATCGGGAGGTAGGAGATCAGCCGCTGCCCCTCGTCCGTGTCACGGCCGATGTAGCTCGTGAACGCGGTCGAGGCGGCGATGACGTTGTTGTGGGTGAGCATCACGCCCTTGGGCGGCCCGGTTGTTCCCGAGGTGTAGATCACCGTCGCGAGCGAGCCCGCGTCGATGCCCGCCGCGGCCGTCGCGAGGTCGACGGGCTCACCGCTCGCGACCTGCTCCCAGCCGATCGTCCCCTGCGGCGGGTCGCCGAGCACCACGACCGAGCGCAACGTCGGGCAGTCACCGGCCGCGGCGAGGACCCGCTCGACGAAGTCGCCGCCTTCGACCAGGGCAACCGCTGCCTTGCAGTGGCTGAGGAGGTAGGCGATCTGCTCGGGCGAGGACGAGTTGTAGATCGAGATCGGCGTGGCTCCGATTGCCATCACCGCGACGTCGGCGACGTGGAACTCGAGGCGGTTGCGCATCATCAGCACGACCCGGTCACCGGCGCCGACACCCAGAGCGGACAGCCCTCCGCCGAACCGAGCGGCGCGGTCGGCGTACTGCGACCACGTCATCTGCTCGCCGTGAAGCTCCCGAACCGCGACGTCGTCCGGCTGACGCTGGACGGTCCTGAGGAAGGCGTCAAGGACGTTGCGGGGTGCTTCACTCATGCGCGGAACCGTACGACGGAGGATGCGCTCGTGACGAGTGGGGTGTGGCAAGCGCGCTACCCCGACCTTGCCGGAAAGGTCGCTGTGGTCACCGGCGACTTCGGTGGGCTGGTGGCCCTCGTCACTGCACTCGCGGCCAACGACGCGCCGATCTGCGTGGTCGCCGACGATCGCGGCGTCGTCGATGCGGCACTAGCGGCGGCGGCGGCCTCCGCCGGAGCCGCGATGGGCATCACCGCGTCGCCGTCCGAGCCGGGCACCTGGCAGCGAGTGGTCGCGCACGCCGAACAGCGGCTGGGCCCCATCGACGTCCTCATCGCAGCGGGCAGTGTGCCGGCCCGCAGCCCCGTCATCGATGCGGTGCTGCCCGACATGGCGGCGCGCGGGCGTGGGGTCGTCGTCGAGGTGAGCGAGGATGCGACCTCCGCCGGCGCAGTTGCGGGCGTTCGCCGTCGATCCATCGTCGTGGATGACCAGGCGGTCGCGGCAGACGTCGCCGCGGCGGTCGCATTGTGTGCGAGCGATGTCCTCACCGCATCAACAGTGACGATTCGGCTCGCCCACTAACACACGGCGAGCAGCGCCGCCTCGATCTCGGATCGCCGAGCCGGGTCGTCGATCGTGCCTCCGTCGACGTCGACGACATAGAACGCGTCGACGACCTCGGCACCGAGCGTTTGGACTCGGGCCGACCGCACGTCGAGCCCGGAGTCGGCGAGCACCTTCGTGAGCCGATGCAGCAGGCCTTCGGAGTCGTGCGTGCGCAGCTCGACGATGGTCGAGTGGTGGGACTCGTCGTCGAACCACAAGACGAGTGGCGCCGGCGCCTTCGCACCGTCGGCGTAGGTTTGCTCCCGCTCTCGCAACCGGTCCGCGAGAGGTAGCGCGTTGTCATAGGCGCGCCTCACGTCTGCAGCAAGTGCGTCGACATCGGGGAGCGCGCCGAACTTCGGTGCCACCTCGAACGCCGTGATCGCCATCCGTCCGGTGTCGGTGGAGAGCGAGGTCGCGGTCGCCGCACGAATTGCCAGCCGGTGCAACGCCGCCACGCCTGCCCACCGCGACATCAACCCGGGCCGGTCCGGCGCGACGATGGTCAGCTGCGAGCCGGTGAGATCGACGGCGAGCTCACCTCGCGCCGCAAGCGCACGCTGCTTCGCGGTGATCGCCTCGAACTCCGCCAGGTGCTCGCCCGCGACTGCCGCGGACGCGCGCCGCACGAGCTCCGTGATCAGGCCCGCCTTCCAGTCACTCCATGCCGCCGGGCCGGTGGCGAGTGCATCGGCGATGGACAGTGCGTGCAACAGCTCGAGCGTCTCGATGTCGCCAACCGCCCTCGTGACGATCTCGATGGTGGCGGGGTCGCCGAGGTCACGCCGGGTCGCGGTGTCCGCAAGCAGCAGGTGGTGTCGAACGAGCGCCGTCACGGTGGCGGTGTCCTCGGCGGACAGCCCCATGCGGGCAGCGATCACCGGCACCCGCTCGACTCCCGCATCGGTGTGATCGCCCGGAAAACCTTTGCCGATGTCGTGCAACAGAGCGCCCAGCAACAACAAGTCGGGCCGGGCGACCTGACGGGTCAGTGTCGACGCCTCGACGGCGGTCTCGATCAGATGACGGTCGACGGTGTAGCGATGGACGGCGTTGTGCTGCGGCTTGCACCTCACCGGCTCCCACTCGGGGATGAGGCGGACCAGCAGTCCAGCCTGGTCCAGCGCTTCGAAGGCGGCGACAGCCGGCCTCCCCGCGCCCAGGAGTGCGACGAACGCGTCGCGCGCCGCCGGCGGCCAAGGCTCGGGCATTGGCGCGGACTCCGCAGCGAGCCGCGACGCGAGGTGGGCACTGATCGGCAGCCCGGCCTGAGCGGCCGCAGAGGCGACACGAAGCAGCAGCTCAGGATCGCTCGCGGGGTCGGCGTCGCGGGCAAGATGGACCTCGCCGTCCTGCTCGACCACACCGTTCGCCAGTGGTCGGCGAGCCGGACCCGACCCGCGGCGAGCAAATCGTCGCGGCGGACGGCTCGCCGTCAACGCCCGCCGACAGGCCTCGTCGGTCGCGTAGGCGATCGTGCGCGCCGCGTCGAACACCCGCCGCATCAGGTCATCGACGTCGGCCTGGCCGAGTGCTGCGGCGACCGGAATCTGCTCCTGCTTGACGAGCCGATCGCTGCCGCGGGGTGAGCGCCGGTGCAGCTCGCCGCGGACGTCGAGCAGCCAGGAGTAGGCCTCTCGGACCGACGTCGACGGAGCATCAGCGACCCATGCGAGCGCGATCGCGGTGATGGCGTGGACATCACGGATCCCGCCACGGGCCTCTTTGAGGTCCGGCTCGAGAAGGAACGCCAGCTCGCCCGCGCGAGTGCCCCGCTCCTGAACCGCCTCGACGAGCTGAGGCAACCGCTTGCGTGCGTCACGCCGCCAGGTCTCGAATATCCGGGTCCTCAGGTCGGCTGTGAGGGCTTCGTCGCCGGCGACATGGCGCAGGTCCAGCAGGCCGAGGATCGCCTTCAGGTCCTCGCGTGCGACGGCAACCGCCTCGTCGACGGTGCGCACCGAGTGGTCCAGACCGACACCGGCATCCCAGATCGGATACCAGATCGAGTTGGCAAGCTCTTCGACGTCCACCCCGTTTCTATGCAACAGGACGAGGTCGAGGTCGCTGCCCACAGCCGGTTCGCGCCGGCCGTAACCACCAACAGCGACGAGTGCGACCCCATCCGCCTCGCCGACGCGCTCGCCGAGCCACACATCAGCGACCTCGGTGAGCGCCTCGCGCAGGCCGGCGCCGGTGACGCCGCTCGCGAGTACGCCGGCACGCGCGTCCTTGAGCGCGGCAGCCGGGTCGGACACGCCGGTTCCTACGAACCGAGCCGGGTCGCGCGAGTGTTGCCGAAGTCGTAGGCGGACTCGGCGTGCAGAGCCGTGTCCAAGCCCTCGATCTCCGCGGACTCGGCGGCGCGCAGTCCGATGGTGCGCTGCACGAGGGTGGCGATGACCCACGTCATCGTGAACGCCCACACGATGGTCACGACGATCGCCAGAGCCTGGACGCCGATCAGGTGCCCACCACCGTTGATCAGTCCCTCGTAGCGGATACCCGGATTCACGGCCTTCGTCGCGAAGACCCCGACCAGAAGGGTGCCGACCACACCCGCGGCTCCGTGCACCCCGACGACGTCGAGCGAGTCGTCATAGCCGCCCCGGAACTTCGCCGAGCAGGCAAACAACGAGATCGTGCCGCCGGCGGCACCGATCAGGATTGCCGCCATGCTGTTCACGTAGCCCGCGGCGGGCGTGATCGCGACCAGACCGGCAACAGCACCCGAGGCAGCACCGAGGGTCGTCGCATGACCGGTGCGCAGCTTCTCGAGACCGCACCATGCGAGCAACCCCGCGCATGCCGCGAGCTGCGTGCCGACCAGCGCCTGGGAGGCAAGCGCCCCTGACGCCAGCGCACTGCCTGCGTTGAACCCGAACCAGCCGAACCACAGGATGCCGGCGCCAAGCATCGTGAACGGCAGCGAATGAGGTGCGATGACCTCGCGCGGCCAGCCCCTCCGCCTGCCGATCACCAGTGCGACCGCCAGGGCTGATGCACCTGAGTCGATCTCGACGACATTGCCACCGGCGAAGTCGAGAACGCCCCGATGCGCGAGCCAGCCGGTCGGCGCGAACACCCAGTGGGCGATCGGTGCGTAGACGACCACGACCCACAACGTCGCGAAGATCAGGAATGCGCCGAACTTCGCGCGCTCGGCGACCGCGCCGGTGAGCAGCGCCGCAGTGATCACCGCGAACATCATCTGGAACGCTGCGAACGCCAGCGGCGGCACGGTGAGCTGGAACCCGGCGACCTGCTGGTTCGGGTGGGCGAGGCCCGCGAGGTGCAGCGTGCCGAGCAGGCCGTGTCCGGCGTCGGGCCCGAACGCGAGCGAGTACGCGACGACGGCCCACACGATGCTGACGACCGCGATCGTCGCGAAGTTGGCGATGATCATCGCCAGCACGTTCTTGGTGCGAATCATGCCGCCGTAGAACAACGCAAGGCCCGGCGTCATGAACAGAACGAGCCCGGCGCTGCCGAGCACCCACGCGGTGTCTCCCCCATCAATGTGCACGGCGGTGATCCTAGGGACCACCGCCGCGCTCATTGCTCTGCCACCGCCGATTGCTACAAAGCGTCGGGGCCCTTCTCGCCGGTGCGGACCCGGACAATCTGGTCCACGGGCGTCACCCAGACCTTGCCATCACCGATCTGGCCGGTGTTGGCCGCCTTCACGACCACCCCGACCACCCCGTCGGCATCGCCGTCGTCGACGACGACCTCGATGCGGATCTTGGGGACGAAGTCGACCTTGTACTCGGCGCCCCGGTAGACCTCTGTGTGGCCCTTCTGCCGACCGAAGCCCTGCACCTCGCTGACCGTGAGGCCGGCGATGCCGTACGCCTCGAGGGCGCTCTTGACGTCCTCGAGCTTGAACGGCTTGATGATCGCGGTGACGAGCTTCACGCCTGCACCTCCGTGCGGTGGCCGATCGTTGCGGACAGGGACGAGCTGCCGAAGGACGTGCCCGAGAACGAGCCGGCCGACAGAGCGTTGAAATCGTAGGCCGACTCGGCGTGCAAGGACTCGTCCATGCCGATCATCTGCTGCTCGTCGGTCATCCGGATGCCGATCGTCTTCTTCAGGACGTACCCGATGATCATGGTCGCGACGAAGGAGTACCCGACTGTCGCGCCAACGCCTTCGGCCTGGAGCCTGAGCAGATGGGCGCTCCCGCCGTAGAACAAGCCGTCCGCCCCGATGCCGGTCGCCTTCGTGCCGAAGAACCCGATCAGCAAGGCGCCGAGCACGCCGCCCACGAGGTGCACCGCTCCGACGTCGAGCGCGTCGTCCAGTCCCAGCTTGAACTTGATCGTCGTGCAGAGAGAGCAGACCGCGCCGGCGATGAGTCCGAGGAAGATCGCCCCCACCGGCGAGACGAACCCGGCCGCCGGCGTGATGGCGACCAGACCGGCAACGGCTCCGGAAGCGGCGCCGAGCGTCGTGGCGTGCCCGTCGCGGATCTTCTCGATGATGATCCAGCCGAGCAGCGCCGCTGCGGTGGCGGTGTTCGTGTTGACGAACGCGTACCCGGCGAGGTTGTTCGCCGCGAGCGCCGAGCCGGCGTTGAAGCCGAACCAGCCGAACCACAGCAGTCCGGCGCCCAGCAGCACATAGGGCACGTTGTGGGGGCGCATCCGCTCCTTCGGCCAGCCCTTCCGTTTGCCCAACAGGATCGCCATCGCCACGCCAGCCGCACCTGCGTTTGCGTGGACGACAGTCCCGCCGGCGAAGTCCTCGGCACCCTTCTTGAACAGCCATCCCTCAGGCGAGAACACCCAATGCGCAATGGGGCCGTAGACCAGCACGACCCATAGCGAGATGAAGATGACGTAGGCGCTGAACTTGAAGCGGTCCGCGGTCGAGCCGGTGATGAGGGCGGGCGTGATGACCGCGAACATCAGCTGGAAGGCGACGAATGCCAGCGGAGGGATGTCAATCGCCTCACCCGCTACCGGTTCGTTCATATGAGCCAGACCGAACTGGTGCAGGTTGCCGGCGAACCCGCCGAAACCGTTGCTGCTGAACGCCAGGCTGTAGACGACAAGAACCCAGAGCACGCTGACGATGCCGATCGCCACGTAGTTCTGCATGAGCATGCCAAGAACGTTCTTGCCGCGGACCATGCCGCCGTAGAAGAACGCCAGCCCGGGTGTCATCAGCAACACGAGCGCGGCGCTGGCGAGAACCCAGGCCGTATCGCCGGCGGCTGTCACCGGTGGTTGGACGGCGGCGAGATGAATCATGAGGTCGAGCGCTCCCTCCTGCGCGGACTGATTGCAAGAGGTAACCGTCCTGGTGTTGCGCGACCCGTACGGACATGTTTCGCCGGCGTTACACCGCGGGTTGGCGCAGCGGTTACGGGAGGAGCGCGTCCACGAACAGCTCCGGGTCGAACAGCGCCAGGTCGTCCGGGCCCTCACCCAACCCGACGAGCTTGACCGGGACCCCGAGCTCGCGCTGCACGGCGATCACGATGCCGCCCTTGGCGGTTCCGTCGAGCTTGGTCAGCACGATGCCGGTGACGTCGACCACTTCGGCGAACACTCGCGCCTGCACGAGGCCGTTCTGGCCGGTCGTGGCATCGAGCACCAGCAGGACCTCGTCGACCGGGGCCTGCCGCTCGACCACCCGCTTGACCTTCCCGAGCTCGTCCATCAGACCGGTCTTCGTGTGCAGCCGACCGGCGGTGTCGATGATGACAGTGTCGACGCCGCGCTCCATACCGTCGTGAACGGCATCGAACGCGACGCTCGCCGGGTCGGCGCCCTCCGGCCCGCGGACGACGGCCGCGCCGACCCGCTCGGCCCACGTCGACAGCTGGTCGGCGGCGGCCGCCCGGAAGGTGTCGGCCGCGCCGAGCAGCACGGTGCCGCCGTCACCGATGACGACCCGGGCGAGCTTGCCGCAGGTCGTGGTCTTGCCGGTGCCGTTGACGCCGACCACGAGCACGACGGCCGGGTGCCCGTCATGCGCTGCGGTGTGCAGCGCCCGGTCGGTATCGCGGCCGACCGCCACAAGCAGCGTCTCGCGCAGCATGGTGCGGACCTGATCGCCCGTCCGTGCGCCCATCACACGAACCTGCTCGCGCAGTGCCGCAACGATGTCGTTGGTCGCGGCCAGGCCGATGTCGCTGGTCAGCAGCGTGTCCTCGACCTCTTCCCACACGTCCTCGTCGATCGTGTCGCGCGACAGCAAGGTGAACAGGCCGCGGCCGAGCGTGGACTGCGATCCCGCAAGGCGGCCGCGCAACCGCACGAGCCGGCCGGCGGACGGCTCGGGCCGTTCGACCTCGGGCTCCGGCGGTGCCGGTGGGGCCTCGACGACGGGTGCCGGCTCGACCGTTTGTTGTTCCAGGACCTCGTCGACGTCGACCGGCGGTGGCGGCGCGGGCGGGGGGGCCTCGATCGCGCCTGCCCGCCGGCGTGACGGGGCGAGCACGAGCCCGAGCACGGCACCGACGAGGAGGACTCCGACGACGATGCCGACGATGACGTAGAGCATCTACACCGGCACCGGGTCGGACTCGGCTTCACGCAGTCGCTGACTGATCACCTCGGTGATCCCGTCGCCGCGCATCGAGACGCCGTACAGGCAGTCGGCGACCTCCATCGTGCGCTTCTGGTGGGTCACGACGATGAGCTGCGACGTCGACTTCAGCTCGGCGAGCAGCTCCACGAGGCGCAAGAGGTTGCGGTCGTCGAGCGCGGCCTCGACCTCGTCGAGGACGTAGAACGGCGAAGGGCGAGCGCGGAAGATCGCGACGAGGAGCGCGATCGCGGTCAGGGAGCGCTCGCCACCGGACAGCAGCGACAGCCGCTTGATCTTCTTTCCGGGGGGCCGCGCCTCCACATCGACGCCGGTCGCGAGCCAGTCGTCCGGTTCGGTCCGTACAAGACGTCCGGAACCGCCAGGGAACAGCACCGAGAAGACGGTCTCGAACTCCCGCGCGACGTCTTCGTAGGCCTCCCGGAAGACCTGCTCGACCCGGTCGTCGACCTCCTTGACGACGACCAGCAGGTCGCGGCGGGAAGCCTTCAGGTCCTCGAGCTGGTCGGACAGGAACTTGTGGCGTTCCTCCAGTGCGGCGAACTCTTCGAGCGCGAGCGGGTTGATCTTGCCGAGCAGTGCCAGCGCGCGTTCTGCGGCCTTCCACCGCTTCTCCTGCACCGCGCGGTCGTACGGCGTGGCCACTGCCTCCGGCGGACCGTCCGCGGGCGGCGGGACCGCGACCTCCGGACCGTATTCGGCCAGCAACGTCTCGGGCTCGATCCCGAACTCCTCCGCCACCTTCGCCTCGAGCGCCTCGATCCGCATGCGCTGCTCTGCGCGCGCCATCTCGTCGCGATGCACGGCGCCGGTGAGCGTCTCGAGCTCCGCAGCCAGATCGCGCACCGAGGTGCGGACGGCGAGCAGCTCGCCTTCGGTGACCGTGCGCTGCTGCTCGATCGAGGCCCGCTGCGCGGCCGCGGCGGCCAGCGACTCCTCCAGCGCGCTGAGCGCGGTGTCGGCGGCCGCCGACACCGCGGCAGCAATGACCGCCTCACGCGCCCGGCGTCGTACCAGCTCGGCCGCGCGCTCGCGCGCGGCCCGCTCGGCCTCCGCCGCGGCCTCGAGCTGCTCGATGCGGGTGGCGAGCGCGTGGCGCCGCTCCTCGTCGGTGCGCACGGCGAGCCGCGCCTCGAGCTCCCGGGCCCGCGCGGCGACCACGAGCTCGGCGACCTGGTTGCGCTCGGTCTCGTCCGGGACGGCGTCGTCCGGAAGCGCTTCGGCGACGGCGAGGCGCTCCTCGAGCTCGCTGAGCCCCTGCAGGTCGCGGTCGCGCGCCTCCGACGCCTCCTCGACGGCACGAGCGAGCCGGTCGCTCTCCCCGGCGGTGGCGCGGGCGGCGGCTCCGAGCTGCCCGAGCTGTTCGGCGACGGCAGCAAGCCGGGCGTCGGACTCGTGCAGCGCCGCGACCGCGGTCTCGAGATCGTCCCGCCGGGCCGCAACCTCCTGCGCCGCGCCGCCGAGGGCGAAGCGCAGCCGTTCGGCCCGGTGGGACAACGTGGCCAGCTGCTCTTCGGCCTCGCTGTGGGCCGCACGGATCTCGAGCAGCGACGGCGTGTCGTGGGACCCGCCCGCTGACCAGCCGCTGCCGAACAGATCGCCGTCCCGGGTCACCCCGCGAAGCGCGGGCTGCGCCGACACGATGTCCTGCGCGGCGGCCGCGTCGTCCACCACGACGGTCGCCGCCAGGAGCCGGGCCAGGGCGGTTCGGATCTCAGCGGGCGCAGAGACGACATCGAGCGCGGCGCGCGCGCCCGGCGGTGTCGCGGGCGCGGGCGCCCGACCGCCATCGCTCGTCGCGACCAGCAGTCCGGCCCGCCCGCCGTCCTGGTCCTTGAGCAGCGCGATCGCGGCCGCGGCGTCCGCGAGCGAGCGGACCGCTACCGCGTCGGCAGCCGCCCCGAGGGCCGCCGCGATCGCCGCTTCGTACCCGGTCTCGACGACCACGAGCTCGGCGACCGTGCCGAGCATCCCGGGCAGCCGGTCGCGCGCGGCAACGAGTGCACCCGCCGCGTCCTTGCGGTCGAGGCCGAGCGCGAGCGCGTCACGCCGAGCCACGGCGGCACTCCGCTGCCGCTCGGTTTCGCGCTCCTCTTCCTGCAACGAGGACAACGTCTCCTCGGCAGCGGCGAGGGCGGCCGATGCCGCCTCGTGCGCGGCGTCGAGGTCGACCTCACCGGCGTCGAGGCCGGCCACCTCACCTTCGAGGGCAGCGAAGTCGCTCGCCGCCTTTGCGGCGCGCTCTTGCGCGGCTTCGAGCGCCGCCGACAGCCGCCCGATCTCGTCCTCAGCGGCCCGCGCCCGCGTGCGCAGGGCGGTCACCTCACCGTGCAGGCGGACCCGGCCTTCCCGGCTGTCGGCGAGTGCCAGGCGGGCGGCGGCGAGCGCCTGCTCTTGCTCGGCGAGGGCTGCCTCGAGGCGCTGCCGCTCGGCATCAACCCCGGCGAGCCGCTCCCGGTCGGCGCGGAGCACCCGGTCGACCTCGGCGGCCTCGACCCGCAGCTGGTCGATCTCGGCCTGCCACGCCATCGGATCGCGGCCGCCGGTCCCGAGATCGACCGCGATCGCGGTGTGACGCTGCCGCTCGTTGGCAAGCGAGGCGGTGCCGCGCAACCGCTCACGCAGCCCCGACAGCCGATACCAGGTCTCCTGCGCGCGAGCGAGCAGTGGCGTCTGCGCAGCGAGCGCGACGTCCAGGTGAGTCTCCCGTGCGGTCGCGTCCGCCAACGCCTGCTCGACGCGCGACCGGCGCTCGAGCAATGCCGTCTCGTCGGCGACCTCGGCGTCGAAGGTCCCGCGCATCGAGGTCAGGTCGTCGGCGTACAACCGCAGCCGCGCGTCCCGGAGGTCGGCCTGGATGACCGACGCGCGGCGGGCGACGTCGGCCTGCTGACCCAGCGGCTTGAGCTGCCGCCGAAGCTCTGCGGTGAGATCCGTGAGGCGGTTGAGGTTGACCTGCATCGCGTCGAGCTTGCGCAGCGCCTTTTCCTTGCGCTTGCGGTGCTTGAGGACGCCCGCAGCCTCCTCGATGAACCCGCGACGTTCCTCCGGGGTGGCCGACAAGATCGCATCGAGCTGTCCCTGGCCCACGATCACGTGCATCTCGCGGCCGATTCCCGAGTCGGACAGCAGCTCCTGGATGTCCAGGAGACGGCACGGCGAGCCGTTGATGGCGTACTCGGATCCCCCGTTGCGGAACATGATCCGCGACAGCGTGACCTCGGTGAAGTCGATCGGCAGCGCGCCGTCGGAGTTGTCGATCGTCAGCACGACCTCGGCGCGGCCGAGGGCGGGCCGGCCGGAGGTTCCGGCGAAGATGACGTCCTCCATCTTGCCGCCCCGCAGCGACTTCGCGCCCTGCTCGCCGAGCACCCAGGCGATGGCGTCGACCACGTTGGACTTGCCTGAGCCGTTCGGCCCCACGATCGCGGTGACGCCCGGCTCGAAGCGCAGCGTGGTCGAGGACGCGAAGGACTTGAAACCCCTAAGGGTCAAGCTCGCAAGATGCACCCGTGAGACTCCCGGGTAGAGGCGGTCAGGCGGGGAAGACCAGCCGCCACGCTACAGCGTCCGCCGCGCGACGCGGCGCAGCCGGGCCGGGCTAAATGCGCGCTGGGAGCTAGGTGAGCGCGGGCTCGTGGTCGCGAACGGGCTCGGCGACGGTGAGGCTCTGGTCAACCGAGAATCTGAGCAGATCCTCGTCGACACGAGCCAGCGAGGTGAGCTCGGAGTTCATGGAGCGAAGCTCGGTGTTCTCGGCGCGCAGCCGGATGACGTCGTTCTCGAGGTCACGAACGCGGTCACGGAGCCGCTTCATCTCGTTGGCAATACGCAGGTCGAGACCGTTCCCGACATGTCCCAGAAGGGCTTTCGCCATTCCTTCCGATCCTCCACGGTGAGGACGTCGCAGACTCATCCGCGCACCGGATCACACGGTGTGGGATGGGCCCCCGACTGGTGACGCTGGCGACAGCGCATCTTTTGGATCAGGTGCGCGTTGCAGCGCCCTTAGTGTGACGCCGTATGGAGTAGCGGTCAAGAGGCGGAAATCCCACCGATCGAGACGCTTACCAGCGTCCCCGCCGGGGGCGGGGCTGACATTTCGGACATAAGTACGACGAACGGTTCGTAAAGCGCATCCGGATGATCGAGGTCCCGCACCGCGAGCACGGCTCGCCCGCTTGCCCGTAGACCTCCAGGGAGCGGTCGAACCAGCCGCTCTCCCCGTTGACCGCGACGTACAAGGCGTCGAAAGAGGTGCCGCCGGCCGCAATTGCGGCCCGCAGCACGTCATCGACCGCCCCGAGCAGCCGGCCGATCTCGCCGGGCCGCAACCCGTCGGTGCCGCGGGCGAAGTGCAGCTTCGCGTGCCAGAGCGCTTCGTCGGCGTAGATGTTGCCGATCCCGGACACGAGAGTCTGGTCGAGCAGTGCGCGCTTGACACCGGTACGGCGCCGGCGCAACGTCGCCGCGAACCGGCGCGGATCGAACGCGGGCTCGAGCGGGTCAGGGGCAACGTGGCCCAGCGCACGCGGCACGCCATCCGCGCTCAGCTCGTCGTCGGCGAGGGCGAGGCCGCCGAAGGTCCGCTGGTCGCAGAACCGCAACTCCGGCCCGCCGTCGTCGAAGCGCCAGCGCGCCTTGGTGTGCTTGCTCGGCTTGCCGCCTTCGGGCACGGCGAGGAACTGCCCCGACATCCCAAGGTGGGCGAGCAGATTGGCACCGTCGTCGAGCGGCAGCCACAAGAACTTGCCGCGGCGCCTCGCAGCGGTGATCGTGCGACCGGTCAGGCGAGCGATGAAGTCCGCGGGCCCTGGCGCGTGGCGGCGCAGCGTGCGGTCGCCGAACACCTCGACCGCGGCGATGCGCCGACCGACGACCCAGTGCTCAAGGCCGGCACGCACGGTCTCGACCTCTGGAAGCTCAGGCACTACTCGTGGCGGACGGCGCCGGCAGTGCCTTCGCCGACTGCGCTCAGCGCCGTCCATGCCTGCTCCGCGGCGCGCTGCTCGGCCTCCTTCTTGCTGTTGCCGGTCCCTTCACCGGTCGGGTACCCGCCGAGCACGGCGGTGGCGCGGAAGGACTTCGCGTGATCCGGACCACTCTCGTCGACGACGTACTCCGGCGCACCCAACCCCCGCTCGGCCGCGAGCTCCTGCAGCGAGGTCTTCCAGTCCAAGCCGGCCCCGAGGCCGGCGGCGTCCTCGAGGGCTTCGGCGAACAGGTCGAGGATCAGCGTGCGGCTGGCTTCCAGCCCCCGGTCGAGGTAGTAGGCACCGATGAGTGCCTCGAGCGCGTCGGCGAGGATCGACGATTTATCGCGGCCGCCGGTGCTCTCCTCGCCGCGGCCGAGCTTGAGATAAGCCCCGAGACCGATCCCGCGCCCGACTCCGGCGAGTGCGCGGGCGTTGACGACCGCGGCGCGCAGCTTCGCGAGCTGGCCCTCGGCCAGGTCGGGATACCTCCGGTACAGCTCCTCGGTCACCACGACGCCGAGCACGGAGTCGCCGAGGAACTCCAGTCTCTCGTTGGTGGGTACGCCGCCGTTCTCGTACGCGTAGGAGCGATGGGTGATGGCGAGGTCGACGAGATCGCGATCCACGCTCTGCCCGCCGCCTCTGACGCCAAGCACGGCGATGAGCGCGTCGAGCGCCTCATGTTCAGCCATGAGCAGGGCCGTCAGGCATGCGCTGCGCCGCTACGCATTCGCGATGTAGGCGTCGATCTCGCCGAGCGTGGCGAACCTGGCGAGCGTGGCGTCGTCAATCCGCACGACCCTCCCAGACGCTGCGAGGTCGGCTTCGACCACGTCCGCGATGCTCACGCGTGCGAGTGAGTCGGCGCCGAGTGACTCGAGGGTGGTGCCGGCGCTCAGCTGATCGGGATCAGCACCGCACACGAGAGCCACCGCGGCGCGCACCGAAGCCGTCAGTTCGGTGACGGTGCTCACCCTGCGCGCCGACCGGCGGGTCAGACCGGGACGACCTGGCGGTCGTTGTAGGTGCCACACACGCCACAGGCGGTGTGCGGCAGCTTCGGCTGGCGACAACGCGGGCAGGCCACGAGGGACGGCGCGGCAGCCTTCCACTGCGAGCGTCGCGAGCGGGTGTTGCTGCGCGACATCCGGCGCTTAGGGACGGCCACGGCTACTTCTCCTCGGGGTCTGATCCGGCGTTGCTGTCCTTCAAGAGTGCAAGGGCAGCCCATCGCGGGTCAATTTCGTCGTGGGCGTGATCGGGCTCGACATCGGCCAAGCGGGCGCCACACCCGGGACACAGTCCTTCGCAATCCGGATCGCACAGCGGGTTGAGCGGGAGGGCCAGCACCACGGCATCACGCACCACGGGCTCGAGATCGAGTTGATCCCCCGTGAGCGTGGGCGCCTCGTCGTCCTCGGGGTCGGGCTCGTAGGCAAAGAGCTCCTGGACGGGGACCGAGACGCTGGTCTCGATGGGATCGAGGCAGCGACCGCACTCCGCCGAGATCGGCACTTCCGCGGTGGCGGTGACGAGGACCCCCTCCATCACCGACTCGAACCGAGCCTCGATAACGACCGGCGCGCCGGCAGGAACCTTGACCAGGCCGAGCTCCCAGCCGGCCGGAGCGGGGACGTCGAGGTGGTCCTCGCGCATCGACCCGGGACGCCGCCCCAGCTCGCGCGTGTCATAGACGAACGGCGACCTCACTGGTTCAAGCCTAACGTCGCTAACCCGGCAGGGGCTCGACTTCTTCGTCCTCGTCGACTTCTTGCAGCGCCTCGAGCTCGTGGCGGCCGTTGATCTTGTTGCGGCCGTGCTCGACGGCGTGCAGGGTGCGGTTCAGCACGATCTCGAAGTTGGCGAGCTTGCCGTCGACGTAGTCGTCGACCTCCCGGCGCATTCGGTCCGACTCGACGTTGGCCGCGGCGAGCAGCCGCTCGGCCTCCCGGGTGGCCTCCTTGACGACCTCGGTGCGCGAGACGAGCCGGGCCCGCTCGGCCTCGGCCTCCGCGATGATCGCCTCGGCCTCGACCTTGCCCTCCTCGACGACGGACACCCGGTCCCGCAGCACTCCGCGGGCCTTCCGAAGCTCTTCGGGCAGCGCCTTGCGAAGCTCTTCGACGGCCTCGAGCATCTCGTTGCGGTTCACGATGCACGACGCGGACATGGGCATCGCGCGGGCGTTCTCGATCATGGCGACGAACTCGTCGAGCTTCTCCGAGATGCCCACCTAGCTGCCTTCTCTCATGTCAGGAGCGGACCCGCTCCTTGAGCCGGCGGAGCACCGCTTCCGGCACCAGCTTGGAGACGTCGCCGCCGTACGTCGCAACCTCTTTCACGAGACTGGACGACAGAAAACTGTAGTGCGGGTCGGCGGGCATGAACAACGTGTCGACTTTCGCCAGCGAGTGGTTCATCTGCCCCATCTGCAGCTCGTAGTCGAAGTCGCTGACCGCGCGAAGACCCTTCACGATCGCCTTGATGTCATGGGCGACGCAGAAGTCGACGAGCAAGCCCTTGAAGGTGTCGACCGAGACATTCGGCAGGTACGACGTGGCCTCACGGATCATCTCGACCCGCTCGTCCGGCTCGAACAGCCGGTTCTTCGACTGGTTGATCCCGACCACCACGACGATCTCGTCGAAGAGCGAGCTCGCTCGCTCGATCACGTCGAGGTGGCCGTTCGTGATGGGGTCGAACGAGCCCGGACACACCGCCCGCCTCATGAGGCGCGACCGTACCAGAGGGCGCTGTCGCCGTAGCGCCGCGAACGGAGCTCCTCGATGCCGGCCGGCCAGCTCAGCGGCAGGTCACGGCTGGCGCGTTCCACGCACATGACGGCGCCCGCACTCAGCCAGCCTCCCGAGGACAGTCGGGCGAGCACCTCGTCCACCGGGTCGGCGTACGGCGGGTCGAGGAAGACGATGTCGAAGCCGGCGGAGTCGTGGGCCACCGGATCGCCGGCAAGGAAGCGCTCGACGCTCGACTCGACCAGCTCCACCCCGCCCGCGGCCAAGACCGCGATGTTCGCGCGGACGATCCGCGCGGCCTTCGGGTCCCGTTCGACCAGGGTCACGCGCGCGGCGCCACGGCTCGCCGCCTCGAGGCCAACCGCGCCGGACCCGGCGTACAGGTCGAGGAAGGTCCGTCCGTCGAGCCCGCCGGTCAGCGAGACGAGCGAAGAGAACAGTCCCTCGCGGGTGCGGTCGCTGGTCGGGCGCGTTCCGCGCCCCGACGGAGTGGCGAGCCGCCGGCCACCGCCCGTGCCCGAGATCAGTCGCGCCACACGTCCTCCTAGGTCTTGCCGAGGTAGTCGGCCCGCTCGTCGGCGGCGAGCGCCTCCGCGGCGTCGCGGAGCCGCTCGTGGCGGTCCAGCGTCGGGTCGGCCTCGACCAGCGCGATCGCGTCAGCCCGCGCCATCTCGATGACGTCTTCGTCCCGGAGCAGCCGGAGCAGCTTGAGCTGCGAGCGCCGGCCGGACTGCGACTGGCCGAGCACATCGCCCTCTCGCCGTTGTTCGAGATCGAGGCGGGCCAGCTGGAACCCGTCCAGCGTCGCGGCGACGCCCTCGAGCCGCTCGCGCGCGGCCGTGCCCGCCTCGGCTCCGGTGACGAGCAGGCAGACGCCGGCGTGCGCCCCTCGGCCGATCCGGCCACGGAGCTGGTGGAGCTGGGAGATGCCGAAGCGGTCGGCGTCGAGGACGATCATCGCGGTCGCGTTCGGCACGTCGACGCCGACCTCGATGACGGTCGTCGCCACCAGAACGTCCGCGTTGCCCGCCGCGAAGCGCTGCATCACCTCGTCCTTGGCATCCGCTGCCATCCGACCGTGCAGCACGTCGATGCGCAGGCCTTCGAGCGGTCCGTTCGAGAGCATCGGCGCGATGTCGACGACCGTCGCGGTCGCCGCCCACCCGTCACCGTGCTCGGTCAGGTCACCGACCTGCTCGTCATCGCCGCCGTCGATCCGCGGGCACACGACATAGACCTGGCGCCCGGCGGCGACCTCCTCGCGGGCTCGCGCCCACACCCGCTCGAGCCAGCCCGGCTTGTCAGCCGTCGGGACGACGGTCGTCGAGATCGGCTGCCGTCCGGCGGGCAGCTCGGTCAGGGTGGAGGTCTCGAGGTCGCCGTACACCGTCATGGCGACGGTTCGCGGGATCGGTGTGGCGGTCATCACGAGGACGTGCGGCGGCGTATCCGCCTTGCTGCGCAACGCGTCACGCTGCTCGACGCCGAACCGGTGCTGCTCGTCGACGACGACCAGCCCGAGATCGAAGAAGCGCACCGTGTTCTCGAGGAGGGCATGCGTTCCGATGACGATGCCGGCGTCACCGATCCCGATGTCGAGCAAGGTCGACCGTCGCGCCGCCGCGCTCATCGAACCGGTCACCAGCGCGATCTTGGTTGCCTCCTCCGCAGCCCCGAGCTGTCCACCCTGGCCCAGCGGGCCGAGGAGGGCTGCGATCGACCGCGCGTGTTGCTGCGCGAGGACCTCGGTCGGCGCAAGCAACGCGGCCTGACCGCCGGAGTCGACGACCGCGAGCATGGCCCGCAGCGCGACAACGGTCTTGCCGGATCCGACTTCGCCCTGCAGCAGGCGGTGCATCGGCACGTCTCGGGCGAGGTCGGCGAGCAACCGTGCGCCGACCTCCCGTTGACCCGCGGTGAGCTCGAAGGGCAGCGACGCGTCAAAGGCCTCGAGCAGCCCACCCGCTCGCGCGGCCCGGGCCTTCGCCGGCTCGAGCGCCAGGAGGTTGCGGCGCTGGGCGAGGACGACCTGAAGGACGAACGCCTCGTCGTAGCGCAGGCGCTCCCGGGCGCGCTCGACGTCGCCGAAGTCCTCCGGCTCGTGAATCATGCGAAGCGCATCAGCCCGCCCGACCAGGCCTCGTCGCTCCAAGAGCTCCGCGGGCAATGTCTCGAGCACGTCGGTCACGTGCAACGCGTGGGCGATCGAGCGCCGCAGCGCCCAGGACTGCAGCGATTTGGTGGCCGGATAGACCGGGACGAGCTTGCCCGCGTCCTCGACCAGGCCGTTGGCGCCGAGCGCGATGTCCGGCTGCTTGAGCTGGAGCTTCCCCCGGAAGCGCTCGACCTCCCCGGCAAGCATGATCTCCATCTCGGGCGCCAGGACCCGGGGCAGGTGTTTCTGGTTGAAGAACGTCGCGACGAGCCTTCCGGTGCCGTCCGTGACGGTCACGTCGGTCTTGTGGAGCTTGGGCCGGATCTGGTGCGCATCGACCTTCACCACCCGGACCTGAACCGTGACCTGCTCCCCGGGGCGCAGCTCGGACAGGTCGGCGAGCTCGCCACGCTCGAAGTAGCGCCGCGGGTAGTGGCGCAGCAGGTCGCCGACCGTGCGGATCTCGAACGCCTTCGCGAGGACCGCCGCGGGCTTGACCCCGACGACGTCGCGGACGTTCGATGACTCGTCGGTCACAGGGGCAGGTTAGGCGGCGAATCCGACGCTTTGAGTCAGGCTCGCAACTCGGGCTACCCTCTTCGCCGTGGCTTCCGTCTGTGATGTGTGTGGCAAGGGTCCCGGGTTCGGCATGAACGTGTCGCACTCGCACCGGCGCACCCGCCGCCGCTTCAACCCCAACATCCAGCCGGTCCGGGCCCTCATCGGCGGCTCGCGCAAGCGGATGAACGTCTGCACGTCCTGCCTCAAGGCAGGAAAAGTCACTCGCTAGAGCTTCTTTTCGAAGCTCACGGACAGCGGGGCATCGGCGTAGTGGCCGAAACCGGGGATCCGCTCGTAACCCGATGACTCGTACAGGCTGATCGCCTCGGGCTGTCGCTCGCCCGTCTCCAGCACGATCCGTGCCGCGCCGAGCTGTCGTGCCCGGTCCTCCAGCGCGGCGAGCATCACCCGGGACAGGCCCTGGCCGCGCGCCTCGGGTACGACGTACATCCGCTTGATCTCGACAGTGAGCCCGTCACCGTCGCCGTGGTGTCGGAGCCCGCCCATCGCGACCGGCTCGCTGTCGCGGTAGCCGACGAGGAACAGGCCGCCGGGCGGCGTGAACTCGGCGGGATCGACCGGTGTGTCATCCGAACCGCCGTACCGCTCGACGTACTCCCCCTGGACCGCGGCGATCAGCTGCTGGGCGACGGGTGAGTCATATGCCTCGTCACGCAGGTCGAGGTCGCTCACCGGTGCCGCCAGCCGTGGTCGACCGGCCCGATCCCGGCACCCAGAGGGAAGCCGGCCGCGATCGCCCCGGTGACGTAGTCCTTCGCACCACGCACGGACTCCGGGACCGACCGCCCGAGCGCGAGGTACGACGCAATCGCCGAGGCGAGGGTGCACCCCGTGCCATGCGTGTGGGTGGTGTCGAGGCGCTCGGCGGTCAGCTCGATCACCTGGTCGCCGTCCGTCAGCAGGTCGAGGGCGTCACCGACAGGCAGATGGCCGCCCTTCACCAGCACCCAGCGCGGGCCCAGCGCAAGCAACGCCTCGGCAGCCTTCCGCTGACCGTCGCTGTCCTCGACGACGACACCGGTCAGGCGGGTGACCTCCGGAAGGTTGGGCGTCACCACGGTCGCGATGGGAAGGAGATGGTCCGCGATCGCCTCGACAGCAGAGTCCACAAGGAGCGGGTCTCCGTGCTTGGAGACACACACCGGATCCACCACGAGCGGCGCCTCGACGTCGCGCAACCGCTTTGCCGTCACGACGACCAGGTCCGGTGACGCGAGCATCCCGGTCTTGACCGCGTCGACGCCGATGTCGTCGAGCACCGCGGCCAGCTGCGCATCGACGGCTTCCGGCGGGAGCTCCCAGTACCCGTGCACTCCGGTCGAGTTCTGCGCCGTCACGGCCGTCACGACACTCATGCCGTGCACCCCCAGCGCCAGCATCGTCTTGAGATCCGCCTGGATGCCCGCGCCGCCTCCGGAGTCCGACCCGGCGACGGCGAGAACACGCGGCGGCCTCATATGACCGACCCTAGGAGAAGTGCGCGTGGCCGCCGCGATCAGGCGTCTCGCGATCGGTGAACCGAACTGTCGGCCCGCCGCCGACGTCGAGGGCAACAACGGTGCCGACACAGGTCGCATCCACCGGCACATCGCCGCGCACGGTGGCTGCGAATGCGTGGTCGTCCCCACCGGTCGCGACCCAGAGCAACGGATCGCTGCCCAGCTCTGCCGCCGCCTCGGCAACGCGTCCATCGATCGCCAGGTCGCGACTGTCGAGCTGAATGGCCACGCCTGATGCCGTGGCGATGTGGCCGAGGTCGGAGAGCAGTCCGTCCGAGACGTCGATCATCGCGGTGACATCGCTGCCGGCCGCGAGTCGCTGCGCGCCCGCGTAGTCGACCGCCGGACGCCGATGGGCATCGGCAAGCGGGTGGTCGAGTCGGCCTGACTCCAGCAGAGCGAGACCGGCTGCGGCAAAGCCGAGCCGTCCGATCACGACAACGCGGTCACCTGCGCGGGCACCCCCGCGGGTGATGGGATCGCGGCCGTTGAGATCACCGAGCGCGGTGACCGAGACCGCGATCGCATCGGCAGCGGTGACATCGCCGCCGACGACGGATGCGCCGACCACTGCTGCCTCGTCGCGAAGTCCATCGGCGAGCGCGTCCGCCCACTCTGCCTCGAGGTCAGCGGGGGCCGCGAAGCCGACGAGCAGCGCGATCGGGCGACCGCCCATCGCGACGACGTCCGCAAGGCTCGCGGCGGCGGCGCGACGCCCGACGTCGTACCCACTGGACCAGTCACGGCGGAAGTGACGTCCCTCGACGAGGACATCGATGGTCGCGACCACACGGCCGTCCGGAGCTTCGACCACGGCGGCATCGTCGCCCGGACCGACGGCCACATCGGGCGCCTGGGGTAACCGGGCGGCGATGCGGGCCACCAGGCCGAACTCGCCAAGATCGGAAATGGAGATGACTCGGTCGCCTGCCCTTCGGGTACGGTCTGGCTCGCAGTCTCATCCGCCGCCGGAGGCGAACGCAGAGCCACGTTGGGAGTTCCCGTGACCGTTCAGGCTTACATCCTTATTCAGACCGAGGTGGGCAAGGCCGCCGCGGTCGCGACGGAGATCCAGGGGATCAAGGGTGTGACGATGGCCGAAGACGTCACCGGCCCATACGACGTCATCGTCCGGGCGGAGGCGAAGAGTGTCGACGAGCTCGGCAAGCTCGTCGTCGCGAAGGTGCAAGGGGTACCCGGGATCACGCGCACCTTGACCTGTCCAGTCGTCCATCTCTGATCGGGCACCATTCCGATCGCGCAGAGTCCCTGAATCCCCGACTCGCGGCACTCGCGGGCGCCGCGGTTCTGCTCGCCACTTCCTGTTCCTCCGGGGCTGTCTCGATCACGCCGCCCCATCCCTCCGGCGACGTCATTGCGGAGTGTGCACATCTCGGTCACCAGGTCCCTGACCGCCTCGGCGGACTGCATGCCCGCAAGACCGTGCCCGCCTCGTCACTGACATTTGCGTGGGGCTCGCCCGCCGTCACGTTGAGCTGCGGGGTGCCGAAGCCGGTCGGGTACTCACCGGCGTCCTCGCAGACGTTGGTCGTCAACGGCGTGCGGTGGTATCAGCAGGTCGAGTCATCCGTCGTGATCTGGACCGCGGTGAGGGCAGCGTCCGGCGTGGCGAAACCGGTCTACGTCGCGCTGCGCGTGCCCACCCACTACGCCGCGAGCGACGCGTTCCTCACCGCGCTGTCCGGGCCGCTGCGCACCGCGCTGCGCTAGCCACGCCGCCTCGCACTCGGTGTCAGCGCAGGCCGGTGCCTCTGCGAACTGCGTCGTCGATGAGCCGCGCGACAAGTGAGGGGTAGTCGACACCACTCGCGGCCCACATCTGCGGGTACATCGACGCCGGGGTGAAGCCCGGCATCGTGTTGACCTCGTTGACGAGCAGGTCGCCGGTACCGGTGAGGAAGAAGTCGACGCGCGCCAAGCCCTCGCAGTCCAACGCCTCGAACGCGGCGATCGCCGTCGACCGGATCTGTGCGATGGCCGACTCGGGGATGTCGGGCGGAATGTCGAACTCCGTCCCCGACTCCGGCATGTACTTCGCATCGAAGTCGTAGAAGTCGATCCCGGTTGCGAGGCGGATCTCGGCCGGCAGTGACGCCTCCGGCGCGCCGTCGGCGCCCGCCAGCACTCCGCACTCGATCTCCCGGCCGACGACGGCCGCCTCCACGAGCGCCTTCGGGTCGTGCCGGAACGCCTCGGCAAGCGCCGCCTCCAGTCCGGAACGCTCCGCCACCTTGGAGATGCCGATGCTCGACCCACCTCGTGCCGGCTTCACGAAGACCGGCCAGCCCAGCTCGCCCGCGGCAGCAGGGATCGCGCGCCCTGCGTGCACGACGACGTACGACGGGACCGCGAGCCCGGCCGCCGCGAGCAGCCGCTTCATGTGCGCCTTGTCCATCGCCGCGGCCGAGGCGAAGACGCCAGAGCCGACGTACGGGATGCCCGCCAGCTCGAGCAGCCCCTGCAACGTGCCGTCCTCGCCGTACGGGCCGTGCAGCAGGGGGAAGACCACGTCGATCGGGCCGAGCACCTCCGGCAACGCCGTCGGGTCTCCCGACAACGCCACCGACTCCCCGGCCGACGCCACCGACGGGAGCTCACGCCCGCGCATCGCAAGGGCGTGAGTATCCGCGACAACCCAGCGGCCTTCGGTGGTGATGCCGACCGGAACGACGTCGTAGCGATCCGGATCGAGGGCCGCCAGAACGCTGCCGGCGGTCACGCACGACACCGAGTGCTCGCTACTGCGTCCCCCGAAGATGACCGCTACGCGCAGTCTCTTACTCAACGCTGATACGGGCGCACCGCGCCGATGTAGTCAGGTCGTGCGTAGCTGCTGATCCGCACGTTGGCGCCGGTGTAAGGCGCCTCGACCATCTCACCGTTGCCGATGTACATGCCCACATGATGAATGGTCGCCGGATCTGAGGTGTTGTAGGCGAAGAACACGAGGTCGCCGGGGCGAAGGTCGCTCCGCGAAACGTGCGCACCTTCGTTCCACTGGTCGCCGGTCCAGTGGTCGAGATGGACCCCGACCTGGTCGTAGGCCCACATCACCAGGCCAGAGCAGTCGTAGCTGTCCGGGCCCGCGCCACCCCACTGATACGGCTTGCCGATCTGCGACTCGGCGTCCCGGACGCCGGCCTCGCCGGTGCTCGCCGAGATGGTCCCGCCGAGGTTGCCGGTGGAGTCGGCGTACGGGCTCGGGCCGCTCGACGGCGGTTCGGAGGCAGCGGCCGCGGCCGCGGCGCGCTGCCGGGCGAGGGCGGCGATCCGTTCGCGCTGCAGGCGCGAGGACCTCGCCTGGGCTTGGGAGAGCAATGCGTTGAAGTGCGCACGCTTGCGCTGCAACGCAGCGAGCACCTTCTGCTGACCGAGTGCCGCTGATTCCGCGGCAGCCTTTGCCTTCGCGGCCGTCGCCGCCGCGCTTCGCGCCTTTGCCGCGACCGCCGCCACCTGGCGCGCCACCACCGCGCGGTAGACGGCGGCCGCGTCGAGTCTGGTGAGCGTGCGGTGCTGGCTGACCGACACCGCATCGATGGCGCCGACGCGCGCGACCAGAGCACGCGCACCGCCCGGCTCGAGGAAGGCGTCGATGGTCGCCATGCCGCCGGTTTCGTACGCCGACCGGGCAAAGCGGGCGACGGCATGCCGTCCCTTCGCCACCTGCTTGTTCGCGACGGCAAGGACGCTCTTCGCCGTGGTGGCGGCACGCTGCGCTGCCGCAAGCGCGACCTCTGCCTGGTCGTACTTCTCGACGACGATCTCGGCGGCGTTGCTCAGTCGCATGAACGTGGCTTGCGCCGTGCCGAGCGCCGAGGCGGCGGCCGCGACTTGCTGCTCGCGCTGGGCGACGGCAGCCTTGCTCGCGGCGACCTGGCCGGCGCTCGGGCCGCCCGGCCCAGGGCTGGCAAGTGCCACGGTAGGCGCGGACACGACCGGCAGCAGGACCGTGGCAAGCCCGATCGAGACGGCCGCGAGCGCGGCCCGCGCGCGGGCTGCCATGCGGTGACTGTAGTGCCGGGAGTGTCGGATGTCCGGTTCCGACAGGCGGTGTCTGCCGTGCGCTTCGCGCAGATGAGCCGGGGGCCCCAACCCCGGCTCAGGCCGGCGCTGCTTGACGCTCGCGACGATCAGCCCAGGGCGCGCAGATTTGAGCCGGGGCCCCAACCCCGGCTCAGGCCGGCAGCACTCAGCCCAGGGCGCGCTGGATGTCCGCGATGAGGTCGTCTGGGTCTTCCAGCCCGATCGAGAACCGCACTGCTCCGGGACCGATCTGCGCGGCCGCGAGGGCTGCGTCGTCGAGCTGGCGGTGCGTGGTGGAGGCGACGTGGCTGACGACGGTGTGGGCGCCGCCGAGGCTGGTGGCGACCTCGGCTACCTGGAGCCGGTCGGCGAGGGCGAAACCGGCCTCGCGGCCGCCTCGCGGCGTGATCGTGACGATCGCGCCGTACCGCGTGCCTTCTGGGCCGGCCTCGAAGAGCTTGCCGGCCAGTGCGTGTTGCGGGTGACTGGCCAGGCCCGGGTAGTCCACCCGCTCCACCGCCGGGTGATCGGCGAGCGCCTCGGCCACGCGCGCGGCGCTCGCGCAGTGGCGGGCGACCCGCAACGGCAGTGTCGCCAGTCCGCGGTGCAGCAGGAACGCCTCGTCCGGCGCGAGGCTGCCACCGAGGTCGATGCGTGCCGCGCGAACCGCCGCCACCAGCTCGACATCGCCGACCACCACCCCACCCGTGACGTCGGAGTGCCCGCCGATGTACTTCGTCGCCGAATGCATCACGAGTGCGGCGCCCCACATCAGCGGGCGGCACACCGGCGGCGGTGCGAAGGTGCTGTCGACGCACAGTGGGATCCCGGCCTCGCGGCACACCGCGGCCAGGCCTTCGATGTCCGCGACCGCGGTCGTCGGGTTCGCAATCGTCTCCGCCCACACCAGTGCGGTCTCCTCGCGCAACGCGGCGCGCACTGCGTCGGGATCGGTGATGTCCACGAACGTCGCCGCGACACCGAAGCGGCGCAGCACGTGTTCGAGCACGCCGTAGGTGCCGCCGTAGACGGCAGCCGGCGCGATGACGTGCGCCCCGGCGCGGCAGAGCGCGACGAAGACCGTCGAGATCGCCGCCATCCCGGACGCGAACGCCTGCGCCGCGACCGGCCGGTCGAGGCCGTGTGCCTCGAGCGATGCGAAGCCGAGCGCGAAGGCGTCGACCGTCGGGTTGTCGATGCGGCTGTAGCTGTATCCCGGCGAGCGGTCACCGAGCACGTCGGCGTACTGCTGCGCCGAGTCGAACTCGTAGGCGCTGGTGCGGTACGTCGGCAGGCCCATGGGGCGTACGCCACTGAAGTCCGGTCGAGGGGTGTGGACGGCACGCGTCGACTCGTTCGCGCCGGCTTCACCCGGCAAGAGGATCGGGAGGTTCGAGCGAACCTCAGACATCGGCGTCCTGTTCGTGCTTCGGCGAGCTGGCAAGCAACGAGGCAAGCATGTCAGGGACCGTGATGCCTTCGTCAACGACTTTTACGACGTGCTCGGTGATCGGCGCGGCGACCTTGTTCTGGCGCGCGACGTCGAGGATCGACCGGCAGGACTTCACACCCTCCGCGGTCTGCTTGGTCTTCGCGATGACCTGCTCGACCGACAATCCGCGACCCAGGTCCTCGCCGAAGGTCCGGTTTCGTGACAGCGGCGAGGAGCAGGTCGCGACGAGGTCGCCCATGCCGGCGAGTCCGGCGAAGGTGAGCGGCTCGGCGCCGAGCGCGACCCCGATGCGCGCGGTCTCCGCGAGCCCACGGGTGATCAGCGAGGCACGGGCGTTGTCGCCGAAGCCCAGACCGGCGGCCATGCCGACCGCGAGCGCGATGACGTTCTTCACCGCACCGCCGAACTCCACGCCGACGACGTCATGGTTGCGGTAGGGCCGGAAGTATCCGGAGTGGCACGCGCCCTGCACCTTCCGAGCCACCTCGAGGTCAGTGCATGCGACGACCGCAGCAGCCGGCTCGCGGTTGGCGATCTCCTTGGCGAGGTTCGGTCCGGACACGGCGGCGACGCGTTCCTCCGGGACGCCGGCGACGTCGCGGATCACCTCCGTCATGCGCTTGTCGGTACCGAGCTCGATGCCCTTCATGAGGCTGACCAGGACGGCGTCGGCGGGCAGCAGCTCGACGAGGTCGGTGAGATTCGCGCGCAAGGTCTGGGAGGGAACCGCGAGGACGACGATCTCAGCGCCTTCCAGCGCCTCCTTGGGATCGGCCGTGGCGTGCAACCTCGATGCCAGCTTGATTCCGGGGAGGTAGTCGGGATTCTCGTGCAGCTCGTTGATCGCGTCGGCGAGCTCACCACGCCGGGCACAGAGCAACGTCTCGGTCCCCGAGTCGACCAGGACCTGGGCGAAAGCCGTCCCCCATGAGCCGGCGCCGATGACGGCGGCGCGCGTCACGCCGCGGCCCGCGGGTCGAAGGCGACCGCCGGCGGCGTGCCACCGCGCAACCCGACGAGCAGGTCGGTGATGTGCGCCATGACGACCTCGGTGACCTCGTGCAGGAGCTCCGCGTCGATCGGCCGGCCGGCGTACTTCGAAAGATCGACGGGGTCGCCGGTGACGATCTGGATCCGCTTGCGGGGAAACGGGCGCGGCGCTTTGGCCTTGTACTTCCACAACCGCTGCGGCCCCCACTGCGCGATCGGGATGACAGGCGCCCCCGTCTCGAGCGCGAGCCGAGCGATCCCGGTCCGCGCCTTCATGGGCCAGCAGTCCGGGTCGCGCGTCGCGCTGCCCTCGGGATAGATCAGCACCGACTTGCCCTCGTTGACCGCCTCGACCGCCGCGGTGAGGGCGTTGGCCGCGTCCGCCGTGCCGCGATAGACGGGGATCTGGTTGGCGCCGATGAACACGCGCTTGACGAAGGGCTTCTCGAACAACGACGCCTTCGCGAGGTAGTACGGCGTACGTCCGGCTTCGAGGACGTAGAGCCCCAGCGTGAGGGGATCGACGTAGCTGACATGGTTGGCAGCGAGAATCACACCGCCGGTTCGCGGGATCCGCTCCTGACCACGCCAGTCACGGATGGTGGTGATCGAGAGCAATGGTCGAATGACGACCACGACTAGGCGATACCAAAACCCCAGCCGCCCGTATCGCACCCCTGCGAGGATGCCAGACATGTCCGAGCTCGCCGACCGGTGGTCGCTGGTCGTCCCGGTCAAGCGGGTGGAAAACGCCAAAACCCGGCTCGGGCTCGACGCGACGTCTCGTGCGCGGCTGGCGATCGCGATGGCGGTCGACACGGTGGTGGCGGCACTCGCCTGCCGGGGCGTCGCGGCGGTGATCGTCGTGACGGACGACGCGCAGGCGCGCGACGCGCTCACGCCGGTCGGTGCACGGGTCGTGGCGGACACACCGGACGCTGGGCTGAACGCGGCGCTGGTGCACGGCGTCGCACTGGCCGCAGATCGTCACGTCGGGGCGCTCGCGTCGGACCTTCCGTCGCTGCGGGCCGAGGATCTCGAGGTCGTGTTGAGCCGCGCTGCCGACCACGACCTGGCAGTTGTCGGCGATCTGTCGGGGACCGGGACCACGCTGCTGTGCGCGCGGACGGCAGCGCACTTCGCGCCCCGCTTCGGGGTCGCCTCACTGGCCGCGCACATCGCGGCGGGTGCGGTGGACCTCACGGAGGTGGCGCCCGAATCCGTGCGGCGTGACGTCGACACCGTCGACGCGCTGAGCGGCGTGGTGGACCTTGGCGTCGGCGAGGCAACTCGGCGGGCGCTCGCCGACCTGCCCGTCGCCGAAGGGCTTTGAGGTGACCTCGGACCGGCAGGGAACCGTCCGCAGCTTCGATGCGGAGACCGGCGCCGGCGACGTACTGCTCGATGACGGCGCCGTCGTCAGCTTCGACGCGAAGGCCTTCGCGCGGTCGGGATTGCGATTCTTGCGACCGGGGCAGCGAGTGCGGCTCGGATACGACGACGCCGGGTCGGTTCGGTCGGTGATGATCCCGACCTTCCCCGACCCGGCGTAGAACGCTGAGTTGTCAGCGCTTTTTCGCGGGCGCCTTCTTGGCGGTCTTCTTTGCGGGCGCCTTCTTCGCCGGTGCCTTCTTGGCCGGCGCCTTGGCAGCCTTCTGCGCAGCCTTCTTGGCGGCCGTTGCGGCCTTGCGCGGACCCGCGGCGGCCGTCTTGCCCGCGCTACGAGCCGTCGAGGCGGTCGACTTGGCCGCGGCCTTGGTTGCCGCGTCGGCAACCTTGCCGAGCTTGATGGTCCCGCTCACGACACCCTTGAACTGCGTGCCCGGGCGGAACTTCGGCACCGAGGTGGCCTTCACCTTGACGGCCTGGCCGGTGCGCGGGTTACGTCCGGTCCGCGCGGCGCGGTCGACCCGCTCGAATACACCGAAGCCGGTGATCGCGACGCGTTCGCCTGCCGCAACCGCCCGCTGAATGGTGTCGAGCACCGCGTCCACGGCGTTCTCGGCGTCCGACTTGGACGCGCCAAGCCGGTCGCGAATCGAGTCGATCAGTTCGGCCCTGTTCACTTGCACCCTCCGCAGTTCGTGTCGAGGACCGCCCTCGACTTCACGCGGACGCTAGGGCGAAATCGGGCGTCGCACAACGATTCCGGGTGACTTTCTTGTTGTGTCGCCACACTTTTTTATTGAGTCACGGGCATTCGGGCGGGCCGAGATGCCTCGAATGCCGCGATGTCGTCGGTGTGGCGCAGGGTCAGACCGATGTCATCGAGCCCTTCCATGAGCCGCCAGCGGGTGTAGTCATCGATGTCGAAGCTGACAGTGAGGCCCGGTGCGCGGACCTCCCTCGCATCGAGATCCACGGTGATCTCGGCGGCGGGATCGGACTCCGCGAGGTCTTGGAGTGCGGCGACATCGGACTCGCTGAGCTGTACCGGCAGCAGGCCGCCCTTCAACGCGTTGCCGCGGAAGATGTCGGCGAACCGCGGCGAGATGACGGCGCGAAATCCGTAGTCCTGCAGCGCCCACACGGCGTGTTCACGTGAGGATCCGGTGCCGAAGTCAGGGCCGGCGACGAGGACCGTCGCACCGTCGTACCGGCTGTCGTTGAGGACGAACGACGGGTCGTTGCGCCACGCGCTGAACAGGCCGTCCTCGAAACCGCTACGCGTGACGCGCTTGAGGTATTCCGCGGGGATGATCTGGTCGGTGTCGACGTTGCTGCGACGCAGCGGGACGGCGCGGCCGGTGTGAACCGTGAACTTCTCCATGGATTTTTCCTTCTCTACAGGTCCGCGGGAGCGGTCAGGCGGCCGGTGACGGCGGTAGCAGCGGCGACCGCGGGTGAGACGAGATGGGTGCGACCGCCGGGACCCTGCCGGCCTTCGAAGTTGCGGTTCGACGTCGACGCGCTGCGCTCGCCCGGCGCGAGCTTGTCGGGGTTCATCGCGAGACACATCGAGCAGCCGGCGCCACGCCACTGCGCGCCGGCGGCCTCGAACACGTCGCCCAGACCTTCCGCTTCGGCAGCTTCCTTGACGGCGACGGAGCCGGGGACGATGAGGACTCGCACGCCGTCGGCGACCTTGCGTCCCTTCAGGACTTCTGCGACGGCGCGGAGGTCTTCGAGCCGGCCGTTGGTGCAGGAGCCGATGAAGACGGTGTCGACCGCGACGTCACGCAGCGGCGTACCGGCGGTCAGGCCCATGTACTCCAGCGCGCGCTCGTCGGCGGCGTCGCGCGGCTCCGGGACGGATGAGGACAGCGCCGCGCCCTGACCGGGGTTGGTCCCCCACGTCACCCAGGGCGACAGCTTGCCCGCGTCGACCTTCACGACCTTGTCGAAGGTGGCCCCTTCGTCGGTTGCGAGCTCCCGCCATGCTGCGACGGCGGCCTCCCAGTCCTGCGGGGCATGGACGCGGCCCTTGAGGTAGTCGAAGGTCGTCTCGTCCGGCGCGATCATGCCGGCCCGGGCGCCGGCTTCGATCGACATGTTGCAAACCGTCATGCGGCCTTCCATCGACAGGCCGCGGATGGCTTCGCCGCGGTACTCGACGATGTGACCCTGGCCGCCGCCGGTGCCGATCTGGGTGATGATGCCGAGGACGAGGTCCTTGGCGCTGACCCCTGGCGGCAGGGCGCCTTCGACCTCGATCGCCATCGTCTTCGGCCGCTGCAGCGGAAGCGTCTGGGTGGCGAGCACGTGCTCGACCTCGCTGGTGCCGATGCCGAACGCGAGCGCGCCGAACGCGCCGTGCGTGCTGGTGTGGCTGTCGCCGCAGACGACGGTCATGCCGGGCTGGGTGAGGCCGAGCTGCGGGCCGATGACGTGCACGATGCCCTGGCTCGCGTCGCCCATCGGGTGCAGGCGGATGCCGAACTCTTCGCAGTTGCGGCGCAGCGCGTCGACCTGCGCGCGACTGACCGGGTCCTCGATCGGACCTGACGTCGTGGGGACGTTGTGGTCCTCGGTGGCGATGGTGAGGTCGGGGCGCCGTACCGTGCGCCCGGTGTTGCGCAGACCGTCGAAGGCCTGCGGGCTGGTGACCTCGTGGATGAGGTGCAGGTCGATGTAGAGGAGATCGGGCTCGCCGTCGGTGCGGCGTACGACGTGGGCGTCCCAGACCTTCTCGGCCATTGTCCTGGCGGACACAGTCCTTGCGGACTCGGTGCGGGCCATCGCTGCTCCTCGGTGTCTCATGACTTGCGTCTCATTATATGGGATGCAAGTATTGATATGTGACACAGCGTAGCAGCGTCGGCGTGCTTGACAAGGCAGTTGTCGTCCTCGACTGCCTCCGGGCCGGGCCGGCGTCGCTGGCCGACCTTGTCGGGCGCACCGGGCTGTCGCGCGCGACGGCGTACCGGCTGGCCGTTGCGCTCGAGGTGCATGGGTTGGTCGAGCGTGACGGCGAGGGCCGCTTCGCGCTGGGGTCGCACCTGTACGACCTCGCCTCAGCGGGTCGTGTCGATCCCTTGCTGCGCGCCGCGGAGAGTGTGCTGGAGCGGCTGTCGGCGAGCACCAACGAGAGTGCGCAGCTATATCGCCGAGTCGGCGATTTCCGGCGATGTGTCGCCGCCGCCGAGCGGACCAGCGGGTTGCGCGACACCGTGCCGGTTGGCGCGGACCTTCCGATGACGGCAGGGTCAGCCGCGCAGGTCCTGCTCGCTTGGGAGTCAGCTGCAGATGTCTCCTCGATCGCAAAGCAGGCGAAGTTCTCCCCCGCCGGATTGAGTGCAGTACGACGCCGCGGCTGGGCCGCCAGTGTCGGAGAGCGCGAGGCCGGCGTCGCGTCGGTTTCCGCGCCGGTGTTCGACGCCGAGGGGAAGGTCGTCGCGGCGGTGTCGGTGTCGGGACCTATCGACCGACTGACGAGAACACCGGGCAAGCTCCACGCCGAGGCCGTGACGAAGGCCGCCGAGGAGCTCACCAAAGCGATTAGCGGCTAGCGACAGTCGCTGCACCAATCCGTGCGACAATGTTCCTACTGCAGGCGCGGATCCGTCTGGACTTCGCGCTCCCTCGCCGCTGGCTTCTCAACCTATGCCCTTAGGGCGGCGAGACAAATGACTCGGATCTTCCCCGTATCGACGCGTGTCGGCACGACGCGACGCTCAATCACAGTGCAGTCGCGATCATGAGGCGTCGGAGCAGAGTCCGACGTTGGATGCTCACCGCAGTGGTCACCGGCGCTGTCGGAGCGGCACTGCTTGTCGACGGCCTCGTGAACATCGCTCCGGCTTCGGCCGCGCAGAGCTCGGTCGGGCTGGGGACCGCGACCTCGTTCGCGGTGCTGGCAGGTCAGACCGTCACCAACACCGGAGCGTCGGTGATCTCCGGTGATCTCGGGGTCAGCCCGGGGACGGCTGTCACCGGCTTCCCGCCCGGCATCGTCGTCAACGGAACCCAGCACGCCGCCGACGCCGTCGCGCTGCAGGCGCAGTCGGATCTCACGACGGCGTACAACGATGCCGCTGGTCGGACACCTGCTACGGCGGTGTCGACCGATCTCGGCGGGCAGACCCTCGCGCCGGGTGTCTACAAGGCCGCCGGGGCGCTGGGGTTGACTGGCACCGTCACGCTGGATGCCCACGGCGACTCCAGCGCCGTCTTCATCTTCCAGGTCGGCTCGATGCTTACCACCGCCTCGAACAGCACGGTCAATGTGATCGGCTCGGCGCAGGCGTGCAATGTGTTCTGGCAGGTCGGCAGTTCGGCGACCCTCGGCACCAACACCAGCTTCGTGGGAAGCGTCCTGGCGCTGACCTCGGCGAGCGTGCAGACGGGTACGACGGTGTCGGGTCGGGTTCTTGCGCGAAACGGGCAGGTGAGCCTCGACACCAACACGATCACCCGCCCTGGCTGCGCTGCCGCTGTCACCCCGCCGTCGTCGTCAGCGTCGACGTCCCGCTCGCCGTCACCAACCGCGTCCCACTCGGCGACCGCGACGTCAACGGCGCGGCCCACGTCGTCCACGAGCCCGTCGACCACTGCTTCCGGCGGAGCCGGTGCCGGGCCGACGGTCCGTCCGTCCACGTCCGCGACGGCGCGCCCTAGCCCGAGTCGCACCACGACCGCGGGTCCGGCCCCGACCGGGAACGGCACGGTCCTCGCGGGCCCGGGCCCGACCAGGACCCACAAGGCATCCACGGCTCCGCCCCGAACGGCGAAGCCGGGTGCCCCAGGCGGGACATCACCGGGGACGGGCGTCCCCACCCCGACGGGCACGGGCGGATCCCGTACCCCCGGCGCGATCCCGCCCGGCTTCCCCCAGACCGGAGCCGGAGGCGCGGCGCCGAGGAACGACGGAAACAGCGGCCCCTTGATCGCGGCCGGCGCGATCGCGCTGCTCGGCTCGGGCGCTGCAGCGGGCCAGGCGATTCGTCGGCGCAGAGGATCCGCCGTCCCGGCATGACCGCCCGCCGATCGTGGCTGCTCGCAACGGCGCTGCTGATCCTCGCGACGAACTTGTTCGTCGCCGGGATTCGCGGCGTCCTCCGCCATTCGACCGGGCCACCGGTGCCGCCCCGCTCGGCGGGCAAGCTGCATCCGCCCTCCGGATCACCCAGGCTCAAGGTGTCGCGGTCGATCCCGGTGCGGCTGCGCATCCCCGCCATCAAGGTCGCCACGTCGCTGTCAAGGCTCGGCCTCAACGCTGACGGCACCGTCCAGGTTCCCACTGACTTTCGGCAGCCAGGCTGGTTTCGGCTGGGCCCGACCCCCGGCCAACTCGGATCGGCCGTGATCCTCGGACACGTCGACTCCTACCGTGGCCCGGCGGTCTTCTTCCGGCTCGGCGACCTCCGCGCCGGTGACCGAGTCGTGGTCACTCTCGCCGACGGTGCCGTCACTCGGTTTGTGGTGGAGGCGGTCGCGATCTACCCGAAGGCACAATTTCCGGCTCGACGGGTATACGGATCACACCGCTTCAGTGCCCTGCAGCTAGTGACCTGCGGCGGCGCGTTCGATCATCACACCGGCCACTACTTGTCGAATGTCGTCGTCTACACAAGGTTGGCCGCGACCACCCCCGCATCGGCCGCAGTCTGATCGGGCCAACAGTGCCCCGCGGCCGGTAACGGCGGGCCCGGCGGCGTACCGATGCGAACACTGGATATACCCAAGCCGTGGAACGAGCGAGCGACAAGGTCAACAGCCGAGTCGACGACGAGCTGAAACACGCGACCGATGGCCTCGTGCGCAGCGGTCATGACACACACGCCGAAGAATGGAAGTCGCCGGAGCCGTCCGGCGAGGACCAGCCCGAGGCGAGCCTCGAAGCCGGTGCACGCACCGACGTCGACGCGCGCGCCGAGCTCGCCAGCTATCTCAATCCTTCGACCTATCCCGCGACCGGCTCGGCGCTGGTCGCCACGGAGAAGGCCAACCACGCGCCCGACGCCATCCTCGAGCGGTTGACGTCGCTGCCCGCCGGCGACCGCTTCGACAACCTGCAGCAGGTGTGGGAGCGCCTCGGCGGCGCCGCGATCGATCAGCAGCGGTTCTGACCGCATCCGATCGTCACTGATCGTCGCGGGGCGTGCATCCGCGGCTGCGTCGGGCATTTGCGAGCTGTAGGCGACATCGCGACGAGTGAACCCATGGCAGATCCTGTGCCATCAGGCAGTGACGTTTCCGCCGGTACCTATCGCTGCACCGAGTGCGGCTACGACGAGCAGGTGCAGTCGATCAAACACCTGCCGCCGTGTCGGAAGTGCGGCAACGGCCTGTACGAGACGATCACCGGCGGCGACTCGGTGCAGGATCCGTACCCCTCCCGTCGATAGGCCGCCCGCAATCTGTGGATCGTCATCTCGTATCCACAACCCCTTAGTTTGCAACGCTTTTCGTCGTACCTCACCGCGACCATGGTCGCGGAGGCCGCGATGTCAGAATGTTCGGTTCCCGGTTGCATCCGCCGCGCAGAGGCACACGGGTGGTGCCACGCGCACCTCCAACGCTTTCTGCGCAAAGGCGACGTCGAGGAGGATCGTCCCGTCGGACGACGCATCAACGGGGTCTGCGAGGCCAGTGGCTGCGACCGGTTGGCTGTGTCGAACCAACTTTGCCGCAGCCATCGCAATCGACAGCGAAGGCACGGCGACCTTCGAGCCGAGGACCCAATCCGCAGCACGAACGGCGGTACCGGTTACATCAGCCACGGATACCGCATAGTTCCTGTGCCACGAGATGAAAGGCATCTATCCAACGGCGAGCACGCGATCGGTGAGCACCGGCTAGTGATGGCGAGGCATCTCGGCAGGTCGCTGTCGAACACCGAGTCTGTCCATCACAAGAATGGGCAGCGGCTCGACAACCGCCTATCGAACCTCGAGCTCTGGTCACGGTGGCAGCCAAAGGGACAGCGGATCGAAGACAAGATCGAGTGGGCAATCGAACTGCTCGAGACGTACGCCCCTGGCCTACTTCCTAAACTAGAGTAAATCGATCTACGTAGTCCCGACGGGATTTGAACCCGCGCCGCCGCCTTGAGAGGGCGGTGTCCTAGGCCGCTAGACGACGGGACCTCGACACAAAATCTGAGTCGCTGGGGTACCAGGACTCGAACCTAGACTAACTGGGCCAGAACCAGTCGGGCTGCCAATTACCCCATACCCCAATGGCACTTGTGGCCCGCTGGCAGCGGGCCGTCGATGAGTTTAGCCCAGGTCGAACGGCGTCGATTTCGGCTCAGTTCAGGGCCGACTCCAGCCGCACCAGCGTGCGGTCCCTGCCCAACAGCTCGATCGACTCGAACAGCGGTGGCGACACCGTGCTTCCGGTCACCGCAACCCGGATCGGCCCGAACGCGTGCTTCGGCTTCAGGCCCAGACCGTCGACCAACGCCGCTCGCAACGCGGCCTCGATCGCCGCGGTGTCGAAGGAGGTGAGGTCGTGAAGCGCGCCGCGCGCCGCCTCCAACACCGGGCGCGCGTCATGGCCGAGCTGTTTGGCTGCGGCTTCCGGATCCATCGCGAACCGGTCGTCGAGCAGGAAGCCGACCATGCCGGCCGCTTCGAGCAGCGTCGACACCCGCTCCTGCACCAGCGGAGTCGCGCGCGTGACGACATCAGCCGCGGCACCGTCGATGCCCATGAACGCGACAAGCCGCGACGCAAGCTCCTCGACCGGCAGCTCGCGGATGTAGTGGCCCGACAGCCAGCGCAGCTTGTCGACGTCGAACACCGGCCCCACCGGGTTGACCCGCGACCAGTCGAACGACGCCACCATCTCCTCGAAGCTGAACACCTCCTGCCCGTCGGGCAGCGAATAGCCCATCAGCGCGAGAAAGTTCCGTAGCGCCTCCGGCAGGAAGCCCTGCTCCACGAACCACGTGAGCCGCGCCGCCGGGTTCTTCCGCTTGGAGATCTTCGACTTGTCGGTGTTGCGCAGCAGCGGCATGTGCGCGAACTGCGGCCGCTCCCAGCCCATCCAGTCATAAAGCAGGATGTGCTTCGGCGTTGACGCGATCCACTCCTCACCACGCACGACGTGCGTGATCCCCATCTCGTGGTCATCCACGACGTTCGCCAGGTGGTACGTCGGAAACCCATCGGTCTTCATCAGCACCTGGTCGTCCGGCCGCGGCGCATTGACCTCACCGCGAATCAGGTCGGCGAACGACAGGGGCGCATCGTCGGGAATGAGCATCCGCACCACGGGCTGTTCCGAGAAGCCCGGCAGCGCCGCCCGCTCCTCGCGCGTCTTGCCCACACACAGCCGGTCGTAGCCGGTCGGCTGCTTCGCCTTCTGCTGTGCCTCCCGCATCTCCGTCAGCCGCGCCGGCGAACACCAGCAGTGATAGGCCCGGCCGCTCTCGAGCAGCGCCTCGACCACCGGGCGATAGGTCTCCAGTCGCTCCGACTGCCGGTACGGCGCGAACGGCCCGCCGATGTCCGGTCCCTCGTCCCAGTCCAGCCCGAGCCAGTGCAGCGTGTCGTAGATCTGCTGCTCGCTGCCCTCGTTGAGCCGCGCCCGGTCGGTGTCCTCGATCCGCAGCACGAACGCACCGCCCTCGCGCCGCACGAACGCGAGGTTGAACAGCGACATGTACGCCGTACCGACGTGCGGATCGCCCGTCGGCGACGGCGCGACGCGCAGCCGCACCGTCATCGGGCAACGACCGGATTCGACAGCACGCCGATCCCCTCGATCTCGACCTCGACCTCATCGCCCACCTGCATCGGCCCGATGCCCTCCGGAGTGCCGGTGAGGATCACGTCGCCGGGAAGCAGCGTCATGCACGAGGTGATGTAGGCGATCAGCGACGGGACCTTGTGCACGATCTTGGAGGTCCGCGAGTCCTGCTTCAGCTCACCGTTCAGCCGCGTCGTGATCCGAAGGTCACTCGGGTCGAGCTCGGTCTCGATCCACGGGCCGAGCGGGCAGAAGGTGTCGTAGCCCTTCGCCCGCGACCACTGACCGTCCGCCTTCTGCTGGTCCCGTGCAGTGACGTCGTTGGCACAGGTGTAGCCGAGTACGACGTCCATCGCGCGCTCCTCGGGCACATCACGGCACAGCCGGCTGATCACCACGGCCAGCTCGCCTTCGTAGTCCACGCGCTCCGAGGACGGTGGTGACGCGATGTCGTCGCCGGAAGCAACGACCGCCGTCGACGGCTTCAGGAAGATCAGCGGCCGCTCCGGCACGTCGCCGCCCATCTCCGCTGCATGCTCGGCGTAGTTCTTGCCGATCGCGACGACCTTGCTCGGTAGCACTGGAGCCAGCAGCTTCACCGCGGACAGCGGCGCTCGTCCCCCCGTGAACTCCACCGGCGCGAACGGGTGCGCGGTGATCTGCGCGATGGTGTCGCCCTCGACCACGCCGAACGACACGTCGCCGTCGTGGGAGAACCTGGCAATACGCACTCAGCGAAGTTTATTGAGTGCCTTCAGGTCCTCGGCGGTCGGCACCCACTCTCCCGCGGCGGCATTCGCCGCCACCTGCTCCGGCTTCGTCGCGCCGGCGATCACGGATGCCACCGCCGGCTGAGCGGCCAACCCGCCGATCGCGACGTCGAGCAACGAACGGCCGCGCTCCTCGGCGTACGCCTCCAACGCCTCGACCCTGTCGAAGCGCCGGTCCGTCAGCCACTCGGGCCGCATCGCGAGGCGGGTTCCTTCCGGGGCGTCCTCACCCCGCCGGTACTTGCCCGACAGCAGCCCGTTGGCCAGCGGGTAGAACGGCAGAATCCCGACACCAAGGTGCTCACACGCAGGCGCGAGCTCCCGCTCGACGTCACGTTCGACCAGGCTGTAGTGGTTCTGCGCGCTGATGAACCGTGACGCACCGCGGTAACGGGCGGTCCAGTCTGCATCCGCGAGCTGCCACGCCGCGAAGTTCGAGCAGCCGATGTAGCGCACCTTGCCTTCACCCACGAGCTCCTGGAGCGCAGCGAGCGTCTCCTCGATCGGGGTCGACGGATCGGGCGCATGAAGCTGGTAGAGATCGACCCAGTCGGTACGCAGCCGCCGCAACGACGACTCGATCGCCTTGCGGATGTAGCGGCGCGAGCCACGGGCGCCCCAGTCCGGTCCGAGCTGGCCCTGCATGTCCATGCCGAACTTCGTCGCGAGCACGATGTCCGCGCGCGCCGAACCGAGCACCTCGCCGAGGAAGTCCTCGGACTCGCCGTAGATGTCCGCCGTGTCGAACAGCGTGATCCCGGCATCGAGCGCGGCATGGACAACGGCGCGCGTTTGGTCGAGACCGATGCGCCGGCCGAAGTTGTTGCACCCCAGCCCGACGACCGACACCGACAATCCAGAGTTGCCCAGCCTGCGGTAGCGCATGTCACCCACATCCTCAGTAAACCGAACGCATCAGGACCGCGTCTCACCCACAGACATTGGAGGTGCCACATGGCAACCCACGGATTGCGCCGCTACCTGGCCGCGCCAACGGCAGTCGCCGCCACCCTGCTCGCCGCGGCGCCGGCGGTGGCGACCACCGCAACCGCATTCCCGGCCACGATTCACTCCACGCCGATGACGGGCAACGACTTCGCGGCGCTTGCCCGGGGCACCGCCGTCAAGGCCGCGGACGTCACGCAGAAGGTCTCCCTCGGCGGGGCCACGCGCGCGGGTCTCGGCGACCGCGGCTCACTCGCCGGAAGCGTCTACCCGGTGATCTCCACGGATGGCGGCACGCATTGGCGCATCGACGGGCCGCTGTTCTACCGCGCAGCGGCGGATGCCCCCGACGTCACCACGCGCCTTGCCGCACTCGGCCACTCGACATTGATGGCTTGGGGCCGCGGCGGCAACTTCGTGAAGACCACGACGGACCGCGGCGCGCACTGGTACAAGGCGGACTTCCCTGCCGGCGTGTACTCAGCGGCGGTGCGCTCGGGCCATCTGGTCGTGCGCGCTACCGGCAACCCGGATCGGTCCGGCAATGTCCCCACCCGCCGCTACGCGTCGTACGACGGCGGACGGATCTGGCATCGCGGCGCGCGGGCGGCGTCCGTCCACTACTAACGCGAGATCAGCAACCCGAAGGTGTAGGCGTCGTCCAGGGCCTGCCACGACGCCGCGATGACGTTCTCGTCGACGCCGACGGTGTCCCACTCCCGCGCACCGTCCGAGGTGCGCACGAGGACCCGGGTGATCGCGCCCGTGCCGTGCGCGCCTTCGAGGATGCGCACCTTGTAGTCGACCAGCTCGAGCTTGCCCAGCTGCGGGTAGAAGCGCTCGAGCGCCTTGCGCAGCGCCATGTCGAGCGCGTTGACCGGACCGTTCCCTTCGCCGGTCTCGACGATCCGCTCCTCGCCGACGAACAGCTTCACGCTTGCCTCTGATGTGCCGCCGGCGTCCTCACGGCTGTCGGTGATCACCCGGTAGGACTCGAGGACGAAAGGCCGGGAGCGCTTCCCCTCGACCTCCTCGCGCAGCATCAGCTCGAACGACGCCTCCGCCGCCTCGAACGAGTACCCCTCCGCCTCCATCTTCTTCACCCGGTCGATCACCCGGCCGACGACCTCGCGGTCGACCTCGATGTCGAGCTCTCGGGCCTTGAGCTCGACGCTCGCCCGCCCGGCGAGCTCTGACACCAGCACCCGCATGTCGTTTCCGACGAGCGCGGGATCGGTGTGCTGATAGAGGTCCGGGTCGACCTTGAGGGCCGAGGCGTGCAGTCCTGCCTTGTGGGCAAATGCACTCGCGCCGACCCACGGTTGGTGGTCATCCGGCGCGATGTTGGCCAGCTCCGCGATTGCGTGGCTGACCCGGACCAGCTCTGAGATTGCCCCATCGGGCAGGACCGGGAGGTCGAGCTTGAGCTCGAGCCCGGCGACGATCGAGAAGAGGTCGGCGTTTCCGGCGCGCTCGCCGTACCCGTTGGCAGTGCCCTGCACGTGCGTCGCGCCGGCCTGTACGGCGGCCAGCGAGTTCGCGACCGCGCACGCGGTGTCGTCGTGGGCGTGGATCCCGACGCGGGTCTCGGGATGACCCATCCACGCCACGACCTCGCTCACGACATCGGCCAGCCGCGTCGGCAACATGCCGCCGTTGGTGTCGCACAGGGCAACGACCTCCGCCCCGGCCTCGGCCGCCGCCGCCACAACCGCGAGCGCGTAGTCGCGATCGAGGTGGTAGCCGTCGAAGAAATGCTCCGCGTCGAGGAACACCCGCCGGCCTTCACCTCGAAGGAACGTCACGGTGTCCCGCACCATCGCGAGGTTCTCCTCGAGCGTCGTCCGCAGCGCCCGCTCGACGTGACCCGTGTGCGACTTAGCGACCAGCGTGACCACCGGCGTCTGCGCGTCGACGAGGGCACGGACCTGCGGGTCGTCCGCAGCGACGGCGCCCGCTTTGCGAGTCGCTCCGAACGCCGCGAGGGTCGCGTTGTTGAGGGTCAGCTCACCCGCTGCCGCCCGACGAAAGAATGCTTCGTCCTTGGGGTTGGCGCCCGGCCAGCCACCCTCGATGAATCCGACGCCCAGCGAGTCGAGGTGCGCGGCGACCGCGAGCTTGTCGTCGACGGACAGCGACAGGCCTTCCATCTGCGAGCCGTCACGCAACGTCGTGTCGTAGACGTGCAGGTCGGTGAGTGCCACCGGCGTCATCCTTCGGTTCGGTTTCGGGTCCAACACTGAGTTTTTTCCAAACAAAAACCCCCGGCCCTACAAAGGGCAGCGGGGGTTGCGCGTCGGCTGATGTCGCTAGCCGACGCGCTCACAAATAATCGTGGCGAAGTGCGTCACATCACCAGTGTTCGACAGGTTGCGCCCTTCGGTCAAGCCGACGCCCGATTTGTGAACCGTTAGCCGGTCCAGGATCCGGACAGCAGTTCACAAACCTGAGCCGGGCTCCACGACGCGGTGCATCCAGCCGTGGTTGTCCGGCGTACGGCCGTACTGCAGGTCGATCAGCGCCGAACGAAGCTTCGTCGCGACCGGGGTTTCGGCAGGCGAGCTGACCTCCCCGCCGTGCCACTTCAGCGTGCCGATCGGGACGATGACCGCCGCCGTCCCGCACGCGAAGACCTCGGTGATCTGGCCGGTGTCGACGCCCTTGCGCCACTCGTCGATGTCGACCCGGCGCTCCTCCACCTCGTGGCCGAGCTCGGCGGCCAGCGTCTTCAGCGCGTCACGAGTCCCGCCTTCGAGGATCGTGCCGGTGAGCTCGGGAGTGACGAGCGTGCCGTCGTCCTGGACGAACCAGAGGTTCATCCCACCGAGCTCCTCGACCCATCGGCGCTCAACGGCGTCGAGGAAGAGGACCTGCTCGCAGCCGTTGGCGATGCCCTCCTGCTGAGCGAGCAGGCTCGCCGCGTAGTTGCCCCCGCACTTCGCCGCTCCGGTGCCACCGGGCGCTGCGCGGGTGTAGTCCTCGGACAGCCAGATCGTCACCTGCTTCGCCCCCGACGCGAAGTACGGGCCGGCCGGCGATGCGATGACCAGGAAGGTCACGTGGCCGGAAGGTTTCACGCCCAGGCCCACCTCGGTCGCCATCATGAACGGGCGCAGATACAGGCTCGCGTCGTCGCTGTCCGGCACCCACGCCGCGTCCTGCGAGACAAGCCGGTCGGAGGCGGCAACGAAGTCGTCGACCGCCAGCTCGGGCAGCGCGAGTCGATGTGCCGATCGGTTGAAGCGCTCGCCGTTGAAGGCCGGACGGAAGGTCGCGATGCCGCCGTCGGGCTGCCGGTAGGCCTTGAAACCCTCGAAGATCGCCTGGCCGTAGTGGAAGACATGGCTTGCCGGATCGAGCGTCAGTGGCCCGTACGGACGTACCCGCGCGTTGTGCCAGCCGGAGTCAGGCGTCCACTCGACCGTGACCATGTGGTCGGTGAAGTGCTTGCCGAACCCGGGCACCGCGAGGATCTCGGCAAGACGCTCGGGTGAGGTCGGATGCGGCGTCTGCTCAACGCTGAAATCAAGCCCCATGATCCGAGATTAGGTCAGCCGCGCAGTGATCGCATCCCCGATATCGGTCGTACTGCGCTCGGCCGAGCCGCGCTCAGCGAGATCGCCGGCGGCGGCGGCTTCCACGCGCTTGCCCGCATCGCCCAGCCCGATCGAGTCCAGCAGCATCGCGACTGACAAGACGGTGGCAGTTGGATCGGCCAGGCTCTGCCCGGCGATGTCGGGCGCGCTGCCGTGCACCGGCTCGAACATGCTCGGGGCAGTGCCATCCACGTTGAGGTTGCCGCTCGCGGCAAGCCCGATGCCGCCGGCGATGGCGGCACCCAGGTCAGTGACGATGTCGCCGAACAGGTTGTCGGTCACCACCACGTCGAAGCGCTGCGGCTGGGTGACGAAGTAGAGGCAGGCCGCGTCGACGTGCGCGTAGTCGACGGCGACGTCAGGAAACTCAGGTGCGACGTCGTCGACAGTGCGCTGCCACAACCCGCCGGCGTGCACCAGCACGTTGGTCTTGTGCACGAGGGTCAGCTTCTTGCGCGGCCGCGCCGAAGCGCGGGCGAACGCATCCCGCACGACGCGCTCGACGCCGTACCTCGTGTTGACGCTCTCCTCGTTGGCGACCTCGTTGGGTGTGCCGTGCCGCATCGAACCGCCGACGCCGACGTAGGGACCCTCGGTGCCTTCCCGTACGACGACCATGTCGATGTCGCCGGGCTCGACACCGGCCAGTGGGGTGCTGACGCCTGGGTAGAGCTTGACCGGCCGCAGGTTGACGGCGTGCTCGAACGCGAACCGCAGCTTGAGCAGCAGGCCTCGCTCGAGAACCCCTGATGGGACCGTCGGGTCGCCGACCGCGCCGAGCAGGATCGCGTCGTGGCCGCGGAGCTCCTCCAGAACGCTGTCCGGCAATGTCTCGCCGGTACGGTGCCAGCGCGCGGCACCGAGGTCGTAGTCGGTGGTCTCGACCTTCACGCCGTCAGGCTCTACGGCAGCGCGGAGGACCTTCAGCCCCTCGGCGACGACCTCGGGACCGATGCCGTCGCCGGCGATCAC